>JBKJVX010000122.1:0-42682 GCA_046717065.1 Arthrobacter sp. | reverse complement strand
TACGAAGGGTGGAACTGGACCAGTTTGACCCGCTCGTCCGTGGTGTCATCCGCCAACTCCGCCGCGAGGTGCTTCGCCAGGTAGGTCTTGCCGGTGCCCGGCGGACCGTACAACACCAGCTGCCGGTTCTCCTCCAGCAGTTCGGCGATCTCCTGGAGCGGCTCCAGTTCCATGTGCAGGGAATCCGCGAACTCGCGCGTCAGCGGACGGAAGCCTTCCTGGACGGGAGGGACGACGGCGGCCGCTTCAGCATCGCCGTCGGGCTCTGTTTCCGCTTCTGCCGGCAGCAGCCCCTGCAGGGCCTGCACCACCCTGGTCAGATCAACAACGATCCCGGGTGTGGCCAGCTGCCGCTGCACGTGGCGGGGAAGGCTGGTAGTGGCGTGGCCTTCGTCGAACCAGCGGACCTTCCGGCGCAGCCGCCGGTTGTCCTCGTTGTGTTCGGGCTCCCCCAGTACGACGCCGAGCCGCACCTTTCCGGCGTGCTGGTAAAGCGCCAGGTCCCCGGGCTTCATCACGGTCAGGAACGCAAAGACAGCGGTCTTGGTGTCCTCGCGCTCCACATAGCCGAGGTGCTTGTAGTCCTCGTCCACGGCATGCTGGACCACCCCCGCCGTGACGCCGGGGCCCAGCAGGCGGAGATGTTCGACGTCGAGCGTCACTTTTTCCTCGCCCTGCCAGGCGGTGAGCAGCTCGGTGTTGTCGCTGTGCGTGCGCAGCAGCCAAGCCCGGCGCCCGGGGTCCCCTACCTTGCGCCACTGGCTGACCAGCTGGCGGGCAAACCAGTCGATGCGTTGCCCGGCCTGCTCGTCAAGGTGCAGGCGGATGCGGTGGATGTCTGCGGTGATGTCCTCTTCCGCATCGCCTTTTGCGCCCCCCACCAGCGAGGCGAAGGCATCGCGGATTTCCTGGCGCTCCACGTCCGCCACCACGGGCTCGAAGTAGCTGGGCCAGGTGAGGAATTCGATGCTGCGGCGGATGGCGGGCTGGTCCCCCGCGGTGGCGGCGGCGAGGCGGTGGAACTTCAGCGGGTCCTGCAGGGCTTCGGCAATGTCCGCCGTCGTCTGCTGGTCCACCTGCTGCACAAAACGGCAGAGCCATTTCAGGTGGTCCCAGATGGTCCAGTTGAACTCGGCGGTCCGGTCGCGGATGACGCCGTGGTCGGTGAGGCCCTGGTACAGCTCCTCGGGCAGCTCCAGCGGAGGCTCGAGCCAGGAGGCGGCCTCGGCCACACGGGCGCGCTTGACCTTCAGCGACTTCACCTCGTGGGCAAGGGGCAGTGACTGCAGGAACAGCAGTTCCACGGCCAGCTGCTTCGCTTCCCGGGACGCGCCCTCGAGGTTCTGCCGAAGGTTGGTCATCATGGGTGCCTTCGGATCCGGGGTACCCCGTTCCAGCCTGTCCAGGAGCTCCGCCGCCGCCTCCGACGTCCAGGTCATGGTGCGTCCATCCAGCGCAGACGGCTTCCCGAGGAGCCCGGGGCCGAGCACGAACCACGCAGCCTCCTCAATTTCCCGGGAGACACCGAGGGCACGGGGCATGGCAGCAGTGGAGGCGGGGGTCATGGACTCAAATTTACAGGGTGAAGCTGGATGGGCGCTCAGAGCCGCTGTGCCCCGTGATTCTTCGGTGGCTAAGCGACCGGCTTCTTCCGGCCGAACGTAAAGTAGCCCACCGGTCCAATAAAGTTGATGAACGATGCCGCCCGCCAGGCAGCCTTGGGACCGTTGATCATCGCTGCCGGGCGCTTTGAAATGTCCCGCTGCGCCGCCACCAACAGGGACACCTGTGCGATGGCCACCAGTATGGTGCCGGCCTTTGCGGACGGGGACATTTCCTTCCAGGTCTTTTTCTGGGCCATGCCTACTCCTCATTGGTTGGGGTTCTTAGTTTCCGATGCAGGCCGCTCCTGCGCAACGGGCTGCACCTTCCGGAGCGCATGCATCTTCCGCTCACGCTGTGAATGGTGCCAGCCGTTCCTTTTGTTCAGGCGTGAGGCGCTGCACCCGCCCCGTGGCTTCGTGCACGAACGCCAAATGGCTGCTGGCCTTGACGCAGTCCTCCCGAGTGACCGGGTCCTGGACCAGGTAGTGGATATCGAAGCTGGCTCCCTTGACTGCGCCGATCCACACTAGGACCACGGCAGGGACGTTCCGGTACTCCAGCGTCCTGACGTAGCGGATCTTATGGTCCACCACCAACGCCATGGTTCCCTCCGGGACGTCGTTGAAGAGGGAGACGTGCGGCTCGATGCCGGGCAGCCCTGCTCCCCGCGGCGGTCCGAAAGCGGCAATTCGCGCTTCCTCAAGCATCCGGACGATCTGCACGTTGTTGATGTGCCCATACGCGTCCATGTCGCCCCACCGCATGGGAACCAGGACCTCGATCCGCCGGCCGCCCTCGCTCAGCGGCTTCAACTGCGCGTCCTGCCGCGCCGTGCCGTCCTGCTGCGCCGTGCCGTCCTGCCGCGTTGTGCCGTCCTGCCCCGCCCCGCCGCCTTCCGGCAATGAGGCGTTCTCCTGCACCGGGGCCTCCTGCGCGCTCAGCTGTGCACCGCCGTCGAATCATCCACCGGCAGTTCCCCGGCGTCCGCACCGGCGAACTGGGACATGTACAGCCGGTAGTAGGCGCCTTCCGCAGCGAGGAGGACCTTGTGGTTCCCCTGCTCCACGATCCTGCCGTTCTCCATCACCAGGATGGTGTCGGCGTCACGGATAGTGGAAAGCCGGTGCGCGATCACAAAGCTGGTGCGGTCCGTACGGAGCGCTGCCATCGCCTTCTGCACCAGCAGCTCAGTGCGGGTGTCAACGGAGCTGGTGGCCTCATCGAGGATCAGCAGCGACGGATTGGCCACGAAGGCGCGGGCGATGGTGATGAGCTGCTTTTCGCCGGCACTGACGTTGTTGCCTTCCTCATCAATCACGGTGTCGTAGCCCTCAGGCAGGGCGCGGACAAAGCGGTCCACGAAGGTGGCTTTGGCCGCGGCCATGACCTGCTCCTCGGTGGCGTCCAGGTTGCCGTAGCGGATGTTGTCGTAGATGGAGCCGCCGAACAGCCAGGCGTCCTGGAGCACCATACCCACCTTGGAGCGGAGTTCGGACCGGCTGAGGTGGGTGATGTCCACTCCGTCCAGTGTGATGGATCCGGAGTTGAGCTCGTAGAAGCGCATCACCAGGTTGACCAGGGTGGTCTTCCCGGCTCCGGTGGGCCCAACAATGGCCACGGTATTTCCCGGTTCCGCCGTGAAGGACAGGTCTTCGATCAGCTTCTTGTCTTCGGTGTAGCTGAACGTGACGTTCTTGAACTCGACGTGCCCGTCCGTCTTGGCCGGAAGGTGTTCCGTGGCCGTCTCGGCGTCCTGTTCTTCGGCATCCAGGAATTCGAACACGCGCTCGGAGGATGCCACGCCGGACTGGAGCATGTTGGCCATGCCCGCCATCTGGCCAAGCGGCTGCGTGAATTCGCGGGAGTACTGGATGAAGGCTGTGGCATCGCCCAGGGACATGGAACCCGAGGCTACCCGGAGGCCACCGACAACGGCAATGCCCACGTAGCTGAGGTAGGAGACGAACTGCATCACCGGGAAGATGATGCCCGAGACAAACTGCGCCCCGAAGCTGGCCTTGTACAGGGCCTCGTTGCGTTCCTCGAACCGTTCCAGCATGTCTGCGTCCCGGCCGAAGACCCGCACCAGGTCATGGCCGGAGAACGATTCCTCAATCTGGCCGTTCAAAGCACCTGTGTTTTTCCACTGCGCTGCAAAGAGCTTCTGGCTGCGCGAGCCGATGATCCCGGCAGCGACGCCGGACAGCGGAAGCGCCACCAGGGCAATGAGGGCCAGCTGCCAGGAGACGATGAACATCATGATCACAATGCCGATGACCGTCAGCAGCGAGTTGATCAGCTGGGCGAACGCCTGCTGCAGCGCCTGCTGGATGTTGTCGACGTCGTTTGTCACCCGGGAGAGGACGTCGCCGCGCTGGCGGGTGTCAAAGTAGTTCAGGGGAAGCGTGTTGAGCTTCTTTTCGGTGTCATCGCGAAGCCTGCGGATAACCTTCATCACGATGCGGTTCAGAACGTAGCCCTGCAGCCACAGGAAGATGTTGGCAACGAAGTACATCAGCAGCACCACGGCAATAAGGAAGGACAGCTTTTGGAAGTCGATGCCGATTCCGGGCACCAGTTCCATTTTGGAGATCATGTCTGCGAAGTTGTCCTGCCCCTGCTGGCGCAGTCCGGCCACGAACTCTTCCTTGCTGGCGCCTGCCGGGAGTTGCTTGCCAACCACTCCGCCGAAGATCACGTCCATCGCCTGGCCCAGGATCTTGGGGGCAATAACGTTCAGGACCACCGCGACCACCACCATCGCAACCACGGCGTAGATGCCCGCAGCCTCTGGCTTCAGCAGCCCCATCAGCCGCTTGGCGGACGGCCAGAAGTGTTCGGCCTTCTTCGCCGGCATGCCGCCGAACATGTCTCCGTCGGCTTCGGAAGGCTTGTATTCCTCTTCGAAGAATTCCTCGTCCTCAACCGCGCCGGCCTCCACCAGGCCCGAGTCAGCGTGGTCCTGGGAGCCTGTTGTCTCTTTCATGTCGGTGGAGTCTCTCTTGCGGGGGCTCATGCCATTTCCTCCACGCTCAGCTGGGATTCAACAATTTCCTGGTAGGTGGGCGAGGTTTCCAGGAGTTCCTCATGCGTTCCGCGGTCCACGATGCGGCCGTTGTCCAGGACCAGGATCTGGTCCGCTTCGGTGATGGTGGAAATGCGCTGGGCCACGATGATGACCGTGGCGTCCGCAGTGGTGCGCTTGAGCGCAGCCCGGAGGCGGGCGTCAGTGGCGACGTCAAGGGCGGAAAAGGAGTCATCAAAGAGGTAGACCCGGGGCTTGGTGACCAGTGCGCGGGCGATGCAGAGGCGCTGCCGCTGGCCGCCGGAGACGTTGGTCCCGCCCTGCGAAATACGGGAGTCCAGCCCGTTCTTCTTGTCCCGGACAAAGTCGGCACCCTGTGCCACGTCGAGTGCGTCCCAGAGCTCGTGGTCAGTGGCTTCGGTCTTTCCAAACCGCAGGTTGTGTTCGATGGTGCCGGAGAAGAGGTAGGGCCGCTGCGGGACCAGTGCCACGCGCCTGGTGATCTCCGCGCGGTCCAGGTTGTTGACGGACACCCCGTCCAGGAGCACTTCGCCCTCGGCGATGTCGTAGAGGCGCGGCAGCAGGGACAGCAGGGACGTCTTCCCTGCACCCGTGGAACCGATGATCGCGATGGTCTGGCCCGGCTTGGCGGTGAAGCTGATGTTGCTCAGCACCGGCGACTCCGCGCCCGGGTATGCGAAGGTAACGTTCCGGTACTCCACCACGCCGGCCAGTGCAGCCGGGGTTTCCGGCCGTTCGGGATCGTGGATGGAGGGTTCGACGTCGAGCACCTCGCCGATGCGGTCCGCGCACACGGAGGCGCGCGGAATCATCATGGCCATAAAGGTGCCCATCATGACGGCCACGAGGATCTGCAGCAGGTACTGGAGGAACGCTGTCAGTGCCCCCACCTGCATCTCGCCCGAATCCACGCGCTGCCCGCCGAACCACAGCACGGCGGCGGTGGACAGGTGCAGGATCATGCCGATGGCCGGGAACATCAGGACAAACAGGGCGCCGATCTTAAGGGATACATCAGTGAGGTCCTTGTTGGCTTCGCCGAACCGCTCAGTCTCAAAGGGTTCGCGGACAAAGGCCCGCACCACCCTGATGCCGATGATCTGTTCGCGCAGGACCCCGTTGATGCGGTCGATCTTCTTCTGCATGGCGCGGAAGAGCGGCATCAGCCGGACCACCAGGTAACCCACCACCACCACCAGGACGGGGACGGAGACCCAGACCAGCCAGGACAGGTTGATGTCCTCCCGCAGGGCCATGATGATGCCGCCGATACACATGATGGGAGTGGCCACCATGAAGTTCAGCCCCATCAGCACCAGCATCTGGACCTGCTGGACGTCATTGGTGCCGCGCGTGATCAGGGTGGGCGCACCGAAGGTGTTGACGTCCTTGGCCGAGAAGCTGGTGACTTTGCGGAAAACCCCGCGCCGAAGGTCGCGCCCTACGGCCATGGCCGTCTTGGAGCCGTAGTACACGCCGGCGATCGCCGTTCCCACCTGGATGAAGGCGACGAGGAGCATCACCCCGCCTGTGCGCCAGATGAAGTCGGTGTCCCCGCGGGATACCCCCTCGTCGATGATCTGGGCGTTCAGGCTGGGGAGGTACAGCGCAGCGATGGTAGACGCCAGCTGGAAGACGATGACGGCCACGATGTATGGCATGTACGGCCTGGAAAACCGCCGTATGAGGGTAAGGAGCATGCCCACGGGTCCTTAGAAGAGTTCGCGAAGTGGTGAGGGTTAAGTAGTACCAGCCGGGGCTGACATCCTTAGCCTTCCCACTCTACGAAACTCCTTCCGGGGGTGAAACAGCCCGGCGAAAGATCATCCGGGAGGAGTAGTGCCTATGGCTTACCGGGCAGCGGAGGCGGGCTCCGCCGTCGCGCTTTCCTTCTGCCGGGCCGGCTCCTGCGCAGGCTGGATGTCAACGGTGCGCCGCAACGGCTTTTCCTTGATGAACAGCACCGATACCAGCGCGACGACGGTCGCCGCCGCGGAGATCAGGAAGACTTCCGCGGTGGCATCTCCGTAGGCGGCGCGCATGATGTCCCGCACCGGTTCCGGCATGTGTGCCAGGTCCATGCTGGAGCCGGCCGCGCCGCCCTGCACCGGGATACCGGCCGCTGCGAGGCCCTTGGTGGCAAGCTCGCTGACCCTGTTGGCCAGGATGGCGCCCAGCACGGAGACGCCGATGGCGCCACCCACGGACCGGAAGAACGCTACCGAGGCGCTGGCCGTTCCAATGTCCGCGGCACGGACCGTGTTCTGCACGGCCAGGACGAGGTTCTGCATCAGCATGCCCAATCCCAGGCCGAGCACCGCGGTGAAGACGCCGGCGTGCCACAGCTCGGTTGTGTGGTCCATGGTTCCGGCCAGTCCCAGTCCGCCGATCAGCAGGATGGAGCCTGCGATCAGGTAGCCCTTCCATTTGCCTGTCCGGCTGATCAGCAGGCCGGATGCCACGGAGCCGGTCAGGTTTCCGGCGATCATTGGCAGCGTGAGGAGCCCTGCCTCGGTGGGGGTCGCGCCGCGGGCCACCTGGAAGTACTGGCCCAGGAACGTGGACGAGCCGAACATCGCGATGCCCACCGCCACCGAAGCGATGATGGCCAGTGCCGTGGTGCGCTCAGAGATGATCTTCAGCGGGATGATGGGCTGCTCAACCTTGGATTCCACTAGGACCAGCAGCGCCAGCAGGACGATGCCGCCGCCCACCATCAGGCCGGACTGCCAGGAAACCCAGTCGTAGTAGGCGGGGTTGCCGGCGAACGAGACCCAGATCAGGAGCAGGCTCACACCGGACGTGAGCAGGATGGAACCGAGCCAGTCGATCTTGGCGGGCCGGCGGACGTGGCTGATTTTGAGGGTGACCTGCAGCAGGATCAGTGCGACGACGGCGAGCGGCACGCAGACGAAGAAGGTCCAGCGCCAGCCCAGGGGGCTGTCGACGATGAAGCCGCCAAGCAGGGGGCCGCCGGCGGTGCCGACTGCCATCACTGCGCCCATGTAGCCGGAGTACTTTCCGCGGTCGCGCGGCGGGATCATGGTGCCGATGATGGCTTGGGCAAGGGCGGTGAGGCCGCCCATGGCGACGCCCTGGATCACCCGGGCCCCAAGGAGCAGCGGGATGGTTTCGGACAGGCCGGCCATCACGGAGCCGGCCACGAAGATGACGATGCTCAGCTGGACCAGGACCTTTTTGTTGAAGAGGTCGGCGAGCTTGCCCCAGATCGGCGTGGTGGCGGCGTTGGCCAGCAGCGCAGCGGTGATGACCCAGGCGAAGTCTGTCTGGGTTCCGTGCAGGTCGGACATGATGGTGGGCAGCGCGTTGGCCACGATGGTGCTGCTGAGGATCGCGGTAAAGAAGGCGGCGAGGAGTCCGGTGAGGGCTTCCATGATCTGGCGGTGGGACATTTCGGGCGGTGCCCCCGCCGGTGCGGTGGATATTTTCGCCGGGGCGGCGGTTTGGCTTGCCGCAATGTGGGTTGCCATCGGGTTCAGCTCCTATGAGGTGTGGGTTGTGATGGTGCCGGCCGCCTTTGCCCGGGCTGAGTGCTTAAGTGAGTCGGTGAGCTTGTGCAGGATTTTTGCCGTGTTGCCGGCGTCTTCCTCGCTCCAGTCGCGCAGGTAGTCCTGCAGGGCCGCCGCTCGCTGCTCCTCGATGGAGCGGAGTTTCTCCGCTCCCAAGGGTGTGAGGGCAACCAACTGGGCCCGGCCATCGTCGGGATCCTGCCTGCGGATCACCAGGCCATGCTCTTCCAGGTCCGCGATGTGCCGGCTGAGGACCGGGGCGCTGACGCCCAGCCGTTCGGCGAGCCTGGTGGCCCGGGACTCCCCCTCCCCCACGAAGCGCAGGACACCCTGGAGCGCTACTCCGGTGTCCTGCCCACGGACGCTGGCAGTGGCTATGCACCGCACTGCGCGCTGGAGATTGAAGATCTGGTAGACGAGATCCGCTGCCGTATCCGGTGCTACTGCCATGGCTTCAGGCACTCCTTACTTGTTTGCCTGAAGCAACTATATCCCCATTTGGTTGCCTTGGGAAACTAAGTGCAGGTGTGGGGGGCCAGGGCTCGCAGAAGGGGGGGCATAACTCCCCGCGAACAGATCCGTCGCAGCCACAGCTTGAAACGTAAGCATGCTTTCTATTACTCTGGTTTCAGCTGCTCCGCTTGTCCCCCATCAGGCGGAGGGGTTGCCAAAAAGGCCCCGCAACACTGACTCGTGCTGCGGGGCCTTTTACTGTCCCGGTTCTGGTGCAAGACCGGAGCAGTTATCCGGGCAAGTGGGTGGGCGCGAACATCTTCAGGAGCGTTTCCACCACGACGACGTTGGGCCCGTCGGCAGCGAAGCCCGCCTTCAGCGCCTCCCCCACGTGCTCGGGGGCCACTTTTGTGGCAGGCACACCGAACGCTTCGGCGAGCTTGACGAAATCCGGCCGGGCGAGTTCGGTGGCGGTGGCCTTGCCGAACGCGCCCACCATGTATTCGCGCAGGATGCCGTAGCCGCCGTCGTCCACAATCAGCCAGGTGACCGGGACGTTGTGCTGCTTCGCGGTGGCCAGCTCGGAGATGGAGTACATCGATGAGCCGTCGCCGGATACCGCAAGTACCCGGCCCGGCTTGCCCACCGTTTCCAGTCCCACTGCCGCGCCGATTGCTGCCGGGAAGCCGTAACCCAGCCCGCCGGCACCTTGCGCGGAGTGGAACTGGCCCTCGCGGGCATCCCAGCAGCTCCAGCCCCAATACGCGGAAATCGTCATGTCCCAGAAGGTTTGCATGTCCGCGGGGACGGCTTCGCGGATATCGGCCATGAACTTCAGTTCCGTGCCCAGGTCCTGGGATTCCAGGCGTTCCCGGACCTTCGCCAGCGATTCCTTCACCAGGTCCTCCGGCGACGTGCCGCGCCAGTTCGGCCTGGTTTCGGCATGCTCAAGCACCAGCGCTTCGTCCAGGGCGGCCAGGGCCTGGCCGGCGTCGGCACGGATGCCAAGCCCAGGTCTGTTGGACTCCAGGACCCGCGGCTCGGCGTCGATCTGGATGATCCTGCCGCGCGGCTCAAAGGTGAAGTAGTTGGAGGTGACCTCACCCAGGGATGAACCAATCACCACCAGGACGTCCGCGTCCTCCAGTACATCGGTCATGTGGCGGTCCTCGATCCAGGACTGCAGCGACAGCTCATGGTTCCAGGGGAACGCGCCGTTGCCGCCCGGGGTGCAGATCACGGGGGCGCGAAGCTTTTCTGCGATGGAGAGCAGGGACTTCTCTGCCCGGCCCCGCCGGGTGCCGCCGCCGGCAATGATGGCCGGACGTTCCGCGGCCTGCAGCCATTTGACCGCTTCGCGGACCAGCTCCACCCGCGGCGGGTTGTCCGCCGCTTCTGCCAGCGCGTCCTCAACGGGAGGCACCATAATCGGGTCCAGCAGGACGTTCTGCGGGATTTCGATCCACACCGGCCCCTGCGGCGACGAGATGGCTTCGGTCCAGGCGTCCTGGATGGCTGACGGGATGCCTGATGCGTGCTGGATCAGCCGCTGGCTCTTGGTGACGTTGGCGGCCGAAGCCTTCTGGTCGTCCAGCTGGTGCAGCATGCCCTTGCGCCGGGCGCCCAGCCCCTCGAGCGGGATCTGGCTCGCGACCACCACCATGGGAACGCCGGTGGCATACGCTTCCTGCAGCCCGGCCAGGGACGTCAGGGCGCCGGGGCCGGTGGACAGGAAAAGGACACCTACCTCACCGGTTGCCCGTGAATACCCGTCAGCAGCGAACGCGGAGTTGTTCTCCACCCGCGACGACACGAACTGCAGGCTGCCGCGCCCCATTGCGTCAAAGAGCCCCAGCGCATGCTGGCCCGGGATGCCAAAGACGGTTTTCGCGCCCAGGGCTTCCAGCGTTTCGACGACGAGGTCCCCGCCATTGCGGGCACCCGTCCCTGCACCGTCACCTGCGGCCGCAGCGGCCGTTCCCGGGTCGAAATCGATCATGCCGGCTACTCCTTGCCGGCCGCGGCGAAGCCTGCCGGGCGGCGGATTTCCTGGCCGAGGGCCTGCGCTGCGTAGCCCGTGGCTGCTCCGAAGCGGTCCCCCGCCACGGCATTGTCTGCCATCAGGGTGACGAGTTCGAAGGCCACGTGGCTTGCGGCCACGCCGGTTATTTCGGCGTGGTCGTAGGCGGGGGCCACCTCCACGACGTCAGCGCCAACCAGGTTCATGCCGCGGAAGCCGCGGATGATTTCCAGCAGCTCGCGGCTGGTGATGCCGCCGGCTTCGGGAGTGCCCGTTCCCGGGGCGTGGGCCGGATCCAGGACGTCGATGTCCACCGAGATATACAGCGGGCGGTTTCCGATCCGGTCCCTGACCTTGGCCACGGTCTCCAGGACGCCCTGGTAGTAAACGTCCGCGGAGGTGACGATGCCGAACCCAAAGCGGTGATCGTCGTCGAGATCCTTTTTGCCGTAAAGGGGACCGCGGGTACCGATGTGGCTGATGGCCTCCGTGTCCAGGATGCCTTCCTCGACGGCGCGGCGGAACGGTGTGCCGTGGGTGTACTCGGCGCCGAAGTAGGTGTCCCACGTGTCCAGGTGCGCGTCGAAGTGCAGCATCGCGACGGGTTCGCCGGCACGCTCGGCGGCGGCGCGAAGCAGGGGCAGCGCGATGGTGTGGTCACCGCCCAGCGTCACAAGCTTGCTGCCGCCGGCGGTAAGGTCGAGCGCGTTCTGCTGCACGGTCTCGATGGCCTCGTTGATATTGAAAGGGTTGACCGCCATATCGCCGGCGTCGGCCACCTGGATGTTTTCGAAGGGGCTGACGTCCCAGGCAGGGTTGTACGGGCGCAGCAACCGGCTGGCTTCCCGGACGTGGTTGGCACCGAAGCGGGCGCCGGGGCGGTAGGAAACGCCGGAGTCGAAGGGAACACCCACCACCGTGACATCCGCCTTTTCCACCTGGTCCAGGCGCGGAAGGCGTGCATAGGTGGCAGCCCCGGCATAACGGGGAATACGGGATGAATCGATGGGGCCAAGGTTGCCGTTGGCTTCGATGCGCAGCTCTTCCAATGGAGGCCTCTCCTTCGAGGAGTTGAGGGACTGATGTGACTGCCATCATACAGCTTGTTTCCCCCTGTGCACCAGCTGTTTACCTTCATGTCCCTTGGAGGGCGCGGCCTATCCAGGCAGGAGCGGGATTAGGGACAAGGTCGGCCTGGGGTCAGCGACTGGCAGCCGGGACCAGGACCCAGAGGACTTCCACAGGCTTGTCGGTGGGGTTGAGCCAGGTGTGCGGCTCCCGGCCAGGAAAGGTCACGGTATCCCCGGCACTGAGGTCGTACTCCTCGTTGGTGAGGATCAGCCTGATATTGCCCTTAATGACATGGAGGACGTCCACGTCGCAGTCCACGGCGTAGAGCTCGGTCTCGCCGCGGCCGTGCGGTTCGATGCAGGCCTGGATAATCTGGATGCGCCGCTCTGAACGGGCGGTGAGCAGGCGCTCCACGATACCCTGGCCCCCGAGCGAGATCCGCGGTCCGTCATTGCGCTTGGTCAGGTGGGTCTCTGGAGCAGCAAAGAGCTCCCCGATGGAGATCGAGAGAACCTGGCAAAGCGTCACGAGGGAAGCCACGGAGGGGGACGTCAGGTCGCGCTCCACGCGGCTAAGGAATCCTTTGGTCAACCCGGTGGCGTCAGCTACCTGTTCAATAGTGAGCCGCTGGGACTGCCGCGCGGCCCGGATCCTGGAGCCGATGGCAACAGGTACATTGCTCGGCTCAACTGGCAGTGCCTTCATCTGCGTACCTTTCATGGCCGGCCGCCCGGCCCCACTCTGGAGCAATACTAATGGCCAGGCGCGTCTATGACGCCTGCGTGGCGCGCGTGGCTGCCGGCAGCAGTACCCCCTTGACTGTTACTACGGTCACAGCCTACTCTTTGGAAAACACTTGTTGCCTATTAGGCAATATCTGAGAACTGACTCTCATCTCACCCCTCGTGCAGCGGCTTCCGGCTTTCCCACCACTTCCCGGAGACCACCCCGGCTGCCAAACAGCGCCAAGGAGTCCAACGTGGACGCAAATGTCATCAACATCGCCATCGTGGTGGTGTACCTTCTCGCCATGCTGGCATTCGGCTGGTGGGGCAAGTCCCGCACCAAGAACAACAGCGACTTCCTTGTCGCCGGCCGTCGCCTTGGCCCCTTCCTCTACACCGGCACCATGGCCGCCGTCGTCCTGGGCGGCGCCTCCACAGTCGGCGGCGTAGGACTCGGCTACAAGTTCGGCATCTCAGGCATGTGGCTGGTCGTCGCCATCGGCGCCGGCGTCCTGCTCCTCAGCCTGCTGTTCGCCGGGACCATCCAGAAGCTGAAGATCTACACCGTCTCGCAGATGCTCACCCTGCGCTACGGCAGCAGGGCCACCGAGGCATCGGGCATCGTGATGCTCGCCTACACGCTGATGCTCTGCGCCACATCCACCGGCGCCTACGCCACCATCTTCGTGGTGCTCTTCGACTGGGACCGCGCACTGGCCATCGCTGTCGGCGGCGCAATCGTGCTGGTCTACTCCACGGTGGGCGGCATGTGGTCCATCACCCTGGCGGACCAGGTGCAATTCATCATCAAGACTGTTGGCATCTTCTTCCTGATGCTCCCCTTCACCCTCAACGCCGCGGGCGGCATCGACGGCATCCGCAGCCGGGTTGACGAGAGCTTCTTCCAGATCGACGGCATCGGCCTGCAGACCATCATTACCTACTTCGTGGTTTACACCCTCGGCCTGCTGATCGGCCAGGACATTTGGCAGCGCGTCTTCACGGCAAAGACGGCCAAAGTGGCCCGGTGGGGCGGCGCCACGGCTGGCATCTACTGCATCCTTTACGGTGTTGCCGGTGCGCTGATCGGTATGGGCGCCAGCGTGGCCCTGTCAAACATGGAGATTGCAGCCAAGGACGACGTCTATGCCGAGGTGGCCCAGACCCTGCTGCCCGTCGGCATCGGCGGACTCGTCCTGGCAGCAGCTGTTGCTGCCATGATGTCCACAGCTTCAGGCGCGCTCATCGCCGCCGCAACCGTTGCCCGCGCCGACGTCCTGCCGTTTGTGGCCAGTTGGTTCGGCAAGACCATCAACACGGAGGACACCGACAACCCCGAGCACGACGTCAAGGCCAACCGCATCTGGGTCCTGTCCCTGGGCATCATCGCCATCCTGATCGCTATCATCACCAAGGACGTGGTGGCCGCCCTGACCATCGCGTACGACATCCTGGTGGGCGGCCTCCTTGTGGCCATCCTCGGCGGCCTGGTCTGGAAGCGCGGCACCGGTGTGGCCGCAGCCGCCTCCATGGCTGTGGGCTCGGTAGTCACGCTGGGCACCATGATTATCCTGGAGATCAACGCCAAAGCGCCGCTGGACGGCATCTATGCGAATGAACCCATCTACTACGGCCTGCTCGCCTCCGCCGTGGTGTACGTCGCGGTCTCCCTGCTGACCAAGCCCACCGACCCCCAGGTGATGCGCAACTGGCAGCGCCGGGTCGCCGGGCAGGAAGCCCCGGAGGCTCCGGCGGAACCAGTGTCCGCCGCGTAGCAGCAGCTACTGCGTCGCGCACGACGGCGGCACCTCCCCTTCGCGTTCCATCGAAGGGGAGGTGCCGCCGTCGTCAGTCCTATTCCGTCTCGCGGACCTCGTCCGGGTCCAGCGGGACGGGGCGGTCCTCGGCGTCGATGACTATCGGGGCTGGCTGTACCACCGGCTCCTCTTCGTCCAGGAGATCATCCTCGGTGTCCCAGTCGTCCTCATTGACGGGTGCATCTTCTGCGTAGTCGTACGCAGGGTCCGCTTCGACGGCTTCCAGGTGCGGCATGTCCGGGTGCGGTCCGGTGGTGCCCATGATCCAACCTCCGTTTGTTCGCCTGACGTGCTCTGACAGGGCGCTGGCGTGCGCCACAGTTTCATCACAGCACCGCCGGGAGCCGTGGTCAAGGGTGTGCTGCCTGCACCAAATACCTCTGGAAGCCCGCTGATTTTAAGGGTCACCGAAACTCCGGAGTGAGGGAAGCCAGCCGAAAAACCGCGGAATTCCTCTGTAAGCTGGCGGTGCAATGGGGCCGAACCATGCCCCATCCAGCCCAGGAGTTTCCGTGTCCCAGCACGCCAATCCAGACCACCACCGCGACTCCCCTGCGGGGTCCCTCCCCTCAGATTCTGTCCCGTCGGTTCCCGCTCCGTCCCTGCCCGACGCGGCAGCCCGGCCCGTAGCCCGGCCCACGTCCGCGGACATCCGGCGCTGGCGCCAGTACCTGGCGGACGAGCGGGCCGAGGCCGCTGTCTACCGGGACCTGGCGCAGAACCGGCAGGGCGAAGAACGCGACATCCTGCTGGCCCTGGCCGAAGCAGAGAGACGGCACGAGGCCCACTGGTTGGGCCTCCTCGGCGAACACGCCGGCAAGGCTCGCCCGGCGTCAATCCGGAGCCAGCTGCTCGGTTTCCTGGCGCGCCATTTCGGCTCCGTCTTTGTCCTGGCGCTGGCCCAGCGGGCAGAAGGCCGCTCCCCCTACGCCAAGGACCCCAACGCCACCGACGCCATGGCTGCCGACGAGCAGATCCACGAGGAAGTAGTACGGGGGCTGGCCACCCGCGGCCGCAACCGGCTGGCGGGCACCTTCCGTGCCGCCGTCTTCGGCGCGAACGACGGCCTGGTCAGCAACCTTTCCCTGGTGATGGGCATGGCAGCATCGGGCGTAGCCAGCAGTGTGGTGCTGCTCAGCGGCATTGCCGGGTTGCTGGCCGGTGCGATGTCCATGGGAGCCGGCGAATTTATCTCGGTCCGCTCCCAGCGCGAGCTCCTGGCAGCCACCCGCCCGACGCAGGTCACCCTGGCAGCCGCCCCGAAGCTGGACATCGAGCATAACGAACTGCTTCTCGTCTATCTGGCCAGGGGAATGTCCCAGGAAGCGGCGCAGCACCGCGTCGCCGAACGCATGGGCCTCCTGTCCTGCGACTGCGACCCCAGCCTGTCCCTGCAGCCGGAACTTCCCGAGGCCGAGGACCAGCACGAGGCCGTGGGCACCGCGTGGGGCGCAGCGCTGTCCAGCTTCTGCTTCTTTGCTTCAGGCGCCATCGTCCCCATCCTCCCGTTCCTGTTCGGACTGACCGGAGTGGCTGCCCTGGTGGTGGCGGGCGTACTCGTGGGCCTCGCCCTGCTGGTGACCGGCGGCATCGTGGGCTTGCTCTCCGGCACTTCGCCGCTGACCCGCGGCCTGAGGCAACTCGCCATTGGCCTGGGCGCCGCCGCCGTCACGTACCTGTTGGGGCTGGTCTTCGGCACTGTCGTCCACTAGCAGTAGGGTTTCACTGGCAGCAGTGAATAAGCGGGGGACAGAATAATGGGGATGCAGTAGTGGAGGGGCAGCCGCCGCGCCACGCCGGAAGGCGGGCACGCACTGGAAGTACCGGCAAGGCCCTTCGGTTCGTGCTCACAGGCGCCCTGTTCTCCGCAGCATTGGTGGGGGCAGCGCTGGTGCTTGACGATCCGCGGTTCAAGGAGCTCCTCGATGTCCGCCTTGGCCCGGGTCCCGGCGGGCAGGGCAGCGGCGTGCAAGGAGGCGGCGGGCCCCAAGCCGGGACTGCCGGGGAGGCCGGAGGGCAACCCCCTGCAGAGGCACGGACGGGAGCGCCGCCGGTGGGAGTTGGGGAAAAGGATGCTCCCCTCGGCCAGCCCACGCCACCTCCAGTGGGCAGTGACGCGTACCGGTTCCTGGCAGTCAACGGCGACGGCAGCCCAGTAGGTTACTCCCCGTGCCGGCCACTGCACTATGTGGTTAACGACGCCTTGGCGCCGGCGGGGGCGCAGCAGCTGGTCGCGGACGCCATCACTACCATTTCCGCCGCCACCGGCATCGCTTTCGCTTACGATGGCACCACCACCGAACAGCCGTCGCCCCAAAGGCCCCCGTACCAGCCTGATGCCTACGGCGAGCGCTGGGCACCGCTGCTCATCGCGTGGACCACACCGGAGGTGGCACCGCAGCTGAAGGGCAAAGTGATTGGCACCGGCGGCAGCACCCACTACAGCTACGGCGACGGCCCCAAGACCTTTGTTACCGGCGGCCTGGACCTGGACGCACCGCAGATTGCGGACGAACTGCTGAACCCCGATGGCCACCTCTATGCCACGGCAGTGATCCTGCACGAACTCAGCCACGTGATGGGCCTTGACCATGTGGCGGACCCCACCCAGCTGATGTACCCGGAGATCGGCACTCCTGAGGGGCTGTCCGCAGGAGACCTCAACGGTTTGTTCGAACTCAGCAAGGCCCAGTGCCGAAAGGATCTCTGAGCAGCCTTATCCACACCAACTTCCCGGCTAGCCGCGAAGGACGGCCACTGCCTCGTCCACAGTGTCCACCAGGAAGATCCGTTCGGCCATGGGCCTGCCCTCCGCCAGGCTGCGGAGCATGGGCCACGCCGGATACTGGTGTTCCCAGTGGTGCCTGCCTACCAGCACCATGGGCGTAATTTTCTCGCGGGCGCCGTAGTAGTTCTCGCAGGCGTCCTGGAAAATCTCCTGGACCGTCCCTGCGGCTCCCGGCAGGAAGATGATGCCCCCTTGGCAGAGCTCGAGCAGGATGGCTTCACGGATGGCGTTGGCGAAGTACTTGGCGATGTGGGTGGCGAAGTAGTTGGGCGGCTCGTGTCCGTAGAACCAGGTGGGGATGCCAAGCGACGGCGTTCCGCCCGGAAAGCGTTCGACGACGGCAGCGGCCGCCCTCGCCCACGCGGACACCGAGGGACGGAACCCCGGGACGGAGGCGAGACCCGCCAGCGCAGCCTGCAGCCCGCCGTCGTCCGCGTTGCTCAGGTAAGCGCCCAGGTTGGCGGCCTCCATGGCTCCCGGTCCCCCACCGGTCGCCACCACGTGCCCGTTTCGGGCAAGCAGCCAGCCGAGCCGTGCTGCCTGGCTATAGTCCTCACTCCCCCGCTGGGCCGCGTGCCCGCCCATCACGCCCACCACGGACCGGGCTGCGAACGGCCCGGAATGGATTGCCTCCTCGAGGGCATCGCCGATGGCGTGGTCGTGCAGCGCTGACGCGAGGGTGGCGTCAAGCCGGTGCCGTTGGCCCGGTTGGATGCTCCACTGGTAGATGCGGGCGTCCGGCAGTTGTTCGTACGGGGCATCGGCGAGCCCGGCGTAAAGCTCTACGGGCGAATACAAACTGCCCCGGTAAGGGTTGAACGGAACGGATTCGAGGCGCGGGAAGATCAGGGCGCCCCGGAGGCGGAGTTTATCCTCCGTCCCATCGTCAAAGGTGCAGCCAAGGAAGATGGCGCCGTCAACGTTCACCTGCTCCAGGACAGCGGTTCGCCCGCGGAGATCAAGCGACTGCGCGTGCCAGCCTTCCATGTCCGCACTGCCTGCCCTGACCAGGCGGTCGAAGGTGGCAAGATCGTCCACGTCAAGGCTGCGGGGGCTGGGGCCGAGGTTTCCGGAGAGATTCATGAGTACCTTCCTCTCACTCTGCTCATCCACCCAGCGTAGGGCACCATCCAAAAGCAACGCGGGGTCAGACCCTGCCTATCCGGAACTCCGGAGAGGGCTGGATCTGACCCCGCGTTGCTTGAAGGGGTGGAGCGCCGCTTACACGCGGACCGGTGCTACGCCTTCCCGGAAGTGCGCTTCCAAATCCTCGAGCGAGTGGCCCTTGGTTTCGGGGACGAATTTGGTCACGAAGGCGAGGGAAGCGACGTTGACCAGGACGAAGAGTCCGAACGTGCCGGTGGATCCCAGTGCTTCGACGACGATCGGGAACAGGAAGGAAATGGCGGCGTTGACTGTCCACAGCGCGAAGACGGCGATCCCCATCGCGAAGCCGCGGATGGCCAGCGGGAACATTTCCGAAAGGAGCAGCCACACGCAGGTTCCGATGAAGCACTGGACGAAGGCAACGAACAGCATCATCGCGGCGAGAATCGTGTAGCTGGCCAGGTCAGACTGGGGAAGCAGGAAGACCACTGCCAGCAGGGCCTGCGAACCCACCACCCCGGAGAAGCCAATGATCAGCATCTTCCGGCGGCCGATAAAGCCCAGCAGCCAGATTCCAAGGATGGTCATCAGTACCGACGTCACGCCGACGCCGATGGTGGCAACGAGGGACGCACTCACACCCAGGCCGCTCTTTTCGAGGATGGTGGGGGCGTAGTAGTTCACGGTGTTGATACCGGTGGCCTGCTGAACGGTGGCCAGCCCGATGCCGATCCAGAGCAGGCGCCGCATCCACGGATTGTCCCGCAGATCGCGCCAGGCGTGGCCGCGCTCCTTCTTCGCGGTTTGTGCGGTCAAGGCGATTTCTTCGAATTCGGCGGCTGCCTCCTCCGGCGTACGGCTCAAATTCAGAACACGCCGGCTGTCCTCAAGCCGGCCCCGAATGGCGTACCAGCGGGGGGACTCCGGCAGGAGCAGCATGCCTGCCAGCAGTGCGAGGGCGGGCAGCGAGGCAATGCCGAGCATGGTGCGCCAGACTTCCGTGTCCTGGATCAGTGCATCCAGGAGGGCGTTGATGGCGAAGGCCAGCATCTGGCCTGTCACAATCATGAGTTCATTGATGGTCACCATCCGGCCGCGGAGGTGGGCGGGTGCCATCTCTGCCAGGTACAGCGGGCAGGTGACGGCTGCAGCGCCCACTCCCAGGCCCAGCAGGATGCGGGCCGCGATCATGAAGGTAACAGTGGGGGCGATGGCGCAGCCTATGGCGCCAAACAGGAACAGGAGCGCGCAAATCAGCAGGGAGCCGCGGCGTCCAAGTTTGTCGGCCATGCGGCCGCCGGCCAGGGCGCCAACTGCCGCGCCAGGAAAGAGCAGCGCACTCACCACTGTTGCTTCCTCAACGGAGTTCATGTTCAGCGAGTCGTTCATGTACAGGAGCGCGCCGGAGATAACGCCTGTGTCGTAGCCGAAGAGCAGGCCGCCGAGGGTGGAAATCACTGTCAGCCGCGCGAGGTAGCCGCGGCTCCTGGTGCCAGGGGATTGGTTCTGCAACAGCATTGTTGCCTCTCAGATTCTCTCGGGGACCGGAGTGACGGTCAGGAATGTGATGCGTGCCACCGACTTTAGAGCGCTCTAACGGCCAATGTCAACACTAAGTTCTAATGTCAGTACATGAAAGGACGGGACACTTATCGGCTTTTTCGGCGTCACACCGCCTAAAAAGACCTTGGACGTGCGGGTGGCGCCTGTTACGATCAAATGGAAGTATGTCCTATCAAGCGAACATATGGTGGCAAAGTTGCCGCACTGCGATTGACTCCTGCTCGGGGTGGAACCGCAGAAAGGAACGAACCGTGGCGAACAACCTGGGTCTCAGCATTGACCGCTCCTCCCCTGTGCCCCTTTACCACCAGGTGGTCCAGGGCATCGAAGCTGCCATTTACAGTGGCGTGCTCGAACCGGGCAGCCGGCTCGACAATGAAATCGACCTTGCTGCCCAGCTGAACCTTTCCCGCCCCACCATGCGGAAGGCCATGGATGAACTGGTCCGTTCCGGGCTGCTGGTGCGGAAGCGCGGTGTGGGAACACAGGTGGTCTCAAGCCAGGTGCGGCGCCCGCTGGAACTCTCCAGTCTCTATGACGACCTCACCAACAACGGCAAGAAACCCACCACCGAGGTTCTGAGCTTCTCCCATATCGAGGCGGACGATGCCACCCTGGCCACGCTGCAGCTCCCGGCCGGTTCAAAGGTCTACCACTTCACCCGGCTGCGGAAAGTGGGCGGCAAGCCCTTGGCCCTGATGGAGAACTGGGTCCGTGACGACATCACGGATATGGACGAGGCGATGCTGTCCGCCGAGGGCCTCTACGCCATCCTGCGCCGCGGGGGCGTCAACTTCCGGCTGGCCACGCAGCGGATCGGGGCAATGACCGCAAACGAATACCAGGCCGGCATGCTCGACGCGGAGCAGGGTTCCGCCCTGGTCACCATGGAACGCACCGCAGTGGACGATACCGGCCGCCGGGTTGAAACCGGCCACCATGTGTACCGCGCGGATTCCTACAGCTTTGAAATGACACTCGTACAGCGCTAATTCAAGGAGCCAACTCCATGACCAACTGGGTCTACCCCCTGGGCACCGCCGCCGACGGCAAGTGGGACGTCTCGATCGGTACCTCCGATTCCTCCCTCGCCGTGGAAGGGTGGGCCCACACGGGACTGAAAGTGGCCACCCTCGCCGCAAGGGCCGACGTCGTCCTGCCCGCCGCGGACGAGGAACGTATTGTGGTCCCGCTCAACGGGTCCTTCACCGTCACCGTGGACGGCACGGAATACCCACTGGCGGGACGCGCCTCCGTGTTCCGCGGCCCCAGCGACGTCCTCTACTCCGGCACGGGGCGGGAGGTCACTATCAGCTCGGCCGACGGCGGCCGGGTGGCGGTTGCCACCGCACCGGCAAAGGATTCGTACCCCACCCGCCTGGTGACCGCCGCCGAGACCCCGGTGGAACTGCGCGGGGCCGGCAACTGCTCACGCCAGGTTCACAACTTCGGGACGCCCGCCGCGCTCGAGGCCGACAGGTTCATCGTCTGCGAAGTACTCACCCCCGCCGGCAACTGGTCCTCCTACCCCCCTCACAAACATGATGAGGAAAAGGACGGCGAGACGCACCTGGAGGAGATCTACTACTTCGAGACACAGGTGGCCGCCGGCTCGGCTGCCCCGGCCGACGCCGATGCCATCGGCTACCAGCGCGTCTACGCTTCCGATGACCGTCCCATCGATGTGTCTGCCGAGGTCAGGACCGGCGACGTCGTCCTGGTTCCTTACGGCTGGCACGGTCCCGCAATGGCCGCTCCCGGCTACGACCTGTACTACCTGAACGTGATGGCGGGACCGGGACCGGTGCGCGAATGGCTCATCAGTGATGACCCACACCACGGCTGGGTGCGCCAGACGTGGGACGGGCAGGACATCGACCCCCGGCTGCCGTTCGGCGCCTGAACGCGGCAGGGCCGGACGATGGCATAGTGGAGAGTTGTGAAGCAGATTTCCACCGCCCGGTCTGTGACCATGGAGGACGTGGCGCGTGAAGCCGGCGTGAGCCGGGCGCTGGTCTCCCTGGTGATGCGCGATTCCCCGAAGGTCTCGCCCGCAAAGCGTACGGCGGTGCTGGAAAGCGCCGCCGCCCTGGGCTACTCTCCCAACCGCTTGGCCAGCAGGCTGGCGAGCCACCGCACCGATACCCTGGGCGTCCTCTTCCTTGACCTGCACAACTCGGTCTTCGCCGACATCTACGACGGCATTGCCGAGGGCCTCGCCGGCAGCGGCAACCAGGTGATGGTCGCCGTCGGCTCCGCTGATCCCCGCACTGAACTGGAAGCCGTGAAGAACTTCGTGGACCTGCGGGTGGACGGGGTAATCCTGGCCGGCTATACCGGCTCGGCCGGTGAGCTGGAGGCCGCACTCCGCGGTACGCCCGCCGTCGTCATCACCAGGGAATTGGAGGCCGACGGCGTCGATTCAGTTTTGACCGATGACTTCCGCTCCGGAGCACTCGCCGTGGAGCACCTGCACGGACTGGGGCACCGGCGGATTGCCCACGTGGATATTTCGGACTGGCTGCCGTACACCGCGCGACGCGAAGGCTACCTGCACGCCATGAAGCAGTTCGGCCTTGAGCCGATGCTGGTGCACAGCGACATGACCGAGCGCGGCGGCCGGGACGTCATGGAACAGTTCCTGGGTTCCGGCGCCGCCCTGCCCACCGCGATCTTTGCCCACAACGACCTCACGGCCATCGGCATCATGGAGGCCCTGGCTTCGCACGGACTGCGGGTTCCGGAAGACGTGGCGGTCGTGGGCTGCGACAACATCGAGGTGGCCGCCTCGCCGCTGATCGGCCTGACGTCCATCGACCAGCATGCCGGGGAACTCGGCCGGCTCGCGGCACAGGTGATGCTGGAGCGCGGGGCGGGCAGCCAGGGACCGCCAGTGACCCGCAAGCTCGAGCCTGCCCTGATGGTCCGGCGTTCCTCCGGACCGGGCGCCAGCTAGAGTTTTTGTCCGCATATGTGGACTTTAGGGCCTCCAGGCCTGCAGATTTGGACAAAAACTCGGGCCCGGACTTTTTAGCGAACGCCCGCCGTGGCTGGTTCCACCCTCACCGGGACGCCGGTGGCCAACGATTCCTGGGCGGCGTCGGCCACCCGGGAGGCGGCCACTGCGTCCTCCGGCGGGCAGGGATTGCCACGCTGGCCAAGGACAAGCTCAACGAACGCGGCCATTTCGGAACGGTAGGCCTGGTCAAAGCGCTCAGCGAACGTCCTGTGAGGCTCACCGGAAGGGAACCCCACGCCGGGCTCGGCCGACACCATGGCGGTCTTCTCATCCAGGCCAACCGTCAGCGACCGGCGGGAACCTTGGATCTCCAGCCGGACGTCGTGGCCGGCCCCGTTGTAACGCGTCGCTGAGACAGTGCCCATGGTGCCGTCATCGAAAGTCACCAGCGCCAGGGCCGTATCCACGTCCCCTACTTCGCCGATTGCCGGATCACCGTTGTTGGAGCCTTTGGCATAGACCTCGACTATCTCGCGGCCGGTCAACCAGCGCAGGATGTCAAAATCGTGGACCGAGCAGTCGCGGAAGAGTCCCCCTGATGTGGCCAGGAACTCCACCGGAGGCGGTGCCATGTCACAGGTGACAGCGCGCAGGGAGTGGATCCAGCCCAACTCGCCGCCCTGGTATGCCCGTTTGGCTTCCAGGTAGCCGGCATCGAAGCGGCGCTGGTGGCCGATCTGGACTACGCCGTTCCTGTTGCGGATGTAACCCAGCACGGGGAGGGCATCCGCCACATTCATTGCCACCGGTTTCTCGCAAAAGACCGGTATACCCGCGTCCACCCCGGCCTTGATCAGCTCGGGATGGGTGCCGGTGCCTGTTGCCACCACCAGGCCGTCTATGCCGGAAGCAAGGAGGGCTTCAACGGATGGCAGGAACCCGGCGTCCAGGCCGGCTGCCACGGTCCGGGCGTGCTCTTCGGCCACATCCGTGAGCCTGAGCCTGACGTTGATGCCCTTCGGGTTGAGCACCCCGTTGAGGCCTGCGATGTTGGTGGCATGCATGACGCCGATCCGGCCCACCCCTACCAGGCCCAGAGTTACATCCTTCATTGTTTTTCCTCTGCATAGACGGTAAAGGCGTTCCGGAAGGCGTCGAGGGCTTGGGCGCTGCCGTCGCTGGCCCACGCCTCCATGCCCACTGTGCCCTCGTAGCCAGCGTCGGCGAGGGCCCTGGCAACAGCTGCGTAGTTGATTTCTCCGGTTCCGGGCTCGCAGCGGCCGGGCACATCCGCCACCTGGATTTCGCCGATGTGCGGCAGGGCAGATCTCACGAGTTCGATGAGGTTCCCCTCCCCCAGCTGCGCGTGATACAGGTCCAGCATCAGTTTGGCGTTCGGGTGCCCGGCCGCCTCTACCAGTGCGAGGGTGTCCTTGGCCCGCGCCAGGGGGATCCCGGGGTGGTCAAGGACGGTGTTCAGGTTCTCCAGGCAGAACGTCACGCCATGCTTTTCGCCCAAGGCGCCGAGCCGCTGCAGGGTACGGGCGCCCGTAGCCCACATGCGGCCGGTGGAGCGGTACACCGGCCGGGCGGCGCGGCCTTCCACCAGTTCGGCGGGGTGCACCACCATGCGGCTGACGCCCAGTTCGAGGGCGGTGGGGATCAGCGATTCAGCCGTCCGCACCACGTCATCGGCCGTGTCCGGGTCCACCAGGCTGCCGGATACGTAGCCCGTCATGGAGGAGAAGACGGCCCCGGTAGCCTTCAGTGCATGGATGTCCTTGGTCCGGGAATCCCAGAGTTCGACGTCGAATCCCGCCTCCTGGATCTTGCGCACCCGTTCCACGAACGGCAGGTCCAGGAACACCATCTCGGCACAGACGGCCAGGCGCATCAGACCCCTGCCTTCTCGGTGACGGCAACAGGGGCGCCGCGTTTGACGGACTCGATGCAGGCCAGTGCCATTGCCAGGGCGCGGCGGGCGTCGGCGCCGCCGGGCATCAGTGTGAATTCGGACGACGGCGACGACTCGCCGCCGTCGCGCTTTGCCCGTACCGCCTCGGTGAAGTCAGCCAGTTCGTCCGTGTAGGCCTGGCGGAAGAGTTCGACGTTGAGCCGCGGAGTGTCCGCGGAAAGCCCGTCTGCGGTGTAGCGGCGGGCCGCCGTCTCCGTGGCCCGGCCGGCCTGCACCATGCCTTTGGAGCCGAAGACTTCGCCGCGGATGTCATACCCATACAAGGCACTGAAATTCGCCTCGGCCACCGCCAGCGCACCGTTGCTGTATCTGATGGTCACCACCGCCGTATCCAGGAACCCCTGGTCACGGAGGGAAGGCTCCACGAGCGCATCGGCTACCGCGTAGACCTCCACGGGCTCTGCCCCCTCGTTGAACCAGTTGAGGGTGTCGAAGTCGTGGATGAGGGTTTCGAGGAAGATTGTCCAGGCCGGGACCCTGGCGGCATGGGGGATGTTTCCGTTCCCTGGATCACGGGTCAGCGAGCGCAGGAGTTGCGGGGTCCCGGCAACGCCGGCGGCTAGGTCCTTCTTCGCTGCCTGGAAATCGTCGGCGTACCGGCGGTTGAATCCGATCTGGAAGTGGACGCCGGCCTCGTCCACGGCCGCCAGCGCGGCGTCGAGTTCCGCAAGCCCCTGACCGGCGGGCTTCTCGCAGAAGACGTGTTTCCCGGCGGCAGCGGCCTGGGCTATCAGCGGCGAGTGGAATCGTGCCGGGCTGGCGATGATCACGGCGTCAATCTCCGGGTCCGCGAAGATGTCCTCTGCGCTGGCCGTCACCTTGGCGGTACCCAGCTCCAGGGCAAGGTTTCGGGCAGACTCGATGTTGGGGTCGGCGATGGCGGCCAGGACCGCGCCGGGGACGCGGCGGGCAACGCTGTCGGCGTGGAATGCGCCCATCCAGCCGGAGCCGATGAGACCGATCCGCACCGGTACCGGGCCTGCCGTGGGGTTCTGGGTGATGTAAGCCAAGGGCTCATCCTTTCAAGGTTGTATGCTGCGACGGTTAAGCGGACAGGTTTCCTTCGCCCGGGAAGTCAATGCGGAGCTGGCGCCGAATTTCATCGGCTACGTCCATCGTCCCGATGGATGAAGCCAGGGGACGCTGGGGGCTTTCTGTATGGCCGGCGGCAACGGAACGGGCAACAGCTGCCGCTTCGTAGTGCAGGCCCTCGAAGTGCGCTCCCGCGCCCTCGTTGTAGCGCAGCCGCACGCCGTCGGGGAAACGGAGCTCGAAGCCACCGGGCATGTTGAAGGGACCATCAATTGCCAGCGTTGCCAGGGAGCCAACGATCGTGGCGCAGGTTGGTGTGAAGTTGTGGACATGGGTGTTTACTACGGCCTGCGCCCCGCCAGCAAACTGCATCACCGCGGAAAGCTGGGCGTTTACCCCGGAAGGGTGGGACTGGCCGATGGCGTACAACTGTTCGGGCCGGCCAAGGACCTCGGTGACCAGGGCCAGCGGGTACGTGCCGAGATCCAGCAACGGACCGCCCGCCAACGCGGAATCGAAAATGCGGTGGGTGGGCTCGAAGTACTCACCGTATTCCGCAACCACCGTGGTGATGCTCCCCAGCGTCCCGGCTTCGAGGATCTGCCGGATGACATCAAATTTTGGCAGGAAAAAGCTCCACATTGCCTCAGCGACAAAAACGCCCGCGGTCTTTGCACGCCGTGAAATGTCCCGCGCTTGGGCGGCGTTGAGTCCGATGGGCTTCTCGATCAGGACGTGCTTGCCGGCGTCGAGTGCCAGTACCGCCGCTGGATGGTGACCGGTGTGGGGAGTACACACGTAAACGATGTCGATGCCCGGATCGTTCGCGAGTTCTTCATAGCTGCCATGGGCTGCCGGGATGCCGAAGGACTCGGCAAACGCCTTGGCGCGGGTGAGCGAGCGGGACGCGACGGCGGCGATCACCTGCTCCGTGTGGGCCTGGACTGACTCGGTAAAGCGTTCAGCGATCCAACCGGGTCCCATGATTCCCCATCGCAGCACTGGAGCGTCCCGCGAATCGGGCACTGTGGACAGCGGCAGGCTCCTCACGAGTAGTTGACCTTGGTGAAGGCGCCGTCGCTGTGCAGGGACTGGATCATCGCCTGCGCCACGAGCGAGGCGTGAAGTCCGTCCATAGCCCCGGCCAGGGGCGGCTGGTCCCCTTGGCGGAGCGCCGTGATCCAGGCCTGCAGCTGCAGCCTGTACGCATCGGCAAAGCGGGGCCGCCAGTCCGCGGGTACGGCGGTCCGCTGGCTGCCCTCTTCTTCGATGCCCAGCAGGGCCGCATCCCGGAGGCCGGTGACACCGCGTTCGGAGACCACTTCGCAGCGTGTGGTGTACCCGTAGCGGGCGTTGAGGAACAGCTCCAGTGTGGTCAGTGTCCCGCCGGCGGTGCGGAGCAGCATGAACGCGGGGTCCTGCAGCCCGTTTTCGGAATTGCGCGTTCTCCGCCCGGCATGCCACGAGACTTCGGTGATCGGCGAGCCCAGCAGCCAGGGAATGATGTCCAGTTCGTGGATGGCGGAGTTGGTAATGGCGGATTCGGCGGTGGTTCCGGGACCGGCAGCGGCGTTGCGGCTGGTGCAATGGACCATCAGCGGTTCGCCCTGGGTGCGGCCGTGCACGGATTCGCGCAGGGCAACGTAGCCAGGATCGAAGCGCCGCATGAAGCCCAGCGACAGCAGGGACGCCCCGGTGGCGGCGACGATGTCGGCGTCGGCCGCCACAACCTCCCGGCTTTCGAGCAGGGTGGGAGCCAACGGTTTTTCGCACAGTACCGGTGTCATTGCTTCGAAGCACTCGAGCACCAGTCCGGCGTGCGTCGAGTCGTGCGAGGCAACCACGACGGCGTCAACCTCGCTGGAGTTGATCAGCTCCGACGGATCGGTGGTGATGCCTGCAGCTGGAGGCGCTGCCGCAGCGGCACGGCCGGCATCGAGGTCTGCCACGAAGGTGACCTCAGCCCCGCTGATGGTAGTGGAAAGGTTCCTGATGTGATCTGCGCCCATGACACCGGCGCCAATGACGCCAACCCGGATCGGCATGTTGTTTCCCGTCTTTTGTGTGTTCACACGAACGGCATAGCGAGGGGGCCCCTCAGGCATTGCCGTCGGGCCCCCTGGTAGGTGCTACACGTGCCGCGGGCTGCTTTCTTTTGCGGAGTCCGCGATTTCAGTGACGTCGGCAACTTCGGCCTGGACTTCCTTGACGATGTCGCCATGGCCGCCGAGCTGCTCGAGTTCGTGCGCGAGTTCGGCCAGTTCGGCGCCGCCGGCCATTTGGGCGGTGAGCTCGTCCAGGGTGATGTCCTTCTTGTCGTAGTAACCGATCGACTTGCCCCTCTTGAGCAGGAGGAACCGGTCCCCGACAGGGAAGGCGTGGTGCGGGTTGTGCGTGATGAAGATGACGCCGAGTCCCCGGTCCCTTGCCTGGAGGATGTAGCGTAATACCACGCCCGACTGCTTCACGCCCAGGGCCGCCGTCGGCTCGTCCAGGATCAGGACCTTGGCACCGAAGTACACCGCCCTGGCGATGGCAACACACTGGCGCTCACCGCCGGAAAGCTGGCCGATGGGCTGTTCCACATCCCGCAGGTCGATGCCCATCTCGGCGAGTTCCTTCTTGGTAATGTCCTTCATCCTCTGGACATCCATGCTCTTGAACGGGCCAAACCCGGTGGTCAGTTCCGAGCCGAGGAAGAAGTTCCGCCAGATCGGCATCAGGGGCACCACGGCCAGGTCCTGGTAGACGGTGGCGATGCCCACGTCGAGGGCATCGCGGGGGGAACTGAATTTCCGTTCCTCGCCCATGATGTTCATGGTGCCTTCGTCGTGCTGGTGCAGGCCCGCGATGATCTTGATCAGCGTGGACTTGCCGGCGCCGTTATCGCCGAGGACGCAGGTGACGCGGCCGTTGTCCACAGCCATGGTGACGTCCCGCAGTGCGACGATGTTGCCGTAGTGCTTGCCCACTCCTTCAAGGGACAGCAGGTGCACGGGGGTGTGCGTGAGCGGGTCCTTTTCATTCTTGAGCAGGGTCTGTTGGTCGATTGCCTTGGCATTCATTTCTCCGCCCCTTACTTTAGTTCCGCGCGGCGCTTGACGATGAGGTTGACGATTGTCGCCAGCAGAAGCATCAGGCCCAGGAAGAACTTGAACCAGTCCGGGTTCCACTGCGCGTAGACGATGCCCTTGTTGGCCATGCCGAAGATGAACGCGCCGATCGCGCCGCCCACCGCCGAACCGTAGCCGCCGGTGAGGAGGCAGCCACCAATGACGGCGGCGATGATGTAGAGGAACTCGTTGCCCACGCCCTCACCGGACTGCACTGCGTCGAAAGCGAACAGGTTGTGCATGCCCAGGACCCATCCGCAGAAGCCGACGGCCATGAAAAGCCCGATCTTCGTTGCCTTGACGGGAACGCCCACAGCACGGGCCGCATTCGCGTCACCGCCCACGGCGAAGATCCAGTTGCCCACCTTGGTCCGCAACAGGACCCAGGAAGCCACGGCAACAAGCGCAATCCAGATGAAAACCGTGTTGTTCACAGCCACGCCACCGATATTGCTGGACGAGGCAAAGACCGCCTGGGCCGACTTGTAGCCGTCCATGGTGGAAATGGAAGGGGAAGAAACACCGCCGCCGATCATGCGGGTGAGGCCGAGGTTAAGGCCGGTCAGCATCAGGAACGTTGCAAGGGTGACGATAAAGCTGGGCAGCTTGGTCTTCATCAGGATCCAGCCGTTCACGAACCCTATGCCGAGCGAAACAAGCAGCGCCAGCAGCACGCCGACCCAGACGTTCGTGCTGAAGTACCAGCTGAACATGGAGGCAGTAAGTGCCGAGCTGATCACGGCAACACCAGTGGAGAGATCGAATTCGCCGCCAATCATCAGCAGCGAAACCCCCACAGCCATGATTCCGATGGTCGAGCTGCCGTAAAGGACGGTGGCAAAGGAAGCTGGCTGGATGAACGTCTGGGATACGGAAGCAAAGAAGATGAAGAGGACAATGGCACCCACCAGGGCACCAACTTCGGGCCTGCCAAGAAGTTTCTGGAAAGGGTTCCGCCGTGCGACGCGTTCGTCCGCCGGCTTGAGTTGTACCGCAACTTGAGTCATTTGTGTTTCTCCTACTTGGTGCAGGTTCCGGGGCTTTGGGCCCCGGAACCTGCAGCGGCTCCTTAGCGGAGGCCTTCCTGGGCGAACTTGAGGACGTCGGGAGCGGCTGCCGTGTCAACGATTGAGGGTCCAGTCAGGACGGGCTGGCCTCCGCCCACGTGGATGCCGGCCCGCTTGGCCTGCCACAGGGCATCGATTGCCCCGTAGCCCTGCAGCCACGGCTGCTGATCCACGGTGAAGGCAACTTTGCCGTCGATGATGGCCTGGGCCAGCTCACCGTTCATGTCGAAGGACGCCACCTTGACCTTGTCCCGCAGGTTCAGGGCCTCCACCGCTTTATTGATGGTCAACGTGAAAGGCGCTCCAAGTCCGATGACCGCGTCAGCTTCGGGGGTGGCCTGAAGTTTCGCGGTGACTGTGGAGGAAACCTGGGTCATGTCAGTACCTTGGACGAACAGGTTCTCCGTGGCGGGAATTTTTGACTTGACGCCTGCGCAGCGGGAATCGAGGGCAACATTTCCCTGCTCCATGATGACGCAGATGGGGCGCTTGACGCCCATGGACTGAAGCTTCTCACCCACGGCGGCACCCGCAAGGTTCTCGTCCGAACCGAAGTGGGTGAAGGCGCCAAGGCCCTGCCATACGTCGGCTCCGGAGTTGAGGCTTACCACGGGGATACCCGCCTCCGTCGCCTTCTTCAGCACATCCTTGAGCGCGTCCGGCTTGGCGAGGGTCACGGCAATTCCATCAACCTTCTGGTCGATGGCCTGCTGGATCAGCTGGGACTGGCGCCCGCCTTCAGGGTCGGAGGTGTACAGCAGCTCAACGTTGTCCTTCGCCGAGGCCTCCTCGGCGCCCTTGCGGAGAATGTCCCAGAAGGTGTCCCCGGGGGCCGCGTGGGTCACAAGCGCGATCTTCATCCGCTCGGTGGTGGCAACCTGCCCCCCACCGCCGGAAGTACCGCCCTGCTCCGTCTTGCCGCCTGTGCTGGAGCAGGCGCTAAGGGCCATCATGGGGACAACCGCTGCTACCAGCGCCGCCTTCCGCCAGGAAAACTTCTTCACGATAAATCTCCTTTGATTTCGGGCCAAGCGCCCGCTTCATTACGTGCGCTCAAATGCCTTCTCTTAGATCATGGTGACCCGGTTCACAAATGTCAATAGTTTGTCCTGTCATTAGCATGTACTGACGTAAAAATTGTCTTGGCAGTTTTGGAAGATCGGGGCCTGGGGATGGAGAAGACAGGCTTGAGTGCAGTATGAAAACAGAAAATGCCCGTTGAGACGGTCTCAACGGGGCATCATCAGGGACAATCAGCGTTTGTCTAGCAGGGCCCTGCCGCCCTGGCTGACGGCGGACTCAGGCCCTCCGGCGGCCACATTCTTAAAGTAGTGCTCCAGGTCCTCAAGGCTCTTGTCCTTCGTCTCGGGGACATACCTGGCGGCAAAGGCGATAGCGCCAACCCCAAGCACGGCAAACACGAAGAAGGTGTTGGAGAGCCCGATGGCGGCCAGGAGTTGCGGGAAGCCGAAGCCCACAATGAAGTTCACGATCCAGAGCACGAAGGCAGACGCGCCCATGCCCAGGCCGCGCATCTTCAAGGGGAAGATTTCGGAAAGCATCAGCCAGGTCACGGGCGAAATGGCCCCCTGCTGAAAGGCCAGGAACGTCACAGTCAGTGACAGGATGACGAAACCGCGTGCAGCGCCCTCCGGCAGGATCAGCGAGAACAAGCCAATCAGCAGCAGGGCTGTGGTGGTTCCCACCTGGCCCGTAATCAACATCCGGCGGCGGCCCACCTTGCCGAGGAGCCAGATGCCTACGAACGTGGCGAGCACAGAGATGACGCCGTTGGCGATGTTAGCCGTCAGCGCAGCTTCCCGCCCGAATCCGGACTGCGCCAGGATCTGGGTTCCGTAGTACATGATGGAGTTCACCCCGGTGATCTGCTGGATCACCGCCAGGCCGAGGCCCACGACGAAGATCCTGCGCAGCCAGGGAATGCCCAGGTCCTTCCAGGAGCCCATCTTGGACTTGTAGTCCTCCACGGCCATGGCCTTGACCTCTTCAAACTCCGCACGCGCTTCGGCTTGGGAGCGGATGCGCTGCAGCACGCTGAGTGTTTCACCAAAGCCGCCCATGGACGCCAGCCAGCGGGGGCTTTCGGGCATGAAGGTCATGCCGATCCACAATGCAATAGCAGGGAGCGTGGCGATGACCAGCATCCAGCGCCAGATGCCGCCGGATTCACCAAAGGTGTTGCCGAGGTAGGCGTTGAAGATGAAGGCCAACAGTTGACCGGTGACGATCATCAGTTCGTTCTGCGTGACGATCCTGCCGCGGCGGTCGCTGGGCGAAACTTCGGCCAGGTACACCGGCACGGTCACCGACGCACCGCCGACGGCGACACCCAGCACAAACCGGGCTCCGATCATCATTTCAGTGTTCGGCGCAAAAGTGCAGGCCAAGGTACCCAGCAGGAAGATGACCGCAAGGACCATGATCATCTTCCGGCGGCCGTTCCGGTCCGCCAAGCGGCCGCCGAACAGTGCACCGAAGGCGGCGCCGAAGAGGAGCGATGAGGTTACCAGCCCCTCCGTCAGGGGAGTCAGGCCCAGGTCCTCCTGCATGTACGGGAGGGCGCCGTTGATAACGCCCGTGTCGTACCCGAAGAGCAGGCCCCCGAATGTGGAGATGATGGTAACAGTGCGAAGTGCCCGCTTGTGATTCGCTGGTTGCTTGGTTTGGCTGTTGGCCGAAACACGGGCACTCATCCATTCACTTTCTGGACGTACTGCTTCATGGTCTCCAGCTGGTACCGGGAGACGTCCTCGGCGTTTTCGTCCTCGGCGAAGACGCTGGACACCATCACCGTGTCCTCCCGGTCCAGGAACCCGATCTCCTTCAGGCCGCCAAAGAACTCATCCCAGTTCACGTCGCCGTCACCGATCTTCAGGTGCTGGTGGACGCGGACCGGATTGCCCGGCGGGTTGGTGATGTACCGCAGCCCGTGCGAAGCATGGTGGTCCATGGTGTCCGCCACGTGCACAAGCCGCAGCTTGTCTCCCGCGGCCCGCATGATGTCCAGGGGCGAGTTCTTCATGTGGAAGCTGTGCGAGGCCACGTAGACCATGCCCACGTTCTTCGAGTTAACCCCGCGGATCACGCGGAGGGCGGCGAGGCCTTCCTCCACGAAGTCGTCCGGGTGCGGGTCGATCAGGAGGTCGATTCCCTCCTTTTCGATGATGGGCAGCAGCTCCTCCATGGAGCGGTAGAACGCCCTTTCGGACTCCTCCGCTTTCTCCGGGCGGCCGCTGAACTCCGTATTCATGGTGCCCACGCCAAGGTCCACGGCGATCTGGATGGCACGCTTCCAGTAGCGGACGGCCGCTTCCCTGGCGTCCTCGTCCGGTCCGGACCAGCGAAGCACCGGCAGCACGGAGGCGATTTCGATCCCCGCGTCTTTGCAGGCCTTGTTCAACTGGCGCACCAGTTCGTCATCCGCTTTGGGATGGTTGAAGAAGGGGATGAAATCGGCATGCGGGGTCATCTGCATGTACTTGTAGCCGAGGTCCGCAACCACCTTAGGGAACTCAAGCAGGCTGTGCGAGTGGTGGAACGGCGTAGGGTCAAGTGCGATTTTCACGAAAACACTCCATCGTGGTCAATAAAGGGGTGGAGACAGGAAAAGGGACGGATCACTCCGTCCCCTTTCAGTCCTACTTGTAGAGGTCGGGCTTGGCGGCCAGCTTCACGGCGACTTTTTCGCCATTCTTCTGCGCTTCGACGCCTGCTTCACAGCATGCAGCTGTGGCATAACCGTCCCAGGCGGTGGGGCCGCCGATTTCACCCTTGACCGCCGCGTCCACCCATGACTGGATCTCGACGTCGTACGCCGCGCCAAAACGCTCTTCGAAGCCGGGGGTGACGTTGCCGCCCCAGTGGCCAGCGCTGCGGGTGTAGGGTCCCTTGTCGCCGCCGATGTTGACAATGCCTTCTTCGAAAGAGGCCTGGGTGGCCACTTCGTAGCCGAACTTGGCGTTCACGTAGATCTCGACGTCGGCCAGGACACCGGACTCGGTCTCCAGCAGGACGTGCTGGGGGTCGTGCTGGCCTGCGGGCGCGTTCCTGGTGGCCTTGCCCAGGCGGACCTGGACACTGGTGATTTCCTCACCGGTGAAGTACCTGATGGCGTCGAACTCGTGCACCACGGAGTCGTTAATCAGCATCTCGTTGGTGAAGCCCGCCGGGGTTGAGGGGTTGCGGTGCTGGTGGTGGAGCATGAGCAGCTCGCCCAGTTCACCATTCCGGATGATTCCACCCAAAGCCGCGTATTCGGCGTCGAAGCGGCGCATGAAACCCACCTGGATGCGCTTGTGGCCCAGTGCAACCTCGGCCTGGACGATCTTCCAGGAGGACTCGGCGTCCGGGGTCAGCGGCTTTTCGCAGAGGATGGGGATGTCCTTGGCGAGGGCCTTGATCAGGATGTCCTCGTGCAGGAAACCCGGGGTGGCAATAAGTACCGCGTTGACGTCGCCGTTGTTGAGGGCCTCCTCCGCGTCGGCGAGTGCCACGGCACCCGGGATGCCTTCGATGGCGGCCTGTGCACGGGCCAGGTCAACGTCCACGACGGCGGCAACTTCGGCTCCGTGAATGCGCTTGTTGAGGCGCTGGATGTGGTCTGCGCCCATGCGGCCGGCGCCGATGACAGCTACGCGCAAGGTTTCAGTCATTGTGTTGTCCTTCAGTGTCTTGGGTGGTGGGGCTGCTTGTCGTCAGTACTTGTCCGTCAGCCGACGGAGGTGCGGGAACCGCAGGAGAGCAGGTAGTTGCGGGTGCGCTTGGCAATCGGCATGGGCACGTCGAATGCGACCGGGTACATGTCCTGTTCCACGATTCCGAAGATCGGCCGGTTCAGGGCTTCCACCGCTTCGATAACAGCGCGGAGGTCCGGCAGGCCGTTCGGCGGTTCGGTCATGACGCCGGCAAGGTTCGCGGCGGCCCAGGTCATGTTTCCCTCGTTGACCTTCTTCAGGACCTCGGGGTTGATCTGCTTCAGGTGCAGGTAGCCGATCCGGTCCGGGTAGTTCTTGATCAATTCCAGGCTTGATGCGCCACAGTATTCGGCATGGCCCGTGTCCAGGCAGAGGTTCAGGTACCGCGGGTCAGTAGCTGCCAGAAGGGTCTCGATGTCCTCCTGGGCACCCACATGGGAGTCTGCATGCGAGTGGAACTGCTGCATCAGGCCGAAGTCCTCAAGCAGGGTCTTGCCCAGGCGGTTGTGGCCGGAGAAGAGGTCGCTCCAGGCCTTTTCGGTGAGTTCCCCGCTTTCCACTGCCTCGCCGGTAACGTCGTCGCGCCACATTGCCGGGATGACCACGATGTGCTCGCCGCCCATGGCCGCCGTCAGTTCCGCTACCTTGCGCGCCGGTTCCCACGCCGTCTCCCACTGGTCCAGGCCGCGGTGGAACGCGGTGAACACCGTTCCGGCGGTGACCTTGAGGTCGCGGGCCTTGAGCTCCTCGGCAAGGCGGACAGGGTCTGTAGGGAGGTAGCCGTAGGGGCCGAGTTCAATCCACTTGTAGCCGGATTCGGCCACTTCGTCGAGGAACCGTTCCCACGGGGTCTGCTTGGGGTCATCCGGGAACCATACGCCCCAGGAGTCCGGTGCGGTGCCGATGATCAGTTTGTTCTCAGTCATGACAGCGTTGTCTTTCTACTGGGTGTGAAGTCAGTTGGAGGGGAAGTTGTAGGAGGCGCCGGAGGCGTGGTGGGTTTCGGGCCAGCGGGAGGTGATGACCTTGCCGCGGGTGTAGAAGGAGACGCCTTCGGGGCCGTAGATGTGCTTGTCACCGAAGAGGGAAGCCTTCCAGCCGCCGAAGGAGTGGTAGGCCACCGGGACGGGCAGCGGCACGTTGATACCGATCATGCCGACCGTGACGGAGCGCTGGAACTTGCGGGCTGCGGCGCCTGAGGAGGTGAAGATGGCGGTGCCGTTGCCGTAGGGGTTGGCGTTGATGAGCTTGATGCCGTCTTCCAGGCTGTCAACACGGACCACGACGAGGACGGGTCCGAAGATCTCCTCGGTGTAGGCGGTCATCCCCGTCTTGACGTGGTCGATCACAGTGGGGCCAACCCAGAAGCCGTCTTCGTGGCCCGGGACCACCAGGTCGCGGCCATCCACCACCATGGCGGCGCCGGCCTGTTCGGCTTCAGTTACGATCCGTACGATGCGTTCCTTGGAAGCCGGGGTGATGACCGGGCCCATTTCGGCGTCGGGTTCGGTGCCGTTGTTGACCTTCACGGCCAGGGCGCGCTCTTCGACCTTTTTCACGATCACGTCGGCGGCGTCGCCCACGGCGACGGCGACGGAGATGGCCATGCAGCGTTCGCCTGCCGAGCCGAAGGCGGCGGCGGCGAGGTGGTCGGCGGCGTTGTCCAGGTCGGCGTCGGGCATCACGATGGCGTGGTTCTTCGCCCCGCCCAGGGCCTGGACGCGCTTGCCGTGCTTGGTGGCGGTCTCGTGGACGTACTGGGCGATCGGGGTGGAACCGACGAAGGAAATGCCATCCACGTCCGGGTGCGTCAGGAGCCCGTCCACGGTTTCCTTGTCGCCGTGCAGGACCTGGAAGACGCCGTCGGGCAGGCCTGCCTGCTTCCAGAGCTTGGCCAGCAACATGGACGCGGAGGGGTCGCGTTCGGATGGCTTGAGGATGAAGGCGTTGCCGGTGGCGATCGCCATCGGGGCCATCCACAGCGGCACCATGACCGGGAAGTTGAACGGGGTGATGCCGGCAACGACGCCGAGGGGTTCGCGGAAGTTGAAGACGTCGATGCCGGTGGAGACCTGGTCGGAGTAGTCACCCTTAAGGAGGGTGGGGATGCCGCAGGCGTACTCGATGACTTCCAGGCCCCGGCCGATTTCGCCCTTCGCGTCGGAGAGCACTTTGCCGTGCTCCGCGGTGATCAACTGGGCCAGTTCGTCGACGTGGGAGGCGACGAGTTCGCGGAATTTGAAAAGTACGGCGGTGCGCTTGGCCAGGGAGATGTCGCCCCAAGTGTCGGCGGCCTTGCGGGCGGCGGCAACGGTGGTTTCCAGGTCGGCACGGTTGGCCAGGCGGAGCGTGGCGGACACGGCACCGGTGGCGGGGTTGTAGACAGACGTGGTCCGGTCACCCTCGCCGGGGGCTTCGGCGCCGTTGATGAAGTGGTTGATGACGGTGGTCTCAGTGGTGGTGGCAGTCATTGGACTCTTCCTTGAGTGGTGGTGAAGGTCTGGAGAAAGGGAGCTCAGCCGAGCAGTTTGCGCTGGCGGTTCTTGTGGTCGGTGTAGGTCTGGAAGGCCTGCTGCGTGGATTCCAGTTCGGAGACCTGGGAGACGGGGACATCCCACCAGGATTCGGAGGACGGCGCGTCCAGCAGCGGGTCGGACTCGACGTGGATCAGGATCGGCCCGGAACCTTCCGGTGCTGCCTTCGCGTCGCGGATGGCCTGCTCGAGTTCGGCGATGACCTTCTCCCCCGGCTCGATCCTGATGACCTTCACACCGAGGGACTGGGCGTTCAGGGCCAGGTCAACCGGCAGGGTCTCGCCTTCGTCGAAGCTGTGGTGCTCCTCGTCCAGGGCCCGGTACTGGGTGCCGAACCGCTGGGAGCCAAGCATCTCCGAGAGCGAGCCGATGGAGGCGTAGCCGTGGTTCTGGATCAGGACCACGATCAGCTTGATCCGTTCGGCGACGGCGGTGACCAGCTCGGTGTGCATCATCAGGTAGGAGCCGTCCCCCACCATCACGACGACGTCTCGGACGTCTGCGGGGCCCTCACCTGCCGCCGTCGTACTCGCTGCGGCTTCGGCCAGTGCCGCCCGCTTCACACCAAGGCCGCCGGGAATTTCATAGCCCATGCAGGAGTAGGCATATTCCACGTGGTAGCCGAACGGGTCGCGGACCCGCCACATCTTGTGCAGGTCCCCCGGCAGGGACCCGGCGGCGCAGATCACCACGTCGCGGGCGTCCATCGCCCGGGATGTGGCGCCGATGATCTCGTTCTGCGCCGGCAGCGGCGTGTAACGGGTATCGAACGCCTCGTCCACGGTTGCGTCCCAGCGCTTCTTCTCCGCCGCGACCTTCTGTTCCAGGTCGGCGCCCACGCGGTAGCCGCCCAGCGCTGCGTTGAGCTTGACGAGGGCCTTGCGGGCGTCGGCCACGATCGGCAGGGAGGTGCCGTGCTTGTAGGCGTCGATCGGGGCGACGTTGATGTTGATGAAGCGCACGTCCGGATTCTGGAAGGCGGTCCGGGACGCGGTGGTGAAGTCCTCGTAGCGGGTGCCGATGCCGATGATCAGGTCCGCCTCGGCAGCGATGGCGTTGGCCGCCGTTGTACCTGTGGAGCCGATGGCGCCCAGTGAGAACCTGTGGTCCCAGGGCAGGACACCGACGCCGGCCTGGGTGTTGCCCACCGGGATGCCGGTCAGCTCAACGAACTTCGCGAGCTCATCGTTCGCGTAGGCGTACAAGACGCCGCCGCCGGCAATGATCAGCGGCCGCTTCGCAGCACGGATAGCCTCGGCAGCGCGGCGGATGTCGTCGTCGTCCGCTTCCGGACGGCGGATCCGCCACTCCCGCTCCGCCAGGAACTCCTCCGGCACGTCGAAGGCCTCGGCCTGGACGTCCTGCGGCAGCGAAATGGTCACGGCGCCGGTCTCCGCCGGATCCGTCAGGACACGCAGGCCGTGGTGGAACGCGGAGAACAGCTGCTCCGGACGGTTCACCCGGTCGAAGAACTTGGACAGCGGCCGGAACGCGTCATTGACCGTGATGTCATAGGCGTAAGGCTGCTCCAGCTGCTGCAGCACAGGGTCCGTAGCGCGGGTAGCGAACGTATCCGACGGCAGCAGCAGCACCGGCAGCCGGTTGGTCGTCGCCAGCGCCGCCCCGGTCAGCAGGTTCGACGAACCCGGGCCAATCGAAGTGCTGATCGCAAAGGTCTGGCGGCGACGGGTATGCCGGGCGTAACCCACCGCCTGGTGGACTTGTGCCTGCTCGTTCCGGCCCTGGTAGTACGGCATGATGGCCGGGTCCAGCTGCTGGTACTGCTTCAAGGCCTGGCCCACACCGGCCACATTGCCGTGCCCGAAGATGCCGAACGTGCCCGGGATCAGCCGCTCCCGGTACTCAGCCCCGTTGATCGAATCGACCGTGTACTGCTTGGAAAGGTATTCGACGACGGCCTGCGCCACCGTCATCCTGCGCGTTCCTGGTGTTGATGCTGTTTCTGTTCGCATGGTGAGCTACTCCGATGCTTCTGCTGTGTGGTTGAGGAGGGAAGCGGCAGTGGCGACGGCGCCTGCCACGTCCCCGTCAGCGGGGTACAAAAGGGTCCGGCCAACGGTCAGGCCCTGCACGCCGGGGAGGTCAAGTGCTGCCTGCCAGCTCGCGAAAACTTCATCCTGGCTGCTGTCCGGATCCCCGCCCAGGAGGACCGTGGGCATGGTGGTGGCCGCCATGACACGTTCCATCTCGGCTACGACCGGCAGCTTCATCCAGGTGTACGCGCTGGTGGAACCCAGTCCCTCGGCGATGGCGATCGATTTGATCACGGCGTTCGTGGAGAGGTCGTTGCGGATCCTGCCGTTCTCGCGGACCGATAGGAACGGCTCCACCATGGCGATCAGCTTCCGCTCAGCCAGGGAGTCAATGGCCTTGGCGGTGGCTTCCAAGGTCACCACGGTGTCCGGGTCACCCAAGCAGATACGGGTCAGCATCTTGCCGCCGTCAGCTCCCAGAGCCTCAAGGGCTGCTGCGGTGTGGCCTGTGAACCGGTCGTCGAACTCGTTGACCAGCCCGGCCAGGCCACCGCGGTTCATGGAGCCGAAGACGAGCTTGCCGTCCAACGCGCCGAGCAGCAGCAGGTCATCCATGATGTCCGGCGAGGCCAGGACACCGTCAACAGCCGGGTTGGCCAGCGCAATCTGCAGCCGGTCCAGCAGCTGCCGGCGGTCCGCCATCGCCACCGGATCGCTTCCGACGGCGAGGGCGCCGCGGGCGGGGTGGTCGGCGGCGACAATGAAGTTCTGCCGGCCGGACTTCACGCCCGGGTGGCGGCGGCGGGCCTTGGCTGCACGGGCTACGGCGTCCGGGTCTTCCAGCCGGATGGTGCTCAGGTGCTCATAGCGGCGTGGGTCGTCGCTGACGGCCTGGTCTGAGGCAATCGGTGTCAGGGTCACAGTGCTGCTCCTTCGGTGGCAAGCTGCGCATTGGCATCAGGAACAGCGGTAACGCTGCCGGGAACCGGGCGTCCGCGTTCAGCCAGCAGCGAGGTGACCTCTTCCGGCGTCGGCATGGCGTCAGCGCAGGAGAGGCGGGAGGCGACGATCGCGCCGGCGGCGTTCGCGTAATCGAGGACCTGGGCAAGCGGCCAGCCGGACAGCAGTCCGTGGCAGAAGGCCCCGCCGAAGGAATCGCCAGCACCTAGGCCATTGACGGTTTCCACCGGGACCGGGGCGGAAACCACGCGCTCGGTGCGGGTCTTTGCCATCACGCCATCCGGTCCGAGCTTAACGACGGCGATTTCCACACCGGCGGCCAGGAGCCGGTCCGCCTGCTCATCCGGGGTGCCCTCGCCCACGGCGACGGCGCATTCCTTGTCATTGCCGATGGCGACCGTGACGTGCGGCAGGATTTTGGCGACCTGGGCGCGTGCTTCTTCTTCGGAGTCCCAGAACATGGGGCGGTAGTCCAGGTCCAGGATGGTGAACTGGCCGTCAGCCAGCCCGGTACGCGGCCGGGCCTCGTGGGCGGCAAGGTGCGCGCTGCGGCTGGGTTCCTGGCAAAGGCCCGTGACCGTGGACCAGAAAATACCGGCCTCGCGGATGGCCTCGAGGTCCAGTTCCTCTGCCCTGATCTGCAGGTCCGGAGCAGTGGGGAACCGTCCGTAGAAGTAGAGCGGGAACTCGTCCGTAGCCGGCTTGATGGCACAGAAGGTCACCGCCGTCGGGTACTGCTTGACGGGTGACACGAAGGTGTCGTCGACGTTGAACTTGCGCAGTTCGCGGTGGAGGTACTTGCCGAACGCGTCGTCCCCGGTGCGGGTAATGACACCCGTCCGCCGGCCATGCCGCGCGGCAGCGACGGCGACGTTCGACGGAGAACCGCCAAGATACTTCCCAAAGGACGTCACGTCCTCCAGGTCAACCCCAATGTCGTTCGGGTAGATATCAACGCTGATGCGCCCGATCGTGAGAAGTTCGTGGGTCACGGTGATCGTGGACCTTTCTGGTGTGGAACTCTAAACCTGTTCTGAGGGAGCCCTGGGCTTGCTGCCGTGACTTACGCCACGGGCACTACTTTGCCCTAGTTTGGATGTCCTGTCAAAGGTTTGTACTGACATACTTACAACGAGACGTGCGCACCAGAAAAGGTGTGCCCGCAAGGACCCGCAGCCTACTTTTGCGGCACGGCCAGTTCTCCGGTGACATACTGCGCCCGGCCAAATCCAAAGGACCAGTCGCCCGCGGCATTCTCTACATAGCCAATGAATACGTCCTCCCCCGCGATGCCCGCTTCCCCGAGTTTTTCCGCCACCGAAGCGAACAGCCGCTGCTTCGCTTCTTGGGATCGGCCACCCTGCGTAAAGATCTGGATCATGACTACGCCCCGGGTCCGCTCGAACCCCAGGCCGGCATCCTGGGCAAAAATCTGCCCTTCCGGGTGCTCGGTGAGGATATGGAAGTAGTCCCGCTCGGGGATGCCATACTCGGCAAGGATTGCGTCATGGACGCCCCGGCTAAGCCGCTGCAGCTCCTCTGCACTGCGGCCTTCATTCACATCAATACGTACAAGTGGCACTTTCGCTCCTCTTCGACTTTGTACTGACATACTAACAAAGCTGGGCGGGGCGAGACAAGGGTCAAGGGTCTTGAAGCGAGCGGCGCATAGGCGTAGTCTTAAACAACCGAAAGGTTGATAAATCATTAGGTTGAATAAGAAGGCCGCGATGGACACCGAGAGCATAGCGCTGGACTCGGCCTTTATGGCCCTGGCCGACCCCGTGCGGCGGAGCATCATCGCCCGGCTCAGCCGGGGACCGGCCACGGTAAATGAACTGGCGGAACCATTCGAAATTTCCAAGCAGGCAGTTTCGAAGCACATCCAGGTACTCGAGCAGGCGCAGCTGGTCACCCGCACCCGGGAGGCCCAGCGCAGGCCCGTTCACCTGAACCCCGCACGGCTGGAGGCACTCACCGCCTGGATCGACCAGTACAGGTTGGTCCGCGAGGAGCAATTCCGCAGTCTCGACGCCGTGCTTCAATCCAGCGCCGGGCATGACGGCGCCAAGGCAAAGGAAAAGCAATGACCAACGCACTGAAGCTCTCAGTTCCCGAAGGCCTCCCCTTCATCGACTACGAGCGCGAGTTCGATTTCCCCGTTGCGGACGTGTTCCGGGCCCACAAGGAGCCGGACCTGATTGTGCAGTGGCTCGGCCCGCGGGGCTACAAGATGGATATTGACCACTACGATTTCCGGACTGGAGGCAGCTACAGCTACCTGCACACGGGACCGGAAGGTGTCCCCTACGAATTTAAGGGCATCTTTCACACCGTCCGCGAAAACGAGTTCGCCATCCAGACCTTCGAGTTCGGCGGCTACCCGGACGTTGTGAGCTTGGAATTCATGACGTTTGAGGACCTCGGGAACGGCCGGTGCCGGCTGCGGGGCCACTCCGTCTACCCCTCCCAGGAGGCCCGCGACGGGATGGCGCAGTCCGGAATGGAAGGCGGCATGAGTGAAGGTTACGAGCGCCTGGATGAGCTGCTCACCGGCGCCAAGGTCTAGGACGCAGAAAGTACGACGACGGACGGCACCTCCGCGGGG
>JBKJVX010000121.1:0-32746 GCA_046717065.1 Arthrobacter sp. | reverse complement strand
CTTTTTTAATCGTTTGGGGTGGGGCGTTTTTTGTGGGGGGGCGCGGGCCGCGGGGGGGGGGGCGGGCTGGCGCCCGGGGATGGGGGTTAGCAGCAGTCCTCGTCGCAGCAGCCGGAGTCGCTGCAGCATCCGTTGGTCATGAAGCTCACCCCCTCCCCTGTTCCCGGTTTAGGCGTGGCTGGGTTCTTCGACTAACGCGGTGGCGATGCTGTCCGCGTCATCAAGCGCGGCGAGGTAGCGTGCGGCGTCCAGGGCGGCTGCGCAGCCGGTTCCCGCGGCCGTGATGGCCTGGCGGTACCGGTGGTCCACCGCGTCGCCACAGGCAAACACGCCGGAGAGGTTCGTGACCGTGGTGGGGGCATCGACCTTGATGTAGCCGTCATCGTCGAGGTCCACCTGCCCGGTCAGCAGCTCGGTGCGCGGCACGTGGCCAATCGCGACGAAGATCCCGGTGGCGGCCTGGTGCCGGGTCTCCCCCGTGCGCGTGTCCGTGAGGGTCACGCCGGTGACCTTGGTGTCGCCGTGGATCGCGGTGATGGCGGAGTTCCAGGCGAACGTGATCTTGGGGTTGTCCTTGGCCCGCTGGGCCATGATGCGCGAGGCCCGCAGTTCGCCCTTGCGAACGACGACGGTCACGGACTTCGCGAAGCGGGTCAGGAATATCGCTTCCTCCATGGCCGAGTCACCGCCGCCGACGACGATGATGTCCTGTTCGCGGAAGAAGAACCCGTCGCAGGTGGCGCACCAGGACACGCCGTGGCCGCTGAGCTTCTTCTCCTCGGGCAGGCCCAGTTCCTTGTAGGCCGAGCCGGTGGCCAGGATGACCGCCGGGGCTTGGTGGGTTTCCCCGGCTCCGGTGACCACGGTCTTCAGGTGGCCCTTCAGATCAACTTTCTTGACGTCGTCGAAGACGACCTTGGCTCCGAACTTCTCTGCCTGCTCCTGCAGCCCGTCCATCAATTCCGGACCCTGAATGCCCCCGGGGAAGCCGGGGAAGTTTTCCACTTCGGTGGTGTTCATCAGGGCACCGCCGGCCGTGACGGATCCCGCGAGGACCAGGGGTTCCAGGCCGGCGCGGGCGGCGTAGATGGCGGCGGTGTACCCGGCGGGGCCGGAGCCGATGATGATCAGCTGTTCGTTGCTCATGGTGTGTTCCTCAGGGGTCCGGGGGTTACTTCGCGGCCGGGATCAGGGAGTCGATCAGGCCCTCGATGCGGGTCTTGATCTGGTCGCGGATGGGGCGGACGGATTCGACGCCCTTGCCGGCTGGGTCTTCCAGGACCCAGTCCTCGTAGCGCTTGCCCGGGAAGTAGGGGCACTCGTCGCCGCAGCCCATGGTGATCACCACGTCGGACTCCTTCACGGCTTCGGTGGTGAGGACCTTGGGGACCTCGGCGGACATGTCGATGCCGAGCTCTGCCATGGCCTCAACGGCGGATGGGTTGATCTTGTCGGCGGGCTGGGACCCGGCGGAGCGGACCTCGATCTGGCCCTTGCCGAGGGTGGTGAGGAACGCGGCGGCCATCTGGGACCGGCCCGCGTTGTGGACGCAGACGAATAGGACGGAGGGCTTCTTGGCGGTTTCGGTGCTCACGGGTGTCTCCTGGATCGGTTGGTGGATCGGTTCTGGTTGAAGCAGTCACGCCCACACATCTGCATCTGGATATTGATGTTGATCGATGTATGGAGTATCGGACGATTGATTGATGATTGTCAATATATAGAGCGGTGCTCCCGCGGGTTCCTTTCGCCCGTCTGAATCCGCCCGCGGATGGAGCGGCGCTTATCAGGCGGCGTGCAGCCGAGGGGCGAGGTCGTTGATGCGGTGGGAAATGTCATTGAAGGCGTACTCAAAGGCCTCCTCGGTATTAATCCGCAAGGGGTCCGGCACCGACCAGTGGACGGCACGGAAGTCAGTGAGTTCCTCATGGGCGTTATCACAGACGGTGACGACGAAATCGCCGCCGGTGACGCCATCCAGCTTCCGCGGCGGAACCTCCGGCAGGGCCATGCCATGCCGGCGGGCAACGTCGATGGCACCTTGGGCGATGCGTTCCGCCGGGTGGGTCCCGGCGGAGGTGGAAGGAATGTCGCTGACCTGGCGCCAGAGGGCGGCTGCCAGCTGGGAGCGTGCGCTGTTCCGCGTGCAGACAAACAGGATGCGGGTGGCGCCGCGTTCGATACCGGGCGCCAATCCGTCCAGTGCGCCGGCGGCCAGGCGGAGGTAGCTGCGGCGTTTGTCCGCCTCGGAGCGGTGCCGGGTCGCCAGGTCCGCTCCTTCGAGGGCGCGCAGGTGGTGGGACAGCAGGTTCGAGGGCATGCCCAGCTCAGCCTGCAGTTCCGTGGGCGAGAAGTCCCCGAGCGTCAGCAGATCAACAATGCGCAACCGCGCCGGATCGGCCAGGGCTGCATACTTGGCGACCCGTGACCGGAACACATCTACTGATTCAGTATTCATTGACTCAACTTTGACTGAGTTAATATCTTGCGTCAAGCTTGGTGCCATGACTACAAACCAGCCGCCGCTGTGGCGCCGCGCCGTCGCCGAACTTCTGGGCACCAGCCTGCTTGTGATGATCGTCGTGGGCTCGGGGATCATGGCCCAGCAGCTTTCCCCCAACGACGTAGGCCTGCAGCTGCTGCAGAACAGCACCGCCACGGTTCTGGGCCTCACGGTCCTGATCCTCGTGTTCGGCCCGGTCAGCGGCGCGCACTTCAACCCCGTCGTCTCCCTCGTGGACTGGGTCCTGGGTCGGCGCAGCGGCACGGGCCTGAGCCTGCCGGAGCTCGGGGCCTACATTGGCGCCCAGATCCTCGGCGCAGTCAGTGGCAGCGTGGTTGCAAATGCGATGTTTGAGGTGGGGACGTCCATCTCCGGCAAGGACCGCGCCACCGGCGGGCACCTGCTCGGTGAAGTCGTGGCGACTGCGGGTCTGATCCTGCTGATCTTCACCCTCGCGGCCACGAAGCGGGGCGTCCTGGCCGCACCGGCCGTCGGCTCCTATATCGGGGCCGCGTACTGGTTCACGTCCTCGACCTCCTTCGCGAACCCAGCAGTGACGGTCGGCCGGATCTTTTCCGACACCTTCGCCGGAATCGCACCGGCCTCCGTGCCCGCGTTCGTTCTCGCCCAGCTCATCGGCGCCGCAGCAGGCCTGGGCCTGGTGCTCCTCTTCTTCCCCTCCGCCGGCCGCGCCGCCGACGATGTGGTGCTCCCGCACGAGGCAGACAAGGCCCAGTCATAGCCCCCTGCTGTTGTATTGATGGATGTCAATATCGGCGCATAATGAGTAGATGAATTTGCTGCCCGTTCTTGAGCCGGCCTCAGACATCTCCTGTTGCCCTCCGGCAGGAGACACTGCCCTGGGCGCCAAGGAGGCCAAGCAGCAGGCGCTGGTCTTCAAGGCCCTGGCTGACCCGAACCGGCTCCGGCTGCTCTCCATCATCAAAGCGTCCCCCTCCGGATCGACCTGCGTGTGCGACCTCACCGAGCCTTTGGACCTGGGCCAGCCCACGGTGTCCCATCACCTGAAGGTCCTGGTCGAAGCAGGCCTGCTGCGCCGCGAAAAGCGCGGCACCTGGGCCTACTTCTCCCTTGCCCCCGGCGCGTTGGACCGCGCAGCAAACCTCCTGGCCAACCTGTGACTTCCTCCCTGACCGTGCGGGCCATGGAACCGGCGGACTGGCAACAGGTCCGGAGCATTTATCAGGAAGGCATCGATACCGGCCAGGCGACATTCGAAGCCTCCGCCCCGGACTGGGAGCACTTCGACCAGTCCAGGCTCTCCCCACCGCCACGTCGCAGCCTCTGCCGACGGCACGGTCGTGTGGGAGCGTCTCAGTCTCCGGGACCGCTGTTTGCGCGGACATGCCTACTTTGCCGTTTCGCCCAGGTCGGCGAGGGCATTCCGGAGGCGGGTGCCGGCGTCGTCGGCCACTTCCTTGACGGATGGGGCGGTGCTGAGTTGGACCATGGTCTGGGGGTCGATGGCTTCCACCGTGGTCACGTCTGCATTCTTGTTCCGGCGCACCACGACATTGCACGGAAGCAGCGCGCCGATCTCCGGTTCGGCGGCGAGGGCGCGGCTGGCCAGGGCCGGGTTGCAGGCGCCGAGAATGACGTAGTCTCCGACGGCGTCCGCCGCTTCAGAGCCAAGCTTGGCTTCGAATGTAGAACGGACGTTAATCTCGGTAAGGATTCCGAAGCCCTGGGCTGACAGGGCGTCCCGGGTGCGGTCCAGGGCTTCGTCCCACGGAAGAGCGATGGTCGTGGTGAGGGTGTACGTCATGGTTCTCCTTGGGCTGTTCGGCAGCGGGTCTGGTTAGGCGAGGGAGAGGAAGAGCTTTTCCAGGTCTTTCTTGTCCATCGTTGCGTCTTTTTGGACGATGCACTGCTCCAGTCCCGTGGCGATGATGGCGAACCCGGCCCGGTCCAGCGCCTTCGATACGGCTGCGAGCTGGGTAACGACGTCCTTGCAGTCGCGGCCTTCTTCAAGCATGCGTGTGACTGCGGACAGCTGGCCCTGGGCGCGCTTGAGGCGGTTGATGACAGGGGTGAGTTCTGAGGGATTGAGTTCCACGGGTTTCTCCAATAGTGAGGGCTTGCATCGATTCTATACCCCCTAGGGTGTTTTGACTACCCCCGGGGGTATCTGCAATACTCGGTGGGGTATCCGCCCGACCCCTTCCGAGAGGCCAATCATGACTTCCGCTTCCACGGCACCGGCCGTTACCGCACTCGCCCCTGAAACCCTCCAGTCCTGGTTCAAAGAGCACCAGGACCTCGTGGTGATCGACGTCCGCTCCGCCGCTGAGTTCGAGTCCATGCACATCCGCGGCTCCTACAACGTGCCGCTACCGCTTTTGTCCGAGCACGCGGACGAGCTCGCCGCCCGGCTGGGCTCCCGCGTGGTCCTGGCCTGCCAGTCCGGCGTGCGCGCCGAGCAGGCCCGCCAGCGCCTTGCCAAGGCCGGAATCGACACCGCCTACGTCCTGACCGGGGGCGCACCAGGCTTCGCCGCCGCCGGCGGGGACGTCGTCAAGGGCAAGGACCGCTGGGACCTTGAGCGGCAGGTCCGCCTTGTGGCCGGCTCCCTCGTGGTCCTGGGCCTGGCAGGTGGCAAGTTCATCTCCCCGAAGATCCGGACGCTTGCCGGAGTCATCGGCACCGGCCTGACGTTCTCCGCAGCCACCAACACCTGCGCCATGGGCCAGGCCATCTCGGCCATGCCGTGGAACAAGGCCGCCAAGGAGCCCACCCGCGAAAGCGCCATCCTTGCCCTGCCCGTCAACACCGAGGTGAACGTCGAGGCCAAGGCATCATGACCCTCACCCTCATCCTGGTCCTGGCTCTCTCGGTGGTCATCGGGCTCTCGCTCGGCGTCTTGGGCGGCGGCGGATCCATCCTGACCGTGCCGATTCTGGTCTACGTGGCCGGGTTCGAGGCCAAGGAAGCCATCGCAGCCTCTCTGTTCGTCGTCGGCGTCACCTCCGCGGTGAGCGTCGTCAGCCACGCCCGCGGGGGCAGGGTGATGTGGCGGACCGGTCTGATCTTCGGCGCTGCCGGCATGGCCGGCGCGTTCGTCGGCGGCCTCCTGGGCGGGCATATCCCCGGCCAGATCCTCCTCATCGCCTTCGCCATCATGATGGTGGCCACCTCCGTGGCCATGCTCCGCGGCCGGAAGAAAAAGAACGACGACGGCGCCGCACCGGTCAAGCATGAACTGCCCCTTGGCAGGGTCCTGCTGGACGGGGCGGTCGTCGGGCTCATCACCGGCCTGGTCGGTGCAGGCGGCGGATTCCTTGTGGTCCCGGCCCTGGCACTGCTCGGCGGCCTGCCCATGTCCGTGGCCGTAGGCACCTCATTGGTGGTCATCGCCATGAAGTCCTTCGCCGGCCTCGCCGGATACCTCACCACCGTCCAGCTCGACTGGGGCCTAACCCTCGGCGTCACAGCCGCCGCCATCGTTGGCAGTTTGATTGGTTCGAAGCTGGCCGGGCGCATCCCGGAGGCGGCGCTGCGCAAAGCGTTCGGCTGGTTCGTCCTGGCCATGGGAACCTTCGTCCTCATCCAGCAAGCCCCGGCCGACCTCCGGTGGTTCATCGCGGCAGGCGTAACAGCCCTCGCCGCAGCCACGGCAGGCATCTGCTGGTTCTTCATCAGCTCCTGCCCCCTGCGCAACCGCACCGGCCGCCGCAGCAACGTCCCCTCGCCCGCCTAAACCAACCACCACCAACCAAGGAGAACACCATGGGCCTCATCGACTCCCTGAAAAAAGCCTTCAGCAAGCCCTACACAACGGTCTCAGTAGCTGAGACCAAGGAACTCCTATCCTCAGGTGCCGCACTGATCGACGTCCGCTCCGCCCAGGAATGGCGCTCCGGCCGGGCACCCCAGGCCAAGCACCTCCCGCTGGACCGGCTGCAGACCAGCACCGCCGGAATCAACAAGAACAAGCCCGTCATCGCCGTCTGCGCATCCGGCGTACGCTCCGCCTCGGCAGCGCGGCTCCTCGCCTCGCAGGGATACCAGGCCTACTCCCTGCGCGGCGGCATGAGCGCCTGGCGCTCCGCCGGCGAACCCGTCCGCTAACCACAACGCACGCAATTTCGAAGGAGAATCCAATGGCTGAAATCACCATCACCGAAGCCGAACAACGGCGCTCCACCGCCCAAATCCTCGATGTCCGCGAAGACTTCGAGGTCGCCGAAGGCATGATCCCCGGCGCCCTGCACATCCCCATGGGCCAGCTGCAGGCACGCCTGTCCGAACTGGACCCCGCAGTCCCCGTCATCGCTGTCTGCCGCAGCGGCAACCGTAGTGCAGCGGTGGCCGACGCCCTGAACGGAGCCGGCTACACGGCGGACACGATGGGCGGCGGAATGATCGCCTGGACCCGCGCCTGCCTGCCCACTACTTAAGTCCTGCATCCGCGGGCACCACCCCATGCAGCGCCTGAAGGAAGCGAAAAGACCATGGCAACCATCGACATCACCGAACAGAACTTCGCCCAGACCCTGGAGGACGACGAGATCGTCTTCGTTGACTTCTGGGCAGCCTGGTGCGGCCCGTGCCGCATGTTCGCCCCCACCTACGGCGCCGCGGCAGAACGGCACCCGGACATCACCTTCGCCAAGGTGGACACCGAAGCAGAACAGGCCCTCGCCGCAGCAATGAGCATCACCTCCGTCCCCACGCTGATGGACTTCAAGGACAAGACCCTGGTCTTCTCCCAGCCCGGCGCCCTAAACGCCACCGGCCTCGAAGAAGTCATCCAGGCCATCAAGAACGTCGACATGAATGAACTCCGCGCCCAGGCCGGACCCCAGAACGTGTGACGCAATGCCAGGCGACCATGCGTACCGCACTGTCACGACAGACGAACTCGCCACGGTATGGCCGCACGCCACACTCGTGGACGTGCGCAGCCGTGAAGAGCACGCCACCGCGCATGTACCCGGGAGTCTGAACATCCCACTCGACGAACTGCCCTCCCGGCTCGCCGACCTGCCCAACAGCACCATCTATGAGCTGTGCGGGTCAGGTAAACGCAGCAGTCAGGCCGCACGGATCCTTACCGACTGCGGATACCAGACGGTCAACGTGGCCGGCGGGATCACCGAGTGGTACCGGGCAGGCCACCCCGTCACCTATCAACAAGCCCCGGAAAACACGTCCCGGCAACAGCCGGGCCATGCCCCGGCAGGCCTGCGCAGTCTCCTGCACAGGCTGTCCCGCAGAAAATCCGCCTAGGCCGCAGCCTGGTTGCAAGATACCCCCGGGGGTATCTATACTGGATGCAGAACAAACCCCAAACCCCTTTCAACCGAAGGAGATCCCAGATGCTTATCGAGCGCATTTACGACGAAGACCTCGCCCAGGCCAGCTACCTGATCGGCTGCCAGGCCCACGGCACCGCCGTTGTTGTCGACGGCCGCCGCGACATCGCCGTCTACCAGGAACTGGCTGAGAAGAACGGCATGAAGATCATCGCCGTTACCGAAACCCACATCCACGCCGACTACCTCTCCGGCACCCGCGAACTGGCCGCCGCTACCGGCGCGAAGATCTACGTCTCCGACGAGGGCGGACCGGACTGGCAGTACGAATTCGACGGCGAACGCCTCTACGACGGCGACAAGATCACCATCGGCAACATCAGCATCCAGGCCCTCCACACCCCGGGCCACACCCCCGAGCACCTGTCCTTCCTGGTCACCGACGGTGCGTTCAGTGACCAGGCCGGCTACCTGCTCTCGGGTGACTTCGTCTTCTCCGGCGACCTGGGCCGGCCGGATCTGCTGGATGAGGCAGCCGGCGGCATCGACACCCGCTTCGAAGGCGCCAAGCAGCTCTTCGCCAGCCTGCGGGACAAGTTCCTGACCCTGCCGGATTACGTCCAGGTCCACCCGGCCCACGGCGCCGGCAGTGCCTGCGGCAAGGCCCTGGGCGCCATTGCGTCCTCCACCGTGGGCTACGAGCGGCTCTACTCCTGGTGGGGCCCCTATCTCGCCGCCAACGACGAGCAGGGCTTCATCGACAAGCTCCTCGACGGCCAGCCCGACGCCCACGCCTACTTCGGCCGGATGAAGCGGGAAAACCGTGAAGGCCCCGCCGTCATGGGAGGGCGGACGCCACTGCCCGAACTGGCAACCGGCATCGTCGCTGCAGGCCTGGCCGAGAACACCCTGACCTTCATCGACACCCGGCCCAACAGCGAGGTCCACAAAGGCACGGTAACCCGTTCCCTGAACGTACCCGCCGGGAAGTCAGTGGCCAGCTACGGCGCCTGGGTCGTGAACCCCGAGACCGACAAGAACCCCCTGGTACTGCTCGCAGCAGACCAGGAACAGGCCATGGACATGTGGGACCATCTGGTCCGCGTCGGCATCGACAACGTCGCCGGCTACGTCACCAGCATCGAAGGGCTCCCCACCACCACCCCGAAGTTGATCAAGCCAGAAGACCTGCAGGGTTCTGACGCCGCCTTGGTCGTGGACGTCCGCACCCGCAGCGAACACACCGCCGGGAACATCCCGGGCTCGTACCAGCTCAGTGGCGGCCGCATCATGTGGCATCTGGACAAGCTCCCCGCCGAGGGCACTATCGTGACGTACTGCCAGTCCGGTGTCCGGAACTCGGTGGCGGCCAGCGCCCTCCGCCGGGCCGGGTACGACGTCGTTGAACTCGACGGCAGCTACGCCGCCTGGGACGCCTTCCAGCAGACCCGACAAAACGCCGTCTCAGCAAAGTAGCCCCTAAGACCGCCCGGGAAGGACCCCCCTCCTGCCCGGGCCCGCCCGGACGCGTTCCCCCACGCGTCCGGGCACCTTTATGACCCGGTACGAAAACGAGTACCCGGAATGGCCAGAACAAGGGCGGAAAGCACCCTGGACTCCACCCGTGTCACATTGGGCCTGCGTCAGAACCTGGCGCAGTTCACGCTGCTGGTGGCAATCAACGCACTGGTAGGCGGGACACTCGGCCAAGAGCGCACCGTCCTGCCCCTGCTCGCTTCCCAAACCTTCCACCTGGACCTATACACAAGCGCACTGAACTACATCCTCGCCTTCGGTCTATCCAAAGCCGCCATGAACTACTTCGCGGGAACACTCTCGGACAGGTACGGCCGCAAACCGGTCCTCGTCACGGGAGGGCTGGTAGCGATCCCCGTGCCGCTCATGCTCATCTTCGGCCCGTCATGGGAATGGATCGTGGCAGCGAACGTATTCCTGGCATCGAACCCGAACTGCTGGACCGCGCCCAGATCGCCCTCGAAAAACGCCCGGCGTTCTCTCCGTCCCCAGGCTGCAGCTGTGGCGGGTCGGTCACCGCCTCCAGGGCGCGGCCACCATCACGGTCGCCGACACCTCACTGGCCGAGGCGGAAATGATCGTCTCACAGGCCGAAGCCGGGCTCGCCGGCGCGCTGCCCAATCTTGGCGACATGCCGATCCGCACCATCAGCGGCACCCGGCCATCTCAGGGGTGCTGCCCCAGAGGCCGCCGCTGCAGACACATCCCGGCCAGGAAGGTCACGGGTGGGAACGCGGGTTCTGAACGCAGAACACCGCTGGGACGAAAGTCGACTAAAGTGGTGCATATACGCGCACGTATGCACTTATAGGAGTGGGACTGATGTTAGCGGTTCTGCGGAATGTGACCTACCGGCGGCTGTTCGCCGCCCAGATCGTGGCCCTGGTCGGAACCGGCCTGCTCACGGTGGCCCTCGGCCTGCTGGCCTACGACTTGGCCGGCCGCAACGCCGGCGCTGTACTGGGCACGGCCCTGACGATCAAGATGCTCGCCTACGTGGGTCTGGCCCCGGTGATCAACGCGCTGGTGGCGCGGCTGCCGAAAAAGCCGGTGCTGATCGGCGCGGACCTGATCCGCGCGGCGATGGCCCTGTGCCTGCCGTTCATCACCGACACCTGGCAGATCTACGTCGTGATCTTCCTGCTGCAGTCCGCCTCCGCGACGTTCACCCCGGCGTTCCAGTCGCTGATCCCTACCATTTTGAAGGACGAGCGCGAATATACGCGCGCGTTGTCCCTCTCCAGGCTGGCCTATGACATGGAGGCCCTGGTCAGCCCGGCCCTTGCGGCTTTGTTGCTGACGCTGATCAGCTACAACAACCTGTTCATTGGCACCGTTGCCGGTTTCCTGTTCTCGGCTTTCATGGTCACCATCACGGTTCTGCCCCGGCTTTCCGCCCCGGCCGGGCCGCAGACATCCCTGTGGCACCGGACCACCCTGGGCGCGCGGATCTTCTGGCGCAACCGGCGCCTGCGGTCCCTGCTGGCCCTGAACCTCGTGGTCGCAGCCCCGACGGCCCTGGTGCTCGTCAACACCGTGGTCTACGTCCGCGACGTCCTGCACGGTCCCGACACCGACCTGGCCCTTGCCCTGGCCTGCTTCGGAGTCGGGTCCATGATCGTGGCCTTGTCAGCGCCCCGGGTCCTGGACCGGTTCGGGGACCGTGCCGTGATGCTCACCGGCGCGGCCCTGATCCCGGCCGTGCTGGCCGGCGCCGCAATCCTGACCTTCCTGGGATCCGGTGGGCCCGGGTGGTGGCTGCTGCTGGGGCTGTGGTTCCTACTCGGTGCGGCGAACTCCACGATCCTCACGCCCTCGTCCCGGCTGCTGCGCGATGCCTCCACCGAGGTAACCCGGCCCTACGTCTTCACCGCGCAGTTCTCCCTCTCCCACGCCTGCTACATCCTGACCTACCCGCTGGCCGGCTGGATCGGAGCCGCCGCCGGACTGGGCTGGGCCGCGCTTGTCCTGACAATTATTGCGATGATAGGGAGTGCAGGGGCATTCCTGTCCTGGCCAAGGCACACCGCTGCCGCAGCCCAGGAACCAGCCAATGAGGAGCAAACCGTTGAGCATCAGGCCCAGCAGTGCGTTGAGCCCTAGCAGCGCACTGAGCACCGTCCCTGGGGAGCCGTCCCTCATCCACCTGGTCACCCCGGGCCCGGAGCTGCTCGAAACAGCCGCCGGGACGCTGCGGATGCTCGCCGAACCCACGCGCCTGCACCTGCTCTGGCAACTCTCCAACGGCCCCAAGACCGTCACCGAACTCACGGACGCGTCCGGGGCGCCCCGGACGGTGGTCAGCCAGCACCTGGCCAAGCTCCGGCTCAGCGGCCTCGTGGACACACGCAAGGACGGTCGGCACGTCATCTATTCCCTCCATGACGGGCACCTAGTCCGGCTCATCCGCGAAACCATCAACCACGCCGACCACCTGATGACCGGAGAACCGGCTCACGATTGAGGATCGCCTCCTGCCGCGCAGCGAGCGACCGCGAACCCGCCTCCTGTCGGGTAAGGACGCCAAATAGCGCCGTGAAAAAGCCGCCATTTATCGCCGAAAGTCACAGTCGCAGATTTTCGGCGGAATTCTGGTAGCGCGGCGGCAAGGGCAATTCTCGTAACTATGTCTTGCAACCTCCAGGCAAAAATCGAGTACTCATCGTTAGTTACGAGACAGGTAACACCAGCACTCGAAGGAGCGCATCGGAGCCCGCCGTGCTCGGCAACGGACTTAGAAGCCATGGAGTCGTGAGCTGAGACCTTAAACTGGCATGGATCGGCGCTATAACGTGATGGCGTGATCGGCCCCGATACTTCCCAAGACGCCGTGGCGGTCGCAGACCACCACGACGAGCTCGATCCGATTTATCGTCGGGTGTGGGGTGAGCATGTCCATCACGGGCTATGAACGACGATCCGCGAGACGGCCGCCGAGGCACTAGTCGAAAGGCGATAGACTGCGCCTTATGCCCGGCGAGGCGTGCGTCGACAACGGCTGCGGCTAAGGCTCCACCGCAAGACAGCTCGTGGTGACACGTAGGGTTCGCGTTGCCGGCTTCCGCTTTCCGCCGAGCGGCCCATTATGCCGCCGCCCGTCCCAGTACCCGACGTGGGCATCCATCTGCGCGACTGGCTCTTAAACGGGCTGCCCGATGCCTCTGCCAAATGCCGCGTGGGCGATCGAGTCAGCACATGGCCGATAAAATCTGGAAACCCCCAAGGCCCTCACGCTATGTAACTGCCACCGTATTCGAGGCCAGTGTCTAAGAAACCGGGCCTCCACATCGCGGCTACCCCTTGCGGTTCGCTTTCGCCTGCGACTATTTTGAAACGAATCAGAAAACGGTTTCCCCCGCGCTTCCCGATGGTCTGCGATGGCTGGCGGTCCGGGCAGGAAACCGAAACGGCGGAAATAAGCCCAACAGAATTGGACACGATGATTGAAAATACGCTGGTCAGGTGGATCGATGGCCACGCCCCGGCAGAAATCAGCAGCGGCGCCACCTGGGGTATGCCTTTTCCACGCGGAGAAGTAGCGGACGCTGCGGAACTCAGCGTCCGTGATGCGGACGGCAATCCCACCCCAAGCCAGGCCTGGCCCCTTGCCACGTGGCCCGACGGTTCGCTCAAATGGGCCGGGTTGGCGATCCCTGCCACCGACGCTCCCTCCGAGGGTTACGAGGTGACAGCCGACGGCGGGACCTCACCCGCCGAAGCCAGCCTCCCGACGTCGGGCCTCCCCAGCGTCACCGTCACCGAAACGGCCGAAACGCTCACGGTGGACACGGGCACGCTGCAGATGGTGATCAACCGCGGCGGTTCCCATCTTTTCAGCAGGCTTATCCGCGGCGGAACCGAAGTGGCCCGGGATGCCCGTCTGGTCAGCCTCCTGCAGGACAGAGTTCCGGAGGAGGCCGGCACTGCCAGCAGGGAAGCCTTCACCGGCGAGGTCACGGCGGTCGTGCTTGAACAAGCTGGTCCCGTCCGTGCCGTGGTCCGGCTGGAAGGACAACACCGCCCCGACACAGCCGGCAGCGGCCGACGCGCCTGGCTGCCGTTCGTGGTGCGGCTCTATTTCTACGCCAACGCCCGCAGCGTGCGGATGGTGCATTCGTTCATCTGGGACGGCGACGCCGAGCAGGACTTCCTGGCCGGCCTGGGCGTTCGGTGCGCAGTACCGCTGGAGGCTGAACTCCATGACCGGCATGTCCGGATCGCCGGGGCCGACGGCGGATTCCTGGTTGAAGGCGTGCGCGGACTGACCGGCCTGCGCCGGGATCCGGGTGGGGAGGTCCGCCGGGCGCAGGTGGAAGGCCGGCCCACGCCGCCGCCGGCCGGCTGGAACCCGGAAGTTTCAGAGCGGCTCCACCTGGTTCCGGCGTGGAATGACTACACGCTCACGCAGCTCAGCGCGGACGGCTTCGAACTCCGCAAGCGCACCGGCGCTGGCCACGCCTGGGTGGGGATCTCCGGCGGAACCAGGTCGGCCGGATTCTGCTCGCTGAGCGATACCCGCGGCGGTTTCGGCGTGGGCATCAAGGACTTCTGGCAGTCCCACCCCGGCCAGCTGGACATCCGTGGGGCGGCCACCGGCGAGGCGTCCATGACCGCCTGGCTGTACTCCCCCGAGGCGCAGCCCATGGACCTCCGTTTCTACCATGACGGCCTGGGCCAGGACACGTTCGAGGAACAGCTCGAGGGGCTCGAGATCACGTATGAGGATTACGAGCCGGGCTTCGGCAACGCCACCGGGATTGCCCGCACACATGAGTTAACTCTCTTCGCCTACGAGGGCACCCCCGCAACGGAAAGCCTCGCTGCGGACGCTCACTCCGCTTCCACCCCGGCCCTGCTGCAGGCCACCCCCGAATACCTGCACTCCGTGGGCGTCTTCGGCGATTGGGACCCCGTGGACCGCAGCACCCCCGCCCGGGCCGAACTCGAGGACCACCTGGACTTCCTCTTCAATTTCTATGCCGGCCAGGTGGAGCAGCGCCGCTGGTACGGCTTCTGGAACTACGGCGACGTCATGCACACCTACGACCATGACCGGCACGTGTGGCGGTACGACGTGGGCGGCTACGCCTGGGACAACTCCGAGCTCTCCCCCGACCTGTGGCTCTGGTACTCCTACCTGCGCTCGGGACGGGCCGACATCTTCCGGTTCGCGGAGGCCATGACCCGGCACACCGGCGAGGTGGACGCCTACCACCTGGGCCCGTGGAAGGGCCTCGGTTCGCGCCACAACGTCCAGCACTGGGGCTGCAGCGCCAAGCAGCTGCGGATCAGCACGCCCACCTACCGCCGCTTCTACTACTACCTCACCGCGGACGAACGCACCGGGGACCTCCTCACCGAACTGGTGGACAGCGACCAGAACTTCCTGGGCCTGGACCCGGTCCGCAAGGTCCGGCCCGACGCTGACACCTACCGTCCCAACCGGAACGCACTTGGCGTGGGGCTGGGCACGGACTGGGGCTCGCTCGCCGCCACCTGGCTCACGGACTGGGAACGCACCGGCAACCCGCGCTCCCGCGACCGCCTCCAGGGCACCATGGCGGACATCGGCGCCCTCAAGTACGGCTTCCTCACCGGTGAGGCCCTGTACGACCTGGACAAGGGGCGGTTCGACACCGGCCGGGAACTCATCCAGGTCTCACACCTCAGCGCCGTGTTCGGCCTGGTGGAGATCTGCAGCGAACTGGTGGACCTGGTCCCTGATCCGGAGTTCGAGCGGGCCTGGCTGCAGTACTGCCGGCTCTTCCTGGCCACGAAAGAGGAGCAGGTTGAGGCCGTGGGTGAGCCGCTGTCCGGGATTTACCTCACCCAGGCGCACAGCCGCCTCACGGCGTACGCCGCGGCCCGGCTGGACGACCCGGAGCTGGCCGCCCGTGCCTGGGCGAGCTTCGCGGAAGGCGGGGAGCACCTGAACCACGAATCGGCCTTCACGCTGCGGACGATCGAGCCGCCGCAGGTGCTGCTGCCGGTGGACGAGGCACCCACCGTCTCCACCAACGACGCCTCCCAGTTCGGCCTGGCGGTCATCCAGAACCTGGCACTGATCGGCAACCACCTACGCTAGCCGTCAGGCTCCGATCACGACGGCGGCACCCCCGGCGAGCCCACTTCCCAAGGCCAGGTGCCGCCGTCGTCCGTCCCCCTTCCCCATGGTGGTTGGGGGCTCGCGGCGGGACTACCGTAAAGCTCCTGATGACCTCAGTTTTCTCATCGGATTCGCTTCAGTCAAAGGAGACATGATGAGCACGACAGTGGAGAAACGGATCGTGGTGGAATGCCGGTCAGCACGGCCTATAACCAGCGGGCGCACGCCAGAGGTGGGTTGCCCACATCGCCGGCGTCCGCCGGAAGTGGGAAGCCAAAATCCTCGAGCAGGTCCCGGACCGCAAAGTGGCCTGGGCGTCCACCGAGGGTGCCACGAACTCCGACACCATCGAATTTCGGGACCTCGGACAGAACAGGACGGAACAGGCACTTACGCTCGAATACCAGCCCGCAGGCGTGGTTGAGAAGGTGGGCAACCTGCTCCACGTCGTGGGCCGCCAGGCCGAGCACGACCTGAAAAAGTTCAAGGAATTCATCGAACACGAGGACCACGCCACCGGGGCCTGGCGTGAGTCCATTCCGGGGACGGCCACCGGGGCAGCGGCAACAACAACCACGGCGGCAGCCGGGACTGCCGGGACAACCGCAGGGACTACCGGAGAGCCGCCGCCCTACAACCGGTTTGAGCACCCGTTCGACCAGACCCGCGGCTTGGTGGACTTCGAGGGCGAGTTGGACGAAACAGCCGAAGGCGAGAACTACAGCTCCACTGCACGGAGGAATCGCCATTACGGGGAGGGAAATCCCGCCCTACGGCAACTTTTTCGGCCAGCCCTGACCAGCCCTTCTACGACACGGACCCTCCGCGCCCACTGCCGCCGTCGTTATTCCTTGCTCTGGAAACAAGCCACCCGAAAAGGTATGTTGGTAAGCATGCTGATGATTTTTACCGACTCATCAGCTTCCGGTAACAAAGCGAAGGAGACGTTATGAGCACGAAGGTGGAAAAACGCATTCTGGTGAACGTACCGGTAAGCACCGCTTACAACCAGTGGACCCAGTTCGAGGAGTTCCCGCACTTCATGGGCGGCGTCAAGAGCGTCACGCAGCTCAGTGACGACCGGCTGGAGTGGGTGGCCGAGATCGGTGGCGTCCGCAGGCAGTGGGAAGCCAGGATCCTGGAGCAGATCCCCGACCGCAAAGTGGCCTGGGCCGCTACGGAAGGCGCCACGAACGCCGGCGCCATCGAGTTCGAGGACATCGGCGGCGGCCAGACATCCGTGCAGCTGACGCTCGAATACGAGCCCGAAGGCATTATTGAGAAGGTGGGCGACAAGCTCAACGTCGTGGACCGCCAGGCAGAGGCAGACCTGCGGCGGTTCAAGGAATTCATCGAGGACGAGGGCTACGCCAGCGGGGCGTGGCGCGGCAGCGTCAGCTCCGGAGCACCAGCAGGCACGCCCGGTGTCGAGGATGCAGCAGGCTCGCGTGGCGACTCAGGCAAGGCGGGCATCTCCGGCAAGGTAGCCGCAGGCCTCGGCGTGGCCGCGGTAGCCGGTGCAGCAGCAGCCATGGCCGCCGGCGGCAACAAGGACACCACTGCGGGTGCCGATGAAACGGTAACTCCAGTGGTTCCCCGGGAGCCAGTCACCGTTACGCCCATTCCGGTGGACACAACGACAGATACCGCAAGCACCGGCACAACAACGGGTACGACGGCGGCAGCCGGCTCCACCGGTTCGGTCGCCGACCTCGGTGGTGACAGGATCGGCCACGCCTTCGACCAGACGAACGGCCTGGTGGACACCACCGGCGAGTCCGACGAAACGGTCGAGGGCGAGAACCTCAGCGCCGGGGAACGCCGCGAAGGCGACCGCCGGCCCGACGGCGGGCTGCCGCCCGTTGGCGGAAACCTCGGCCAGCACTGACCGGAACCTACCGACGCCGGAAACTGACTGAGGGTTGCCGCTGAGGCCAGGGCTCCGGCGTTGGAACCGGACATAACGAAAGCGCCGCCCACCTCTTTCCGGAGGCGGGCGGCGCTTCGCTGTTCTGGTGCTACTGGTCCGTGCCGGCGTACTTCACGGCCGGCATGGCCGGGGTTTCCATACCCTCACCGATGAAGAAGCTCGGGTGCGGCGGCTGGTTGTACGCGACGCTTTGGCGTGCCACGCCCGTCCGGTACATCGGGTCGTGCATGAGGGTGCGGAGCCGGACCTTGGTGGGCGAGGTGCTGGTGTAGATCCGCAGCTCGGTGCTGTCCGACGACGGGAAGGCTAGTTCCTCGCGCCAGTCACCCAGGAGGTCCGCCTGGAGCGACGGGTTGCCCTTGGTGTGGTTGTTGGTCCTGGCGCCGGTAGCCGTCAGCAGCCTGTCGCTGGTTTCGGTTTCCCAGTTCCACTTGGAAACGGTGGGGACACCCACGCCCGCAACGGCGTCGAAATCGTGGTCAACTATCTCGCGGAGCAGGTCGCCGTCCCACCAGGCCATGAAGTTGGCGGCCGGGATCTTGTTGGCGATCTTTTCACCCTTCGAAGACATCAGGAAGCCGACAGGTGAGTTCCAGGCAGCGTCGCCGCCAACAGCCCAGCCTTCAGCGCCAGCGTGGCGGGGATCGATGTCCCCGATGGCGCCACGGCCCGTGTCCCGGGTAGCGGGAATGCTCCACAGCACTTCACCGGTGGCAGAATCGCGGAAAGTGGCGCCGCGCTTGCCGCTCTGGCTCATGCTCTCGTGTACAGCGAAGGTCTCCAGGCCGGGCCGGGACGGATCCCAATCGCTGGTGTGGATGGCGTCGCCGTGGCCCAGTTTGGTGTTGTACAGCGGCTTGCCGTCGTCGTCGATGGTCATTGAACCGAAGACGAACTCGTCCTTGCCGTCCTGGTCAACGTCGGCCACGGACAGGTTGTGGTTGCCCTGACCCTTGTACTCCGCCCCGGCAACGTCCGAGTCGAAGGTCCAGCGCTTCACCAGCTTGCCGTCCACCAGGTCATAGGTGACCAGCACGGCGCGGGTGTAGTAGCCGCGGCTGAACATCATGGACGGCCGCTCGCCGTCGAGGTACGCGACGCCCGCCAGGAAACGGTCCACGCGGTTACCGTAGCCGTCACCCCACGAGCTGACGTTCCCGCGCGGCGGGTCGTACGGCACGGTATCCATGATGGTGCCGGTGGCGCCGTTGAACACCGTAAGGAATTCCGGCCCGGACAGCACGTAGCCGCCGCTGTTGCGGTAGTCCGCGGCGGGGTCGCCGATCACGGTTCCGGCCCCGTCCTTGGTGCCGTCCGCCGTCTTCATGGACACTTCAGCCTTGCCGTCGCCGTCGAAGTCGTAGGCAAGCACCTGCGTATAGTGCGCACCGGCACGGATGTTGTGGCCCAAATCGATGCGCCACAGTTTGGTGCCGTCCATCTTGTAGGCGTCAACATACACGTTGCTTGTGTAGCCGGACTTCGAGTTATCCTGCGCGTTGGAGGGGTTCCAGAGCTGGACGATCTCGTAACTGCTGTCGCCGTCCAGGTCCGCCGTGGTGGCATCATTGGCCGAGTAGGTGTACGGCTTTCCGTCCTTGCTGACGCCGTCGACCGGCTTGTCCAGCTTAATGGCGAGGTAGTTCCGGGCCAGCGGGGTGAACTCCGCACTGAGCTTGTCCTGCCCGTTTCCGTTACCCACGGTCTTGATGACGTACTTGGAGGCTGCGGTTCCGGCCGGGTCAACATAGGTGGTGGTGTTCCGGATGGGCTCTCCGGTGAGCTGAACGCCGTCGCGGATAACGTGGAAGCCGACGCTGTCCATGTCCAGGCCCAGCATGCGCCAGCCCAGGGTGACGCCCTGGTCCGTCAGTACAGCCACAGGCGCCCGGTCCAGGCTCTCCACCTGGCGCTGGAGCCCTGCCTTGCCGGATTGCCCGGGGGCGGTGCTGGGGTTGGCCTGGGCCAGGGGCACGCCCGTGAACGCCAGTGCGGCGGCCGTGAGTGAGGCTGCCGCCGCCAGCGGAGCAGCTTTCCAGGCGCGGCCGGCCCGGGACGGACGGGAACATTGTGAGGGATAGAGCAAGGGAACATCTCCTTTGATGCGGCGGCAGCTGAGTCTGCCGCTCGACAGTTTGGAACGATTCACTCACCGTCAGCCGAGGTCCTTTGGGGGGAGGTGGGGGTTGGCTGCCGAAGGGTGGAAAACGCTTTCTGCCCTACTGGTTTATCAGTGCCGGCCGGGGCGGGTCAAGGATTTTAGCGTTGCCTTGTGGGCGAATTTGTTGCATTGCGTTTCGTTATAAGCAGCCGGGGTGCGGAAATATCTGCGGGCAAAGCGGGGTTGGGCCGGACATGACGACAATCGGAATCATTGGTGCAGGACACATTGGAAGCCAGATCGCGCGGAAGGCGGTGGAGCTGGACTACGACGTAGTCATCAGCAACTCCCGTGGCCCGGAAACCCTGTCCGGGCTGGTCGCGGAACTCGGCCCCAAGGCACGGGCAGCCACAGCGGCAGAAGCAGCAGCGGCCAGCGATTTCGCCGTGGTCACTGTTCCCCTCAAGAACTACAAGGACATTCCCGCGGAGCCGCTGGCCGGCAAGATCGTCATCGACACCAACAACTACTACTGGGAACGCGACGGCCACATCCCGGCACTGGACAACGGCCAGGCCACCACCTCCGGGTTGTTGCAGGAGCACCTGCCTGAATCGAAGGTGGCCAAGGGCTTCAACCACATTGGGGCCGCCCAAATCACCACGGACGGGACGCCCGTGGGCACGGAGAACCGGCGTGCGCTCGCAACCGCCAGCGATTACCCGGAAGCGGCCGAACTGGTCACCCGCCTCTATGACGAATTCGGCTTCGATACTGTGAACGTCGGGCTGCTGGAGGAGAGTTGGCGCGTGGAGCGCGACCGGCCGGCGTATGGGGTGCGGCAGACCGCCCAGGAACTGAAGGACAACCTCGCCAAGGCGCCGCGGACCATCTAGGGACCCCGTCCACCTAGACATACAAAACTGGCTGGCAGCAGACGGCTCGATGTGACGGCGTTGCTGCCAGCCAGCTTGTGGTTCAGCTAGTCGCGCGCAGGAACCAGCACCACTTCATGCGGGCTGGCAGGGGCGCATGAACTGCGCGTTCACGGCGGCGAGGGTATCGCCAAACCTGGCAACCGTCGTCGGGATGTCGAAGTGCTTGCTCGTTATGACGTCCTCAACCGTGAAAGAGGACAGGTCGTCGCAGTGCTCCAGCCGGCTGATCTGGTTGGCCCTGTTCTGGACCGCCCATACGGTGTCGTCCTTCACCAGGATCCCGTCCGCGAACTTCAGGTCCGGCCCTTAATCGCCTGTGTCCCGGTCAACGGCATAGAGGGCCTGGTTCTGCGTGTGGGCAACAACGAGCACGTCGTCGTCTTCGGCTCCTGCAACGCCATCAAACCCGAACTGGCCAGGTTGCAATGGTTCCCCTGCCTCGCCGCCGACCTTCAGTGCCTCCACATCGTCCGCTTTGCCCAGCTTGCCCTCACGGCTAACCGGGATGAAGTAGAGCTCAGGCGCAGCCGAATTGGTGAACCAGGCGCCGTCCGGGGTGAGGGTTACGTCATTGATGAAGCCGGAGGCCAGATCGTAATCCTTGACGTCGTCGCCGGTCTTAGTGTTGTAGACGTAAGCCTTCCCCTTGGCCCCACCGGCCACAAACAGCAGGTCGTTCCGGACGTCCGCCTTCATTCCGACGGCCCCGAAGCCCCGCCGGAGCCCGATGCCCCCTTCATAGTCCCGGCCGCAGGCAGGGTAGACCAGCACCGTGTCCCGGATTCTGCTTACAATCAAAACCTCAATCAACTACTGAGGGACCCATGAAGAAACTCACCACAGCCCTGCTCGCTGCCGGACTCGTTCTTTCCGCCACAGCCTGCACCGCTTCGAACCAGCTCTCCACCGCGGAAACCTGCGAGCGGATCCAGAGCGTTGTATCCAACCCCGCGAACAACGCCGGCAAGACGGGCATGAACCGCCTGGCCAACCAGATCCGCCCCATCCATGCCGTTGCCTCGGATGACCTCAAGCCCGCCCTGCAGTCGATCCTTGAATACACGGACGAGCAGGCAAAGGAAGCACCGGACGAGGCCAAGCTTTCCGAGCTCCAGGCCGGCTACGAGCAGGCTGGCAGCACCTACAGCCAGTTTTGCAGCTAAGCCCTACTCTTTGACCGGGCCCGGCTGCCCTTCCTGGAAGGTGGCCGGGTCCGTATTGGCCCCGCACAAAACCACCGCAACGCGCTCCCCCGGCTTCGGCTCGTACGCACCTGCGGTCAGGGCAGCGTAGGCGGCGGCAGCTCCGTGTTCCACCATGATGCGGTAGTCGTTCCACAGCAGCGAACGTGCGGTGATGATGCCGGCGTCGGATACCAGGACGCTGACGACGCCGGCGCGGACCGCGACGGAGAAGCCGATGTCCCCGATGCGTCGGGCTCCCAGGGAATCAGCAGCGACGCCGGATACCGCCACGTCAACAGGTTCCCCGGCGGCAAGTGCCGCGTGGAGCGTCGGCGCGTTCGCCGGCTCAACGCCCACCACCTTCGCATGGCCTTCGACGGCAGCAGCGATCCCTGCCATCAGCCCGCCGCCGCCCACGGCCACCAGCACGGTGTCCATCCCGGCTATCTGCTCCAGCAGTTCCGTCCCCACGGTTCCGGCGCCGGCCGCGATTTCGGGCTGGTCATAGGCGTGGCAGTAAACAGCACCCGTTTCCTGGGCATGGGCCACAGCCGCTTGGTAGTCCACGGCGTATTCGGCTCCGCCCTGGATTACCGTGGCACCGATCGCTTCGAGCTTCCGCACCTTCACAGCCGGAGCGGCAGCAGGGACAAACACGGTTGCCGGCACTCCCAGTTGGGCTGCCGCGTACGCGTTGGCCAGCCCGGCGTTGCCTCCGGAAGCCACCACCACACCGACGTCAGGCTTCAGCTCACGGCGCTCTTTGCTGGCAAGGAGGCGGTTCAGGGCGCCGCGGGCCTTGAAGGTTCCGGTGTGCTGCAGAAATTCGCACTTGAACCATACATGGCCCGGGAACGCACCCGGGTCGGCCTGCAGGACGGGCGTCAGCCGGGTGAGTCCTGCTGTCCGCTGTGCCGCTTCATCCACATCGGCGCGGGTAATCACCTCAGACTTCGTCGTCCCAGGTTCCCGGCTCGGCCAGGGCTTCCTCGGGCTTGTGCTCCTGCGGCGGTTCGCCGCTTCCTGAGTACGACGCCGGAACAGTACCGGCTGCGTGTCCTTGCTGCTCTTCGCGGATATTGCTGGCACCGGGCAGCTCCGGGTGCTGGCCGCTCTGCGGAGCCTGCTTCACCTGCCCGGCCTCGTCGGGATCACCCGGACCACGAAGGTCGGCGGTGTTCCGGGGCTCCTCATTCGAAGTGGTCATGATCTTGCCTTTCACCTAACGCCCGCGAGCCGGCGCGTCAGCGTTTGTCGCGGTCGTTGAATTCTTCGTCCAGTTCGTAGTGGCGGAACTCCGTTTCGGGGTTCGGTTCGCCGTCAACCACCACTTCGTGATCCAGCTGGCGTTGGACTTGGCTGTCCAGTACCTGCAATTCGTGGTCCGGGACTGTTTCCAGATCCTCCGGGAACTTGTCTTCCGGAGTGAGGTGCAGCTTATCGCTCATTGAGTCCGCCATGTCTTCATGCTGGGTATTGGTTGGTTCAGTGTACGGTGCTGACCCCTCAGCCCGCCCCGCTTTCTGCCGGCCAGATCCCCAACAAAGCAGGCGGGCAGGACCATCCATGTCCCTTTCCGCCATGCTATTTGCTACACGCACCGGCCCTAACGCGTGGCGGTCGGCGAAGCGGAGGACGTCCCGGCCTCTTCAGTTTCGGTTTCTGTTGCCTCAGGCGACGCCGAACCGCTTGGTGACGACGTGCTGAGGGAGCCGGAGGTGCTGGTGGACGTCGGGCTGGAGGTTGTGCTGCCGCCGTCGGCCTTCTTGAGCACCTCGTTGATAAGGTCCTCAAGTTCCTTCTGGTCCGGATCACCGAGGTTGGCGCCGCCCTTGGTGGCGACGACCAGCAGCCTGCCCTCGGCGGCGGATACCTGCATCAGCTTCTGCTGGTTTTCCCCGCTGCGGGTGCTGAGCGTGCCGAAGGTCTTTTCGGCATCCGTTTCAGCCTGGAGCTCCTCGCTGTTGACCTCGTACGTCTGTCCCAGCGCCGTTACGGAGAACGTGGCGCACTGGTCCATCTTGCCGCTGATTTCATCCAAGACCTCGACCGCGTCAGGCCCCTCGCTGCCCGACTGCGCAGATACGGTGCGGGGCTGGTCGCCTTCTGACAGCGCGACGGCGATCTCACCGCTTTCGACCGTGGCCAGCAGTCCTGCGGTGGCGATGTCCTTGCAGTCTTCAGGATCCACAGTCGCCGTGCTCAGGAGCAGGTTGGCGATATTGCCGCCCTGGTCCACCTGCTCCTTGGAGTACAACTTCAGTTCATTGCCGTCCTCGTCCTTCATGCCCGAGATCAGCCCGCGCAGTTCGTCCTCCGAGTAGGCCTTTGCTTCTGCTGTTGCCGAGGCGCTCGCCGTTTCGGTGGCCGTGGGGCTCGCGGAACCGCCGCCGCCCGTGCAGCCCGCGAGGGCAATCATCGCTGCTGTCATCAATCCAAGCGCAAGTACTTTTCGCATCAGGTACAACCCCTTTGAGATAGGAAGCATGCTTAGTGTTAATAACACTAAAGAGTTTCGCTTAGGCAGGAAATACCGGCGCGGCAACTTCCAGCCAACGCATCCCCGTGCACCCTGGTCAAGCAGGCCCGGCAGCCGGCTCCCGTGGGGGATGGCGCCAGGCCCCGCTCGCCGTCGCCTGGTGGCCAAGGCTGCGTGAAATGGCACGGGCTGCTGCCCGCACCAGGGGCACCAGTTCACGCGCCGGCATTGCCGCATCCGGAACAACGATGGACAGCGCGGCGACCACACCGTCGGCCGCGTGAATGGGCGCCGCAACCGAAACCGTACGTGAGGGATGCGTCCTGCGGACCACTGCGGCGCCGGACTGCTTGACGCCCGCGAGTACCCCACGCAAGCCCTCGGCCTGCAAGTCTCCGGACCCATGTTCAACATCGGCAGGCTGCGCGAGCAGCATCTCCAGCACTTCAGGACCGGCATGTGCCAGCAGGACCTGCCCGACGGCGGTGGTACGCAACGGCATCCGGCCTCCCACCCGGTAGGCCACCTCGGTGGCATGACGTGACGAGAGCCGGTCAATGAGGACGGCGTCGGTGCCTTCGCGGACGGCGAGCAGCACATGGTGGCGCGTGACTTCGTACAGGTCCTCAAGATACGGCAGTGCTATCTGCCGCACACCGTGGCCGCGGGGTGAGAGCGATGCGATTTCCCAGAGGCGCACTCCCACCACGTACCGGCCATCCTCAAGCCGTTCCAACGCGCCCCATTCGGTGAGGTGCCTCACCAGCCGGAGGGCGGTGGCGGGGGGCAGGCCGGCAAGCCTGGCCAGCTCGGACAAGCCCAGGGCACGGCGCCGCTCCGTGAACTGCTCCAACAGGCTCAGCGCCCGCACCACCACCGGCTGGCCAGGCGTTTCCTGCAGCCACTTGGCCCTGCCGGCTCCCGCCACAAACCCTCCTGAAAAACCCGCCATTGCGTCTTCCAAGTTTCCGCAGTGTGGCGGGTGACACAAAGTGCATTTTCACTGAGTGAAAAGTACAGTCGTAGGGCTGGGCAAGGGGGCCAAGCTGATGGACGTCCGCCGGCAAGTTTCATGCCGCCCTTGACCCGATTGGAATCAACGATGAACTCCAACGCCCCCAGGAGATCCTTGGTTGGAATTTTTGTGCTGTGCTGGCTTGGCCTGCTCGCCGACGGTTACGACCTCTATATCTACGGCGCCACCCTTCCCGGCCTGATCGGCCAGCCCCCGTTCAACGTCACGCCCGCCGCTGCCGGAGCCGTGGGCTCCCTGGCGCTGGTGGGAATGCTGCTCGGTTCCCTCATCGTGGGGACCCTCACCGACCGGCTGGGCCGGCGCCGAATCTTTGTCAGCGCCCTCGCCTTGTTTTCCGTGGCCATGCTGGCCTGTGCCGTGGCACCCAGCTGGGAACTTTTTGCGGTGTTCCGCTTTATCGCCTGCTTCGGTGTGGGAGGCCTACTCCCGACGGCGGTTGCCCTCACCAACGAGTTCGCCCCGCCCGGCAGGAAGTCGCTGGTGCTGGGAGCAGTCCTCACCGGACCGGCCACTGGCACGGTGGTTGCATCGTTGACTTCCCTGGCTCTGTTGGAGTCCAGCGGTTTCCGCCCGGTGTACGCGATCGGTGCTGGCGGCCTCCTGCTGGTTCCATTCGCGTGGTTCCTGCTGCCCGAGTCGCCCTCGTTCCTGCGGACCCAGCTTCGCAACGCCGAAGCGGACCGCATTGAAGCCAGGTACGGCATCCCCCGTACGGCAGAAGCACCCGCTGCGGCCGCCCCTGTTTCGCCCACGCGCGCACTCTTCGCCAGGGGCACCGCGCGGACCACTGTGCTGTTATGGGCCATCACTGTCCTGAGCCTGCTGACGATCTTCGGCGTCAGCACTTGGCTTCCGCAGATCATGCGAACCGCAGGATTTGGCGTGGGATCATCGGTGTCCTTCCTCCTGGCGTACTCCATAGGCGCCGTCGTGGGCACCGTCCTGGCCGCAGTCGCGAGCCAGAAGTTCGGGCCGCGGCCCCTGGTGATTGTTGGCTTCGTTAGCGCCGCGGCCGCCCTGCTGCTGATGTCCGTCAATCCGCCGGCCGCGGTGATGACGCTGCTTGCCGCCGTCGCCGGTTTCGGTGGACTCGGCACGCAGAACATGATCAATGACTACATCGCACAGTTCTACCCAGCGGCTACCCGTGCCACCGGCCTGGGTTGGGCCTTGGCAGTAGGCAGGATCGGGGCCATCGCTGGCCCGACGTACGGGGCGCTGCTCATCAGCTTCGGCGGCGGGGTACCGGTGGCTGCCATGGCGTTCGCCGCACCCGCACTGCTTGGCGCCGTGCTGATGCTTACGGTTAGGTCAAGGGCGGCCAACCGCTCGGCTGGGGCCCGGGAAGCGGAGCTGGTGGCCTGACGGGGCCCATGGCGGCACCATGCTGTGGAATAATCCGAAGCAGTGGTCCTAACCGGACCGCTCCACGGATTGGAGGGGCCTGACGTGCCAGCCACAGCAGCACCAGGGGGTAGCGCTCCGGCGGCGAGCGCGGCCATCAACAATTCCCAGGTCCCCAAGCATGAGCAGCTGCGCCTGATCATCCTCAGGCTGGCCAAGGAGGAGCTGGAGCCCGGCGCCCGGCTTCCCAGCGAGCGGACCCTGATGGACTCCTATGGCGTCAGCCGCATTACAGTGCGCGCCGCCATCGGGCGACTGGTCAACGAGGGGCACCTGGTCCGCGTCCCCGCGAAGGGTACTTTCGTTGCCGATTCCCCTGTGCAGTCCACCCTGCACCTGGCCTCATTCACCCAGGAAATGGAGGCGATGGGGCACGTGCCCAGCACTGTGGTGCTGGTGGCAGAGGCCGCTGCAGCCCCCGATGACACCGCCGACGCCCTCAGCCTGGCGCCCGGATCCGAGGCCATCCACCTCAAGCGGCTCAGGCTGGCGGATGGCCGGCCGGTCAGCGTCGATGACGCCTGGTACAACCCCGAACACGCCCGGGGGCTGCTGGACATTGACCTGACGGGATCCGTCTACAAGGCACTTGCAGCACAGTTGGGCCACCAGATTGACCGGGCGCGGCAGAGCGTCCGGTCCGAGGGCGCCCCGGCGGACGTCGGGGCGCTCCTCGGCACCGGAACGGGCGCGCCGGTACTGGCGTTTGACCGCGTTTCCTATTCCGGCCCGCTGGCCATCGAGCATTCGCGCTCCTGGTACCGCTCGGACCGCTACTCCCTCAACATGGAGGTCCGGCTCTAGGAGCCGGCCCGGCCTTCGCGCTAGTCGAGCGAGAACAGGCTGGCCCCAGCGGCTACAGTGCCGGATGCGACCAACGTTGCGGTGTCAGGTTTCGTGTCAAGGACGACGACGGGACTTACCATCGAATACCCCGCCGCCAGGGCGGCGCTGGGGTCTACGCGCATAACGGGAGCGCCGGCATCAATGGTGTCCCCTTGCGCAATGAGCAGCTTGAAGCCTTCTCCCTTGAGCTTGACCGTGTCAATGCCCACATGGGTCAGGACACCGCGCCCGGACGACTCCACCACAACAAACGCATGCGGCAGGAGCTTCATCACCTTTCCCGCCACCGGGGATACGACGTCGAACATCTCGCCTGCAGGCGGTTCGACGGCGGCGCCGGACCCCACCATCTGGCCGGCGAACACGGGGTCCGGGACCTCGGCGAGGGGAAGCACCCTGCCGCTGATGGGCGCGTGGACAACCAGGGACTGCGCCACTAGAGGAGGTCCTCGATGTCCTCGGCAAGGTTGTCAGCCTCGGGCCCCACAATGACCTGGACAGCAGTCCCGGCAGCCAGGACGCCGTGGGCTCCGGCTGCTTTGAGGGTGGCTTCATTGACGAGTGAGCCGTCCTTGACTTCCGTGCGAAGGCGCGTGATGCAGGCTTCGATTTCGACGATGTTGCCGGCTCCGCCGAGGCCTTCAATGATCTTTTCTGCTTTGGACATGGCTGCCCTTTCTGACGGTGCCCGTTCGGAGCACTCACTGATCACCGGGGCCGGCGGCCCAGGTGCACCAATTATGGCGTCCATCGCCGGAACTTTTGAGTAGCCGGCGGCTTATCCACTGCCTTGACAGGCACTCGTGGGATGGATCACACTGAACTGGTTATAACCAGACAGTACCGGCTCACCCCATCACTCCACAAGCCCCACAACCCCGCAGAGGTGCACCCATGTCAACATCTGATACCGCCGCCCTGGCTCCGGAGAAGAAGCCAAACAGGGTTTTCGCGACCCTGCAGCGCCTTGGCCGCTGCCTGATGCTCCCCATTGCCGTCCTGCCCGCGGCAGGCATCCTCCTGCGCATCGGCCAGGCCGATCTGCTGGGAGCCATCCCCGGCTTCGAAGGGGGCGCGGCGGTGATCTCGGCGGCAGGCAACGCCGTCTTCACCTGGCTCCCGCTGATCTTCGCGGTGGGCATTGCCATCGGCTGGGCCAAGAAAGCTGATGGATCCACTGCCTTGGCGGCGGTGGTGGGCTACATGGTGATTGACGGCGTCTTCAAGGCGATGTCCCCGCTGGTACTTGCGGGACAAGTGGATCCGGCGGGCAAACCGGCCATAATCAATTACGGCGTCCTCGCCGGCATTGTGGTTGGCCTGTTTTCCGCGATGCTCTGGCAGCGGTTCTACCGCACCAAGCTTCCTGACTTCCTGGGCTTCTTCAGCGGCCGGCGCCTGGTACCAATCCTGACCTCCGTCGCCAGCCTGGTGGCCGGCGTCGCCCTGGCCTTTGTCTACCCGTTCTTCAATGCAGGCCTATCAGCCGTAGGTGAGGCCGTGGCAGGCAACGCCGTTGCCGGCGGGGGAGTTTACGGCTTTGCCAACCGCATGCTCATTCCTGCAGGGCTGCACCACATCCTGAACTCCGCCGTCTGGTTCCTGATCGGCGACTACACCAACGCCTCCGGCCAACTGGTCCGCGGCGACCTCAACCGGTTCTTCGCCGGCGACCCCAGCGCAGGCATCTTCATGACCGGGTTCTTCCCCATCATGATGTTCGGCCTTCCGGCTGCCGCCCTCGCCATCTGGCGCCATGCCAAGCCTTCGCAGAAGAAGATTGTGGGCGGCATCATGCTCTCCACCGCCCTCACGGCATTCCTCACCGGCATCACGGAACCGCTCGAGTACTCCTTTATGTTTGTTGCCTTCCCGCTCTACATCGTCCATGCTGCCCTGACCGGAACCTCCATGGCCCTGGTCAACGCGCTGGATATCCACCACGGGTTCACGTTCTCCGCCGGGCTGATCGACTTCATCCTCAACTTCGGCAAGTCGGAGAACGGCTGGCTCCTGATCCCCATCGGCCTGGGCTACGCGGTGATCTACTACTTCCTCTTCTCCATCGTCATCAAGCGCTGGAACCTGCGGACGCCCGGCCGGGAGGACGACGAGGTCACCGTGGAGACTGACGTGGCCAAGTAGGCCGCAGACCAGCCGCCACCCAACAGCCACAGCAACCGAAAGCACTGAACATCTTGGAAATCGTCATCCTCCCCGCTCCTGCAGATGTGGCCCGCACTGCTGCAGACGCCATCGAACAGCAGGTCCGCAGCGGCCCGTCTGTCCTTGGCCTGGCCACAGGCTCAACACCGCTCGGCACCTACCAGGAACTCATTGCGCGGCACCGAGACGGCGGCTTGAGTTTTGCCGGGGCGCAGGCCTTCCTCCTGGACGAGTACGTGGGCCTGCCCAGCGCGCATCCCCAGTCCTACCATTCGGTGATCCGGGAGGAGTTCGTGGACAGCGTGGACTTCACCGCGGGCGCTGTCCACGGCCTGGACGGTGTAGCGGAGGATCTCGAAGCTGAAGCGGGCCGGTACGAGGCCGAGATTGCGGCAGCAGGCGGGGTGGACATCCAGATTTTGGGGATCGGAACGGACGGCCACGTGGGTTTCAACGAGCCCATGTCCTCGCTCGGCTCGCGGACCCGGATCAAGACGCTGACCCAGCAGACACGCCAGGACAACGCGCGTTTCTTCGAGGATCCGGCGGATGTTCCAGACCATGTGCTGACCCAGGGGCTGGGCACCATCCGCGAAGCCCGGCACCTTCTGCTGCTGGCTATGGGCGAGACCAAGGCAGAGGCGATCGCGGCGGCCGTGGAAGGTCCGGTGGCGGCAGTGTGCCCTGCCTCCGCGCTCCAGCTCCATCCGCACGTCACCGTCCTGCTGGACGAGGCTGCGGCGTCCAGGCTGGCTCACCGCGAGTACTACCAGGACACGTTCGGGCGGAAACCTGCCTGGCAGGGACTTTGAGCGCTGCCCCGGGCATGCTCCGGACGCCGCAACTCGAGCTGGCGGTGGAGAGTGCCGAGGGCGTGCGGTTGGCGGCATCGGTAGGTGCCGCGAGGGTGGAACTTTGCGCTGCCCTCGCCGAAACTGACGGGATCACCCCGAGCATCGGAACCGTGGAGCAGGCGTGCGGGGTGGACCTTCCGGTCCATGTGCTTGTCCGCCCCCGCCCGGGCAGCTTCACCTACAGCGCCGAGGAGCTTGAGGTGGTGGAGCGCGACGTCGTTGCGGCGCTGGGTGCGGGGGCCGCCGGCGTCGTGGTGGGCATGTTGGCGGACGACGGCGGACCCGACGTTGCAGCGCTCCGTCGGGTTTCAGACGTGGCACGCAGTCACAGTCCAGCTGCGGAGGTGACGTTCCACCGGGCGTTTGATGCGGCTCTCGCCGCAGGCGTGGACCCTGCCGATGCACTGGCCCGGCTGCACGACGGCGGAGTCAGCCGGGTGCTGACCAGCGGCGGCTGCGCCGACTGCACTGCGGGACTGCGGATGCTGGCCCGGCTGGTGGAGCTGGGACGGGACCACGCGCCGTCGTTACAGATCATGGCTGGAGGGGGAGTCCGGCTGGAACTGATGTCCGCGCTGGTCCGCAGCGGAGTCCATGCCGTTCACACCTCGGCGCGGAACTACGACCAAACCACCGGGACCAGGGCGAATGCCGCTGATCCCTTACTCGCTGCCAGTATGGCAGCAGCGCTTTCAGCAGGAGGCTGAGGACTTATGGGCGAGGAACTGATACTTCGTGGCCGGATCGTGTCCGGGAGCATGGACATCAAGGACGGCCTGGTAGCGGTGGACGGCGGGCACATCACCTACGCCGGGCCGGCGTCGGGCTTCCCAGGGGAGGCTGCAGGGGATGTGAGTGCACCAGACGAGAGTGCCGCCGACAGGAATGCCGCCGGAAAGGGTGCGGGCCACATCCTGATGCCGGGCCTGGTGGACCTGCACTGCCATGGCGCCTACGGGTCGGACTTCTCCGAAGGTTCCGTGGAGGGCGCCCGTGCTGCTGCCCGCTACCTGCACGGGCGGGGCACCACCACGCTGCTGGCCAGCCTGGTGACGGCAGCGCCCGCCGACCTGCTCCGTAGCCTTAGGGCGCTGCGGACGGTAACGGAGGAAGGGCTGATCGCGGGGTCGCACCTGGAAGGCCCCTTCCTCTCACCCGGGCAGTGCGGGGCGCATGACCCCTCGCTGCTGCTGGAACCCGATGCCGGGCTGATGGCCGAACTGCTTGAGGCGGCAGGCACTTCCCTGGCTTCCATGACGCTGGCCCCTGAACTGCCTGGCGCCGGCGAACTGGCGGACCTGCTTTCTGCCCGCGGCGTCATTCCGTCCCTGGGACACACCGCCGCGGATCATCCGGCCGCCGCCTCGTTCCTGGAGCGGGCTGCCGCAGGGCTTTCTTTGGCGCCGGCGCTTTCCCCGGCACCAAGTCCTTCCGCGGAGCCCAGCCCTGAAACGGCTGGCGGGGGCCGGCGCCCAACCGTCACGCACCTCTTCAACGCGATGCCCAGCCTGCACCACCGCTCCCCCGGCCCCGTCTCCGCGTGCCTCAGCGCCGCCCGCGCCGGGAACGCCGTCGTCGAACTCATTGCCGACGGCGTCCACCTGGCTCCCGAAACGGTGAAGACGGTGTTCGCGCTGGTGGGAGCAGGCAACATCGCGCTGGTTACCGACTCCATGGCCGCCACCGGCCTGCAGGACGGCCACTACAAGCTGGGTACGCTGACGGCGACGGTTGACGGGGGCGTAGCCCGCGTGGACAGTACGGGGGCGATCGCCGGCGGCACGGCCACGCTCTTTGATGTTGTCCGCACCGCCGTGGCAGCCGGCGTTGCGTTAAGGGACGCCATCACGTCAGCCAGTGCGGTGCCGGCGGCAGTCTTGGGATTGTCGCGGCAGGCGGGTGACCTGCGGGCAGGGATGCCAGCCGACGTCGTGGTCGTCGACAGTGATCTGAATCTGGCAGGAGTCCTGCGGCGGGGTGAGTGGGTGACGAAGCTGCAGTCCTCCGTCTAGCCGCACGCACGGCTCGAAATGTCGGTGATAAGGAATTTGTCTGCCTGCCCCGTTGAGCCGCTAAGCACTCCTCAAATTACTGTCAGGGCCTCCCTGGATGATGCTGGTATGCGGACAAGGGCAAGCGGCCACGAGACAACCGCGGACGGACTGTTTTCCGCCGCGCCCACTGCGCTGGTCACTCCATCAGCCGCACGCACTCAAAATGTCATTGCCTCCTTAGATGATGTTCATATGGGACACGGCGGGGATGGGACAGCAGCGATGGAGGGCATTCAGGCCTCTGTTGATGCCCTCCAGGCGCTGTTCCTCGAGGATGCGTCCTTGGAGGCTGCAGCGGCAGCCGCTGCAGGGGTTGACGTGCTGCAGCGCGGG
>JBKJVX010000120.1:0-16106 GCA_046717065.1 Arthrobacter sp. | reverse complement strand
TGAATTTAGTGGTTTGTCCTATTTAGGTTGATCCTGTGTAAACCTTGAGGGATCCTTGCAGCCGTATACTTCCGCCCTATTGGCTGCTAAAGGTCACTATCGTGTTGATGACCGCCGGTCCCAGAATTGCGATGAAGAGGACCGGAAATATGAAGAACAACAGCGGAAACAGGATCATTACCGGGAGCTTCATCGCCTTTTCTTCGGCGCGCTGACGGCGCTTTACCCGCATGACTTTCGCTTGGACGCGGAGCACCCGGCTGATGGCGATGCCATACGTGTCTGCCTGGACCACGGCCTGCACAAAGCTGCGCAGCTCCGGAATGTTGGTCCTTTCCGCCAGCGCCAGGTAGGACTCCCGGCGACTGCGGCCAACTTGCATGTCCTGCAGGGTGCGCACCAGTTCCTCGGCCAGCGGGCCTTTGCCGTTTTCCCCCGCCCGTGCCATGGCGCCCTCGAAGCCCAAGCCGGCCTCAACGGAGATCAGCATCTGGTCCAGGGTGTTAGCCAGCTCCAGCTGCATGACCTTCTGGCGTTCCTGGCCCTTGCTGTAGAGCAGCAGGTCAGGGATGAAGTAGCCGAGGACCAGGACGAAAAGACCTGCCAGTTTCATCAGGGGAGTGCTTCCAATGGCGGTGAGGTAAAAGCCCAGCCCGGCTCCCGTGAGCCCGAGAGCAAGTTTTGACGCTAGAACCTTGCCCAGCGGCATGGTGGCGGGCCTCCCCGCGAGGGCCAGCAGGCGGTCCAGGAAGGCAACGTACGCCGGGAGAGTGAGACGCCGGCCAATGGACTCAAGCAGACTGGGCTTACCAGTTCGCTCAACTTCTACTAAGGCAGCACCGCGGGACAGCAGATCGTTGACGGCCACGCGGCCCAGTTTGTCCACGGTGAGGACGGACCAGGCCAGACCGGCTACGGGAACACAAACCAGCAGAATGGAGAGAAGAACTATCAGGTTCATCGCGTCCTCAGAACTTCAGGTCGATGATCTTGCGCATCCACAGGGCCCCGATGGTCATGAGCACAAACGAAGCTCCGATCATCACCCAGCCCAAAGGATGGGTGAACATCGAGTTCATGTAGTTGGGGCTCACGGACAGCAGCATCGCCACGATGCCGAACGGCATGGCAATCAGAATGTAGGCAGAGAATTTGCCTTCTGCCGCCAGTGCCTTGATGTGGCCTTTGATCTCACTGCGCTCGCGGATGGTTTCGTTGACCTGGTCCAGGACATCCGCCAGGTTGCCGCCCACCTCACGGTTAATCTGGATGGCCTGAGAGATCCACACAAAGTCCTCGTTCTTCATTCGCTCGGCGGTGTCATTGAGGGCAGCCAGCAGGTCGCGGCCAAGACTGGTTTCCGTGATGACCCGCCGCATCTCTTCCGACGTCGGCTTCTGGGACTCGGCGGCGGCGGCGTCAATGGCGCGCAGGATGCTGTGCCCGGCACGGAGGCCGCCGGAGAGAAGCTGGAGGGTGTCGCCCAGCTGGCTGTCGAACGTGGCGCGGCGTTTCCCGGCCAGGAATCCCAGGACCAGTTTCCCGACGAACGGCGCGAGTATGGCGAGCAGGAGTCCAACCAGCGGCCCAACCGTGACAATTCCCACCAGCATTCCGATGCAGGCGCCTATGCCCACCAGCAGGAAGAATTCAGCTTGGCTCACGCGGAGGCCGGCGTTTTCGAGTTCCGCGCGGGAGAACAGGGAGACGGTGCGCCCGTGCAGGAGCCGTTCGAAAGATCGTACGGCGGAGAGTGCGAATCGCGTCAGGGAGGATGGCGGCTCAGGATCAAACGGACGACGGCGGTCCACGGGCACCGAGGGGGCGCCCGGCAGGATCACGGCGACACCCAGCAGGCAAACGGCCACGAGCAGGATGACGGCTCCAACAGCAAGAATCATGGCTGTGCCCTATCTTCCGGGGGTGGCGTGGCCGGCAGGGACTTGGGGACCGGCAAAGACACTGGGGGATACATGGATGCCCAAGTCTTCGAAACGGTCAATGAACCGCGGCCTAATTCCGGTGGCAACCGGCTTGCCCAGGAAGCGCCCGTGGGCATCAACACCGGCGGAGTAATCGAAGACGAACGCGTCCTGAAGGGTTACGATATCTCCTTCCATGCCTTGGACTTCGGTGACGTGGGTGATGCGGCGCGAGCCGTCGCGAAGACGCGAGATCTGGACGATGAGGTTGACGGCGGAGGCGATCTGCTCACGGATGGCCCGCAGCGGAAGGTCCATCCCGGCCATCAACACCAGGGTTTCGAGCCTGGCTACGGCGTCGCGGGGTGAGTTGGAGTGCACGGTAGAAAGGGAACCGTCGTGCCCCGTGTTCATGGCCTGCAGCATGTCCAGCGATTCCCCGCCACGGACCTCGCCCACCACGATTCGGTCAGGGCGCATGCGGAGGGAGTTACGGAGCAGTTCACGGATGGTAACTTCCCCCTTGCCCTCGGTGTTGGGGGGCCGGCTTTCGAGCCGGACCACGTGCTGCTGCTGGATCTGCAGTTCCACCGCGTCCTCGATGGTGACGATGCGTTCGTCAGCGGGGAGGAATGAGGACAGCACGTTAAGCAGGGTGGTCTTGCCCGTACCTGTACCACCGGAAACGATGATGTTGAGCTTGGCTTTGACGCAGGCGTTCAGCAGTTCGGCCATCTCGGGCGTCAGCGTCCCGAAGTCGATCAGGTTGCGGACGGTCAGCGGGACCTTGCTGAATTTACGGATGGTGAGTGAGGAGCCGCCCACGGCCAGCGGGGGGATGACGGCGTTCACACGGGAGCCGTCCTCAAGGCGGGCGTCCACCAGCGGGGAGGATTCGTCGATCCGGCGGCCCACTTTCGAGACAATACGCTCAATGACCTTGCGCAGGTGCTCTTCAGAACTGAACCGGGACTCGGTGAGCGTCAATTTGCCTTTGCGTTCGACATAGATCTGGTCCATCCGGTTTACCATGATTTCCGTGACGGCGGGATCGTCCAGCAGGCGCTGGAGCGGACCGTAGCCCAAAACGTCATCCGCCACGTCGCGGACCAACCGGGTGCGCTCCTCGGCGGTGAGCGGGACCTGTTCGGCGTCGATGATCCGGGTCAGTTCCTCCTTGGCGGTGGCCCGGAGCTCCTGCTCGGTGACGGACGCGTCGTTGAAGCGCGCCCCCATCCGCTCGAAAAGGGCGGTGGCCGCCCGGTGTTTCATGGCTGCGAAGACATCCACGGGCTGTGCCTTGGGCACTGAGGAGGTGCCGGCGTCGGCCGTTGGCGTTGCAGGTGCCTGCTGGGCAGGAATGCGCCGCACCTCGCTTTCCCTCGCTGGAGTAGGGGGAACGACGGCGGGGCGCGGCGGTTCAAGCACTGCAACATTGCTGCCCGATGCCTGGTTGCGGTCCTGAACCGCGCTGATCCGCTCCGAGAGCTTCATCAGATGACCACCCTTCGGTGAAGTTTGCGCTGGGCCTGGGCACGCCACGCCGGATTGAACCGCTCCACCAGTTGGCGGAGGCTTTTGACGGCGGGGTCTTTTTTGGATTCCTGGAGGACGGGGATGCCGCGGTTGGTGGAAAGGGCTATGGCGCGGGACCGGGGGACACTGACGTCCACGGGCGCGCCGATGGTGGATTCGACGTCCTGGACGTTGAGGCCGGCTTTGGCGTCGGCCATGTTCAGGACTACGTGCCGCGATTCGGGCATGATCTCCAGCTGTCGAAGCACTTCCAGCCCCGAGCGCAGGCCGCGCAGGCTGGGAATGTCCATGGCGCTGACCCAGACCACGTCGGTGCACTGCTCCATGGCGGCCAGGCCGATTTCGGGCATGCCCGGGGCGGTGTCGAGGACCACGTACTGGAACTCCTGGGACAGCTGCTCGATTAGCCGGCTGATCTGCTCCGGCGTGATGTGGTCCGCGTCCACCGGGTTGGGCGGTGCGCACAAGGCGTAGATACCTGCGGGGTGCACAGTGAGGAAGGCCTTGAGGACCATGGAGTCCTGGGCTGCTGCCGGCGAGACCGCGTCCGTGACAGTGTGCTCGGGGTTGAGGTACAGGCCGGACGCGACGTCTCCGAACTGCAGGTCCAGGTCCACGATGACCACGCTCATGGGCGCGATCCGGCCCAAGCCGACGGCAATGTTTGTAGCGAGCGTTGTTTTCCCGACGCCGCCTTTGGGAGAGAAGACGCCGATGACCAAGCCCTTGCCGCCGTTTTCCTGCGACGGTGTTTCCGGGCCACGGTGCCGGGTGGCGAAGGACTGGCAGGCCCGTTCCAGCAGGACCCGGATTTCCGCGGCGTCCGCCTGTGGGCTGAGGATGTCCCGGATGCCGGCGCGCATGGCGTGCAGGAGAAAGGTGGGATCCACGTCGCTCACCAGGACCAGGCTGAGGCCGGGAAGCTGGACGTCAAAGACCTTGGCGAACCGCAGTGCCTCTTCGTACGGGACGTCCGGTCCGATGATCAGGACTTCGGGCTGCTCCTGGTTGAGGAGGGCGAAAAGTTCCTGTGGACCGGCCGGGAGGATGTCCGAGGCAATAGTCTGCACGGAGCCGCGCAGGCCGTTTGCGACGGCGGCGCGCAGCTTCTGGTCGAACTCCCCGTTGGGGGAGAGGAGGACGAAGCGGCTCACTTGTACACCACTTCCTTGCGTTCGACGCGGGGTCCGTTGTCTTGGGCGTCGAGGGGCTCTTTCGTGAGCCACAGCCTGCCGAACTCGGAGGCGAATACGATCTTTCCGGCATCCACATCGTTGACCGCGACAGTGAGCATGAGTGAGCCCTCAGGGAGGGTGGTGTCTTGGGGATCCGAACCATCCGCCGGCTTTTCGGCGCTCGCGGTTTGAGGTGCGCGCTGGACTGCGGTGACCAGGACTTTGCGGACTGTCATTTGGGTAGTCGGATCATCAGCTTTGGCCTTGTAAGCGCCAGCCTCGAAGGTGAGGAAGATTCCCACATGATCTCCGACGTCAATCCTGCCACCAACCACACGTTTTGGTTCCACCTCGAAGGAGACCTCCTGCAAGCCAGCGGGCACTTCAACAGCACCCTGTGCTTTGACGTCCGTAGGTGCTACGAGCCGCTCGGCCAGGAGCTGTTCACCGGGCACGAGGTCCACGGCGCTGACCGTCCCTGCCTTGTTGTCCAGGGTGCTCAAGGCGGTGTCTGAAACACCTGCGGCGGGGACTTTTTCGATGACTAGCGAGGCAGTCATGTCGTTGACCGGAGTTCCCGCGGGAATGGCGGTCTTTACGACCAGGACGTCAACAGGTTCTGTTGACGCCAGTGCCCGCTGGTCTGCGCCTTGGGCGTAGAAAACGATGAGGAGGGCTCCCACGATCGCCAAAGCGACCGCGGCCGTTCCGGCGAGCAGGCGAGACTTCACTTTCAACTCCTGGATAAGGGGTGGTGCCGGGTTCTGGTTGTCAGAGGGTTGGACGGGCGATGGTGGCGCCATATTCCGTTACCGGGCCGAGCGTGTAGCCGTCGGCGAGGGACACGTATTTGATAAAGCTGCCGATGATTCCGCGGCAGTTTCCTTTGCATTCCGTGGCAGTGGTGACGCCCGTCGTCGTCGACTTTTCGCTGCGGAACTCGTAGGGGAGGCCACTGTTGCCGCTGAACTTCCAGCCCGTCACGTCGAATGCTGCGAACGATATGAGGTTGTAGATGGCGCCGGAACCCGTGCCGGAGACCTTGTTGAAGACCGGCAGGAGGACAGTAATCTTGCGGCCTGCCGTGATTTCGCTGGCCCATTTGGTTAGCTCGGCGGAACAATGTCCTGGCGCATTGTTGCCAGTGTCGCTGCCGCCCTCGCTGGTGGCGAGGTCGATGGTGCCGCCGCACTTTCCCGGGTCCGGCGCAAGCCAACCGAAGCCTCCGGCGACTGCCGCGCCTGACGGCCCATAGTTGCAGTCCGGATTTGCGTTGTTTCCGTGGTCCTGGAGCAGCTGGAGCGAGCCGTCCACGTGGTCTTTGACCTGGCAGACGGAGAAGGCAAGGGGGAACGCGGTTCGGCCGGCCTTGGGGCTTCCCCATTCGGCAGATGCCCGCGCTCCGACCTCTTTGGTCGGAATGCCGAGGACGTCTGCGAAGAAGAGGGAGACAGAGTTGTCTGCGCCCCCGGTTTCCTTGGCGGCCGTGGTGACACTAACCTTGCGGGTGATTTTATCCAGTTCGATGGTGTGCACCTTGCTCATGCCGTCCAGGGCGTTCTGGTTGGCGAGGCTGGTGGCGAGGCTTGACGTCGTCGAGCAGAGCGGGTCGGTTCCGTCTTTGGCGCACTTCTGGGCGAGCGCTATGGCGGAGGCATCCGCGCCGTTTTGCAGCTGTGCGCGTTCTGAGTAAATGACCCCCACGTCGACGGCGATCGCCACAAAGCCAAGGAGGGTCACCAGGAGGATAGCCACGATGACGCTTATAGCGCCGCGTTCCTTGTCCTTCGTTTCCGTCAGCCGCCGCACAGCATGACCCCCTTACCTGTCATGGGGAAGGGGCCCGCGATGCCGGTGATGGTGGACAGGTTGTACTTGATGGTGAGAGTGACTTGGGCGCCGGTGCTGCATTCGTTGGTGCTGAGGGTGATGTCCGAGGTGGGGATGGTGGCACTTACTGAAGCCGCCGCATTCTTGGCCGCGGTCTTTGCGCCGGTTGGATCGTTGGCGATCGCCATAACCCGGACTCCGTCGCGTGCCGCGTTGGTCAGGGTGATTTGGGCGTTGTAGGCCCGGCCGAATTCGATAGTTCCCAGGGCAAGCATCAAGAGGAGGGGCAGCAGGATCGCGAATTCGACGGCGGCTGCACCGCGTTCCGAATCGTGTGACACCTGCTGCACCTCCTCTTGGCTGACTCGTGTTGTGCCCCTGCTGCTTGAGGCGGTGCAGTTCCGATATGGGGGGCGGAACCGTGTCTAGGTTGGTGCTACGGGGTGGTGGCGGCAGGCGGAGTGGTGGCAGTCGGGTTCTTGATCTTCGCGTCGACGGAGTCAAACATGCCGTCCAATGTGCCGCCCAGAGTGCTAACCGCAACGATGATGACAACAGCGATGAGCGCAACCATGATGCCGTATTCAACGGCCGTGGCGCCCTTTTCTTCGGTACGGAGACGGATCATGAGGTTGGTGTAGAGAGAAAGCATTATGTACTCCTGAGCGAGTCGGATGGCTGGCCCTGCACCAGCACTAAAACGAAGTTAGCAAGGAGAAAAGGTGTGCAACCGGGTTCTTGGAACATCCTGCGCAAAGGCTTTTCCCGCTGTACTTTTCCTGTGCCTTTACTGGGCTCGTCCTGCGCTAACACTGGGTATGAACATCCGCACACAAACGGACCCCCTCGGTTCTGGGTGCCGAGGGGGTCCGGTCTTTGGGGCGCAAAGAGGCGCGAGGGGTCGTGAGGCGACTAGGGGATACCGAGTGCCGTGCTGATGCCAGCAGTAAGAAAGCCAAACGAATAGTTCAGTGCGGCACCGAATAGGCCAACCCCAGCAACAATCACAATGGCAATGAAGCCGACCAGAATGCTGTACTCAGTGGCGGTGGCGCCACGTTCCTGATCGCGGAAGCGTACAAGCATTTCGAATGCGCTGTTCACAAGCCCTGCCAGGTAGTTCACGAATCCTCCTAGGAAAAGGCTGCGGCGATGTTCATGACTGCCGGCCCCAGCAGGATGATGAAAAGGGTCGGGAAGATGAAGAAGATAAGTGGAAAGAGGATCTTCACGGGAATCTTCATCGCGTGCTCCTCAGCACGCTGACGGCGTTTCAATCGCATTTCGTTGGCTTGGACCTTGAGGACCTTGGCGATGGCGATGCCATACGCATCCGCCTGGACGATGGAACGAATGAACGATCGAAGATCCGGTACGTCAACCCTGTCGGACATAGCGAGGTACGCCTCCTTGCGGGAACGGCCCACCTGCATGTCCTGCAAGGTTCGTGTGAACTCGTCTGCCAGTGGCCCGCTGCCGTTCTGCGCTGCACGGGCCATCGCAGCTTCGAAACCAAGTCCAGCCTGCACGGAAATCAGCATCTGATCCAGGGTATTAGGGAGTTCCTGGCGGATCTTGCCCCTACGCTTTTCCGCATTGCTTCGAACCAGCAGGTCAGGCGCAAAATACATAAAAGCCATGGCAGCAAGCAGAATGGCAAATTTAGCTGGTGCCGGAGAGGACAGGAAGTTCAGTATTCCGAGGATGCCTACAGCAAGAGCCAGAAGCGACTTGATCATTAGCAGCCGTTCCAACGGCCACTCTTTGGGCCGGCCGACGGCGGCAAGTTGCTTATCAAGCCATGCAACGTAGCCAACGGGGGTGATTTTGCGTGCCAGGTCGCTGAACTCGGCTGAAAGGTTTTGGGGTGCCGCATTCCGTGCCCTTTGGCCCAGGTTCGCCTGGATATTGCGCAACGCGACCCTGTCAGTGGCAACCAGTGACCAGACCAAATAGGTGATGGGCAGAATAATGGCCAGAATCGAAGCAAGTGCAATTGGTGACATGTCCACCCTCCTAGTACTTCGGCTTGATCAGTCGGCTGAGCCAGAATCCACCCGCAGTGAGCATGACAGCGGCCGCGCCGAGCATCAGGAAACCTGGAACAGTGCTCGTAAAGGTCTTTGCGTACTGGGCGTTGATCAGGATCAGAGCGAAGAAAAGTACTACGGGAAGCCCCATAAGTACGGCTGCGGACATCTTCCCTTCCGCGCTCAGTGCTTTGACCTGGCGCCGAATCTGGTTTCGATCGCGAATTGTCTCGCCCACGTGATCCAGTACTTCCGCGAGGTCACCGCCCACTTCGCGGTGGATCTCAATTGCCTGGGAAATCCATGCAAAATCTTCGCTACCTGTACGTGTAGAAACGTCAATCATCGATTCGCCGAGGTCACGGCCGATTCTGGTTTCGTTGACGATCCTGCTCAGTTCCTCGGACATTGGGGCATCAGTCTCACGAGCCGATGCATCAACAGCCCGCAGAAGGCTGTGTCCGGCGCGCATGCTTCCGGTCAGCATCTGCAATGTGTCTGGCAACTGTTCGTCAAACTTGCTTTTCCTTTTCGCAGTCAGAACTGAGAGATAGGCCAGCATGCCAACCGGAACGAGCACAAACAGTAGGACTGCGAGAAAAAATCCACCCAACAGGAAACCGAAGGCACTGCCCCCCAGTGCACCTGCTCCCATTATGAGCAGGAAATTTGCTGGCTGAGTCTTCAGTCCTGCCCGCTCCAGCTTGTCCCGGCTTACCAGGAAGTCCTTTCTTCCCTTCAGTTGCTTGTTGATAGCCCCCACTGCAGAATCCGTCAGCACGGTCAGTTTGGAAGCAGCTGTCACGACGTCTGGACGGCGCCTTGAGAGCGGAATCGCGTTCAAAGGCTTGAGTACAACGACAAAGACGACGACGACAGCTGCGAAGATCATGAACATTCCGCCGGCCAGCATCATGACTGGCGCCTCTGAAGAGTCCATCACCGGCCCCTGACCGCTTGAGCACCGAACACCGCTGGAGAAATTTTGATTCCCAGTTCATCGAACCGGTCCGTAAAGCGCGGCCGGACCCCTGTCGGGACTGGCTTCCCCAAGAAGCGACCATTGGCGTCTATGCCTGCCGAGTAGTCGAAGACAAAGGCGTCCTGAAGCGTGACGATGTCTCCTTCCATGCCCTGGACTTCCGTAATGTGCGTTACTCGCCGAGAGCCGTCACGAAGCCGCGAGATGTGCACGATCAGATTCACCGCTGATGCGATTTGTTCCCGAATCGCTCTCAACGGCAAATCCATGCCCGCCATGAGGACCAAAGTCTCCAGACGTGCCACTGCGTCCCTGGGCGAGTTTGCATGCACCGTCGAGATCGAGCCGTCATGTCCAGTGTTCATTGCTTGAAGCATGTCCAGCGACTCACCACCACGGACTTCACCTACCACAATTCGGTCAGGTCTCATACGAAGCGAGTTACGGACCAAGTCACGGATCGAGACTTCGCCCTTACCTTCGATGTTTGCGGGCCGGCTTTCCAGCCGCACCACGTGATCCTGCTGCAACTGCAGCTCGACCGCATCCTCAATTGTCACGATGCGATCTGTGGCAGGTATGAAGGAGGAAAGCACATTCAGCATGGTCGTTTTTCCCGTGCCGGTACCGCCCGAGACGATGATGTTCATCTTCGCCAGAACGCACGCCTGGAGAAGTTCGGCCATCTCGGGGGACAGACTGCCAAAGCTGATGAGCTTTTGAACCGTGAGAGCTTCCCGTCCGAATTTTCGAATGGTCAACGACGCGCCATTCACGGCGAGGGGGGGGATGATGGCGTTTACTCGAGACCCATCCGGGAGTCTCGCATCGACCAACGGTGATGACTCGTCGATGCGTCGTCCAATACGGGTGACGATGCGTTCGATAACGCGACGGAGCGCCTCTTCGCTGCTGAACTTAGTGTCCGTAAGGAAGAGGTGACCGTTCCGCTCCACATAGATTTGATCCGCACGATTGACCATGATTTCCGTGACCGTCGGATCATCCAGGTATCGCTGCATCGGACCGTGGCCCAGGACATCATCGATAATTTCCCGGGTCAGTCGCTGGCGCTCCCCTTGGGAGAGGGGGACCTGTTCTTCCTCTACAACCGCCTTCAGCTCATCCTTCACGAACTGATGCAGTTCAGATTCCTCTAACGAGGAATCTGTGATTCGAGAACCAAGCCGCTCGTACAACGCTTGGCTGGCGCGCTCTTTCAAGCCAGCCAGAGCTTCGCTTGCGTTCCCTGTCGTAACCTGCACAGCTGACGGGGCTTGTGCCTGTTCCGTAGCTTGAGCTTGCTGAATGGTACTGAGGGTGGCTGGTAAGGATTGTGAGGTCGAGGCGACCGGCAAATCAAAGCTGCTGCCTTCGTCGCCCCGCAACTTAGCGAATCGATGTGAGAGAGTCACTGGACTACCGCCCTTCTGTGCAGCTTCTTGCGTGGAGCTTCCCAGTTCGGTTTGAAGCGCTCCACCAGCTGCCTTAGACCTTTAGCTGCCGAATCCCGGCTCCCGTCCTGAAGGAGGGGGACGCCTTTATTGGTGGAGAAAGGAACAGCCCGCGAGCGGGGAAGAACAACGTCTACAGGAGCCCCGATCGTTGCCTCCACGTCTTGGACGGTGAGCCCGGTTTTTCGGTCCGCCATGTTGAGGACCACGTGCCTGTTATCGGGGAGCAGATCCAGTTCAGAAAGAATCTGGAACCCAGTCCTCAAGCCACGAATGCTCGGAATGTCCATACCGCAAACCCAAACAGCATCAGTGGCCTGTTCCAAGGTGGCCAGCACATGCTCCCCAAGCCCCGGGGCTGTATCCACCACAACATATTGGAACTCGGCGCGCAGCTGGCGCAGCAAGTGGCTGATGTGCTCGCCGCTAATCCTGTCCATATCGATGGGGTTGCGGGGGGCACAAAGGACGTAAATGTTCCCCGCATGTAGGGACAGATAGGTCTTTAGAACCATGGCATCCTGGCTGGCTGCTCCAACCACGGCATCTGTGATGGTGAAATCGGGTTCGAGCATCAATCCACTGGCTATGTCACCAAACTGCAGGTCAAGGTCCACTACGACCACACTCATCGGTGCTATCTGTCCTAGACCGATGGCCAAGTTACTCGCAACCGTCGTCTTACCCACTCCGCCTTTAGGCGACATGACGGCAATGACGCGCCCGCCCTCTGCGGTAGGACGCTCTGCGGTGTTAGGACCCAAACCTCGGCGTCGTCCTGCCGCGGCCAGGCTCGCTCGTTCGACCAGAGCCCGCACCTGGTCCATGTCAGCAGCTGGTGGAATGAGATCCCTGATACCGGAGCGCATGGCGTTAAGCGCGAGGTTCCCATCATCGTCTGCGGCCAAAACGATGCTGATTTCCGGGTACTGAAGGTCCATGACCGCGGCGAACTTCAGTGCCTCATCCTGCGGGAGCCCCGGACCGAGGATCAAAACCTCCGGTGGCTCGCCGGCTTGTTGGCGGAGGATGTCTTCCGGAGATTCGGGCAGGTAGGCGGCCTGGAAGTACTGCAGAGATCCGCTCAGCGGGGCCACTGACGCCCGCACCTTGCGTTCATACTCCACGGAGGGTGAGATCAGAATGAAACGGCTCATCGGAATACCTTTGTCTGGTTGACGACTCCGTTGGTGCCCTCGGTGGCGTTAGCCGGCTCCTTCGAGAGGTAGATCTTCCCGAATTCTGCGGCGTACACCAGCTTCTCGGCGTCAACGGCGTTCCTGGCGAATGTGATCAGGTAGGAGTCACTTGAGGTCTGCTTGTCCTGGCTGTCTGCATTCAGCGCGCCTTGGGAGCTGGCCTGTGTTGCCTCGCCCTGCGTTTGAGCTGCTTGACCCGAGCTGAACTGGACCGCCGTAACCAAGACTTTGTGGAATGTCAGCTGCGTTCCGCTGCCTCCCTCGCCGGCTGCACCACTGGCATCACCAAGTGAAATAAAGACGCCAACCGTGTCGCCAGCCTGAATTTTTCCGCCCACAACACGGTCGATGCTAAGGCGAACTGTAATCTCCTGAAGGCCTTCCGGAACCTCGACCCTGGCTGGCCCCAAGAACGCGTTTGCGTCCACCATGCGGCTCGCCAGGAGCTGTTCGCCTGGCTCCAGTGCTACTGACGTTACTTTGGAACCCAGTGAGTTAAGGTCGTCAACAACTCCCTCGGCCACGGCGGTTCTAGGAACAGTCTTGGTGATGAGGTACTGGCCGAGCTGGCTGGCCGGAGTGCCGGCAGCCACCTCCTGCTTTACTACAAGGACGTCTTCCGTTTCTGTGTTGGCAAGCGCGCGACGATCCGCTCCCTGCACGTAATTGAAGAGAAGGACGGTGCCTATGATTGCGACAACCAATGCGGCAATGCCTCCCAGTAGGCGTGCTTTCATTGCTTTCCCCTTAGTAATGGTTACTTGATTAGGTGTGGCGGAAGTTCGGCGCCGCCTCCGGAGTAGCCGCCGCCGTCGTACGACGCAGGATCGGCGACCCAACTGACGAATTTCCCGCGGACGCCTCGATCACTTCCTCCGAGACCGGTTAGGTCACCACCAGAGGCGCCTGGAAAGCTGTACCCCAGCAGCAGGAAGGCGGCGTAACCCTTGATGTAGTACTTCCCGCCGGCCCCAGTACCCGTTGCCGGTGTGAAGACTGGGAAGAGAATCACCTTGTTGAGGTACGTGGGAATGACGTCTTTACACTCGGACGGAATACTCAGGCCTGTATTAGTCTTCGCGTAAGGGTCCACCACGCTTGCCGTGGACGGATCATCCGGGTACACGGTCGCCTGGCATTTTCCTGGGTCGGGCATGAGCCACTCGAACCCACCTGGAATAGCTGCGCCTGACGGGCTGTCGCTGACGCAAGTTTCGCTTCCATGGGTAAGGATCGTGTGAACAGCGCCGTCCACGTCGAACTGACAAGGCGCAAAAGTGATTGGAAGGGTGGCGGGCCCAGACCCTGGATATCCCCATGCGGCCGTCGAAGTGGCTCCAACTGTGACGGGCCCTGTGTTGAGGGCACTTGCAAACATCTTCGTCAAAAAGCTTGAGGACCCATTTCTGGTCGATGTTGTGACGGTAACTTGGCCGGTAACGCTGAGATCTACTGCTGCGTCACTGGCGTTGTCATTGGCATTAGCATTCGCCAACGGGCCGGCAAGCGATGGTGTGCATGGTCCCGGGTCGCAACTTTTGGCAACAGCCAGAGCCCCAGCGTCTGCACCGTTCTGTAGCTGCGCGCGCTCAGCGTAAATTTGACCGACATCAACGGCCATAGCGCCGGCGCCGATGAGAACAAGCATCACAACCGCCACCGTTACACCTGCCGCGCCGCGTTCACCTTCCGTGCCCCTTGCCTTCATATTCAGCCGCCACATTGCATGGCCCCTTTGCCGGTAACTGTGATTGTGGACCCGAAAAATCCCGTCAAGGACGAACCGCTGTACTGAACAGTCACTAGGGCGGTTGAAGCCGGCGTTGCAGCGGGACAGGTTGCCGCCGAGTAGTCGAAGGTGAGGAGCGAGGAGTTGATTGAAGGCGCTCCGGCCTTACCGGCAGCGGTTGCCTTCGTCGCGTCCTTGGTGATAGCCATAGTCCGGGCAGCCTCCCGGGATGCCTGTGTCACCGACACCTGGATGTTGTAGGCGTTGGAGAATTCGACGATCGCGATGATCAATGCGATCAGGATCGGAGCAACAAGCGCGAATTCGACGGCAACGGCGCCTCGTTCGTCGGGTGTCCAAGTTTTATGGCTGCGTTTCAACGGGTCCCCCTGGACGGTTGCAGCGTGAAAATAAGTGCGGTGTGCCGCGCTGATAGCGCGGCACACCCTTGCTTAGAGTTACCAGCCGCTCACGGTAGTACCGAGCGTGCTGAACCAGGTGTTCAAGGTGGTTCCGAAGAACCCGACGCCCACCACGAGGACCAAAGCAATCAAACCGACAAGAAGCGAGTACTCAGTTGCGGTCGCACCCTTCTGAGACTTGAATTCCGTTTGGAGCCATGCCTGCAAGCTACGACTGAGAAGAAGCAATTTCTTCATCGTGGAACTCCTATTCCTGGGTTGAGTTACCAGCCGCTGACGGTGGTTCCGAGAGTGCTGAACCAGGTGTTCAGGGTCCGCCCGAAGAAGCCGACCCCTACCACCAAAACAAGCGCAATGAGACCCACCAGCAGTGAGTACTCCGTGGCCGTTGCGCCCTTTTCGGATCCAAACCGATCCTTGATGCCGGCGACAAAAGCCATCATCGAGACCATAAGAGTAGTCATTGTAATTTCCTTTAATTCGGTGAAATGGGAGAATTGATTTCAACGAATTTCCAGCTGCCCCCATAAGTCCTTTAGCGGCTGGACTTCGCTAAGAAGAGATTGTCATTTGGGGGCAAGCGCAACAATGCGTAGTAGTACTCGACTTTTTCCCAAGGCACTTAAAGTACGTACTTGAAAGGCGAGGGCAGTACTCAGAAAGGCAAGTGAGTACACGGGCCCACTACTTGGACTTGAGGCGCGCTTAACCGGGCCGGGCCTCGAAAGATCGCCCGAGGAAGCTAGGTGAGGAAGAGTGCGGCAGCCGCCGTAGCACCGAGCATCGAGGGGCCGTGGGCCACCTCTGTGGCTTTGTTCCGGCCTTTTCTGCTCAGGACCAGTATCGTGACGAGGCCGTTCAGGATGAAGCCCAGGAGTCCTCCGTAGAGCAGTTGGCTCCACCCTAAGTACCCGAGGTAAAGGCCAACCGGCGCTGCCAGCTTCACGTCACCCATCCCGATGCCGGCCGGGGAAATAAGACCCAAAATAAGGTAGCCAACAAACAAAATGACGGACCCGAGCACCGAACGCAGGAGATCATCAGCCTGCTTATTGAATAACGTGGGAATCAAAAAGAGTAAAAAACCACCCGCGAGCAGCATCAATACGAGTGGGTTCGGCAGCAAATGCAGTGCGACGTCGATGCGGGCAAGCTGTACGCCAAGCGCTGCCAGGAATATAAAGGCCGGCAGGGCAAGGCTCATTCCAAAGCGCAAACAAAAGGCCGCGCAGGCGAGGCAGGTAAGTGTCGCCGTCGTAATTCTGATGGGAAGGGTGGGGAGGCCGCCCAAGCGGGGAAGTTGCTTGGCGATGAGGACTTCGGCGACGAGGGAGAGAACCATTCCCAGCGCGACGGCGCCAAACATCAGCAACAGCCCTGCGTAACCGTCATAACCCATTGCAAACACCGCGACCCCCTGCGTCCGTCAGGCCGGCAGGTGCTGAGGCGGCCTCCGGCTACCCCATTTTGACCCTGAACCCCTTAACGCGCTAATCTTGGTAGTCGTTGTGCGTGTCCTACTCCGATGGTGCGTGCCCGCTGAGAATCCGGTTGCAGGATGACTCCTCAACGTGCACATTCGGAACCACAGGATGACTGGTTACATAGAGCCCTCACCTCTGTTCCGGTAGCGCGCAGATAGTAGGTGCCCACCCCTGAGTGGCTCCTAAACAAGAACGCCAGAATAAGAACGAGGCAAACACCGTGCGTACGTACACCCCGAAGCCCGGCGATATCAACCGCCAGTGGCACGTCATTGACGCCACAGACGTTGTCCTTGGTCGTCTCGCGAGCCAGACCGCAATCCTGCTGCGCGGCAAGCACAAG
>JBKJVX010000119.1:0-15001 GCA_046717065.1 Arthrobacter sp. | reverse complement strand
GCCGTGCACCACGCCCAGAGGGTGGCAATGCGCTTCAGCGGGCCGGCATTCAAACTCCACCCGCCCGGACTCCCGGTTTGCGTTGAAGCCGACGAAAAGCTTCTGAATACTGGAAGGAAGGATGATTCCGACGTGAGGCGGTGGCAGCGATGAGCAGCGGTGCGGAGGACTTCCGGAAGCGCCTGGAGCGGGCCGCGGAAGTCCGGTCCTACCGGGGCGCCGGCATCAGCGCCGAGGAGGAGGCGGCGCTCGATGCCCTCGATGCCCAGGAGCGGGAGAAGCGCCGGAAGGTGAGCGATGCTGCCAGGGCGGAGTATCTGGTCCGGGATGCCATGGCGCAAGGAAAGTTCGACAACCTCAAGTACGCGGGCAAACCGATTCCGGGGTTGGGGGAGTCCTACGATCCCGACTGGTGGGTCAAGGGCCTCATTCAGCGGGAAAACATCAGCGGCCTCGGTCCGGCGGCCATCCTGATCCGCACCGAGGACGCCGAGCTGGATGCCAAGCTTGATGTCCAGTGCACGGAACGGCAGGTCCGTGACATCCTGGAGGATTTCAACCGCCGGGTCATCGACGCGCGGCGCCAACTTCAGGGCGGGCCGCCGGTCATCACCAAGACCCGGGACGTTGAGGAGGAGGTGCGGCGGTGGCGCGAACGCCGGGCAGCCTCGGAGGTTCCCCAGGCTGAGGCGGAGCCGGAAGCGCGCCGCTCGTGGTGGCGGCGGCTGTGGAAAGGGACGGGCCCGGCCTACTGATCAGGCTGGCGGACGACGGCGGTGCTGCCCGTAGTCGTCCGCAAGGTTTTTGGCGGGTGCTTTGGTTCGGTGGGGTGCTTTCGCCTGGAAAAGCTCGCAGAGTGCGTTGTAGTACTTGTCGGTCTGGCCCAGGTGGGTCATGCCCATCCGTGCGCAGACCCGCTGTGAAGCGGTGTTGGCCGGGGCCGTGACTGCCACAACTTTGTCCAGCCCGCTGTCCAATGCGTAGGCGAGGACCGCGGCGGCCGCCTCTGTTGCGTAGCCGTTTCCCCAGTGATCGGGATGGAAGTGCCAGCCAATCTCGGTATCACCGGAAGGCTGCAGGGGCAGCGATCGGCTGGACGCCGGGATGGATTTCAGGAGCAGGGTCCCCGCCAGGGTCGCCCGCGCAGCTGGTTCCTTTAGCTCCACTGCCCAGATGCCGTGGACGGGGTGGGCCATGTCCTGCTGGCCGGTGCTCCGCCAGATGCGGATGCGGTCCTCGGCTTCGGCGCGGTCCCGCATCACCTGTGGATGGTTTCCGATGAAGCGCTGTACCTCCCAGCGCGAGTAGAGGTCCAGCACAAAGTCGGCGTCCTCCGGCTCCCACTGGCGGAGAACCAGCCGCTCGGTTTCAAGCCTCTTCACCCCGCCAATCCTGCCAGAGTCTTCCGGGTTTGCAGTCAGCGGCCTGCAGTCAGATGCCCGCAGTCAGCGGCGCGGGGTGGGCGGAGGGTTGGGGCTTGACATGGAAGGCGGAGGCCCCGGGAACGGCGCGGCGGGATACAGCGGTGCCACATTCACCATGTAGTTGGCCCACTGCGGCCCGGCGATCATAAAACCATCCAGCCGGGGGTAGAAGGTGCCGTTGATCGTGACGTTCTGCCCTGGGCGCTTCTGGCCTTCCAGCGCGTCCCCGAAGAAGGAAGCCGTGGAAAGGCCTGTGGTGTAGCCCACCACCCAGGTGGCCCCGTTGTTGTTGGAGGTTCCGGTCTTTGCCGCCACGGGAACCTTGTCCTGGACCTTGGGATTGATCCAAACTCCGGAGCCCACCTTCATCACGTCCTGCAGCACGGAGTTCACGCCACGGGCCACGTCAGGCTTCACTGCATCCCGGCACTCGACGGACTGGGCCGGAAGTTTCCCTCCAACGGCGTCAGTGACGTCCAGCAGGGCGATGGGTGCGCAGTACTTTCCGTCATTGGCGAAGGTGGCAAAGGCGTTCGCCATATGGAGCGGCGCCACATTGGTGGCACCCAGGAGGTTGCCCAGCTGGTGCATGTTTATAGGGGAACCGTCGTGGCCGCTGTGCAGGCCCACGGCGTCCACCATCTTCTGGATGCCGCAGAAGTCCAGCTGTGTGGCGGAAGCGAAGGTAGCGGTATTGATGGAGTTGTAGAGGCCGTAGTTGATGGGCATCTTCCGGTAGAAGCCCTCTTCGGCGTTCTGGAGGTCGTCTGCCGCGCCCAGTTCAGGGTTGTTCTGGGCTGTGCTGTAGGCGCCCAGCACCTTTCCGCAACTGGAACGCCAGGGGAATCCCAGGGGGTAGACGCGCTTCGAGGCGTCCACCTCGGCGTTCAGCGGCTTGCCCTCATTCAGCCACTGGGCGAAGGTGAACGGCTTCATGGTGGATCCGGTCTGGAAGCCGCCCGCCCCATTCAGGTCGTTGCCCTGCGGGTCCTTTGCATCCACGTTGAAGTTCAGGTGGGTATCGAACTTGCCCGGCTCGGCCAGGAACACCGTGTTCTGCGCCATCGATAGAATTTTTCCGCTGCCGGGCTGGACGGACACCAGGGCTGCTCCCCACCGGTCCGGATTGGGCCCTGCCGTACCGTCCACCTGTGACTGGGCTGCCGCCTGGAGCCTGCTGTCCAGGGTTGTGGTGATGGTGAGGCCGCCCCGGTAGAGCTTCCTCTCCCGTTCCTTCAGGGTAGGCCCGTACGCGGGGTTGTTCAGGATGAGGTGCGAGATGTAGTCGCAGAAGTACGGCGCCATGGTGGCGTTCGCGCAACCCTGGCGCTCCGGTGTGATTTTCAGCTCGATGGGGGTGGCTACCGCCTGGTCATGCTCTGCCTGGGTGATCTTCTCCTGCCGGAGCATCTCGCCGAGCACCTGGTCGCGGCGGACCACTGACTTGTCCGGGTTAAGCGCGGGGTTGTAGAACGTGGGGCTGTTCACCAGCCCGGCCAGCAGAGCGGACTGGGGAAGATTAAGGTCCTTGGCGGTGCTGCTGAAGAAGTAGCGGGCGGCCGCCTCGATCCCGTAGGCATCACTGTTGAAGAACACAATGTTCAGGTATCCCTCAAGGATCTGCTCCTTGGTGAACTTCTTCTCCAGGGCAACAGCCAGTTTCATCTCCCGCAGTTTGTCCCCGATGTCCTTCTGGCCGCTGAGGATCACCTCATCCGGCCGCTCCTGCGAGAGCCTCGCCTCGTTGATCACGTTGGTGACGTACTGCTGGGTGATGGTGGACGCCCCCTGCTGGTCACCCTTCGTCAGGTTCGCCACCACTGCGCGGAGGATGCCTTGGGGATCGAGGCCGGCATGTTCATAGAACCGGCTGTCCTCAATGGCGATGACGGCGTCCTTGATGTAAGGCGACATCTGGTCCAGCGGAATCCTGACCCGGTTCTCCGCATAGAACGTTGCGATGGGCTGGCCATCCGAGGTGAGGACCTTGGTGGATTGCGACGGCGGCTGGACCGTCAGCTCCTCCGGCAGGCCCTCGAAAAACCCGATGGACGTGCTGACGCCGTAGCCGGCAGCTGCAACAGAGGGCACCACCAGGCTGGCGGCAAGCACTCCACACATGGCGCTCGCCGCGAGGAATCCGAAAATGCTTCCCAGAATGGAACCGCGGCCACGCCGTCGCTTCTTTTTATACGCCATTTTTCAGCCCTCAAGCTTGAAGAGTGCCACAAGACTACGCCGCTGCCGAGGCTGTGAACCAGACATGGCAGATCATATTTTGGTCAATTCTTTTATTGACTCAGCGATACTTAACGACATATCGTTAACTATCGCTGATAACTACAGCGAATACTAAGCGAAGGAAAGGACGATGCCACGATGAAGGGCATTTCTCATGACGCATTTTCAGGCCCCCAGTCTGACCGGGGCCGGTTTGAACGCGGCCGCGGCAGGCGTGGACCGCACGGGCACCGGGGCGGCGGCTTCGGCCCAGGATTCGGAGCAGGATTCGGCGCCGGCTTTGGACCAGGTTTTGGCCCGGGCTTTGGGCCGGGGTTTGGGCGCGGACCGCGAAGGGCAAGCCGGGGCGACGTCCGCTCGGCCATCCTCTCGCTCCTGGCGGAAGCGCCCTCAAATGGTTACGGACTGATCAAGGCGATTGCCGAAAAGACCGGAGGAGCCTGGCGGCCGAGCCCGGGATCCATCTATCCCACGCTGCAGCAGCTCGTGGACGAGGAACTCATTACCGCGCTCAGCGAGGGCCGCGGAACCGAATTCACCCTCACCGATGCAGGAAGGGCCTGGGTGGCAGAGCACGCAGAGGAGATGGAAGCCGCCTGGAATTTCGGACCGGACAGCCCGGACCGGGACTTCCACCAGAGCATCGGGAAGCTGATGGGAGTTATTCACCAGTTCCGCACGGGTGTCACTGAAGAGCAGCGGGCAGCAGCCATTGAGAAGCTGGACGAGACCCGCCGGGCCCTCTACAAGATCCTGGCTGACTGACCAGCAGGGGCGGGGGACTGCGCCATGGCGTGGGCCGCCGGGTTGAACGCGGCTCCCAGCTCCCCGAACGCGTAAGCGCTCTCAGCGTGCTCGGACAGGTCAACTCCGGCAGTCTCGGCCTCGCGGCTGACCCGGAACCCGATGGTCTTGTTGATGGCCCGGCCAATAACCAGGGTCCCGATCCCGGACAGCAGCAGCGTGATCACCACAGCCACAGACTGGGCTACGAGCTGCTGGAAGCCGCCACCGTAGAAGAGTCCGCCGCCCAGCCCGTCTACCGGGAGGGCGATGAAACCGAGTGCCAGTGTTCCGATGAGTCCCGCGCCCAGATGGACCCCCACCACATCGAGGGAATCATCCAGCCCGAACCGGTATTTGAGGTCCACGAAGACGGCGCAGGCGGCCCCGGCCACCAGGCCCAGGCCGATAGCGGCCACCGGGCTGATGTTGGCGCAGGAAGGCGTAATAGCCACCAGCCCGGCGACCACGCCTGACGCTGCTCCCAGTGAGGTGGGGTGGCCGTGGCGGATCTTTTCGGTGACCAGCCAGCTGAGCATCGCCGCCGCCGGAGTCACCAGGGTGTTGACCCAGATCAGGCCGGCCTGTTCGGCCGTCGTCGCCGCTCCGCCGTTGAAGCCAAACCAGCCAAACCACAGGATGGCAGCGCCCAGCATAATGAGCGGGACGTTGTGCGGGCGGTGGTTGGGATCCTTGGCGAAACCGTGGCGCTGGCCCACGATCAGGGCCAGGACCAGGGCGGCTGTTCCGGAGCTGATCTCCACCACGGCGCCGCCGGCAAAGTCGATGACCTGCCCAAAAACAGCGGTGACGGCTCCATCGGCGCTCATCAGGCCGCCGCCCCAGATCATGTAGGCGAGCGGGCAGTAGACCACGGTGACCCAGGCAGGAACGAACACTGCCCATGCGCCGAACTTGGCGCGGTCGGCGATGGCACCGCTGATCAGGGCCACCGTGATGATGGCGAAGGTGGCGCTGTACCCGGCCTTGATCAGGTCCGGGGAACCCATCAGGTTCTGCAGCCCGAAGCTGGCGAAGGGATTGCCGAAGATGCCCAGCACGCCGTCGCCGGTTGTCATGGAGTAGCCCCAGAGAACCCACACCACCCCGACGATGCCGGCGGAGATGAAACTCATCATGATCATGTTCAAGGCGGCTTTGGCGCGCGTCATGCCGCCGTAGAAGAGGCCGAGCCCGGGCGTCATCAGCAATACCATCGCGGCTGAAATCATCAGCCAGACATGTTGGGCAGTGATCTCCACCTGCGGGTCCCTTCGCGTTGCGCCTCGAAGCGGGGCGCTCTTGCCGGCCCTCGCATTTCCCCCGCCCTCCATCTTTCGGGGGGCGTGTTTCGGGAAACGCGCCTGGAAGTTGCGCTGGCGTTACAGAAAGGGGCGCTGCGTGAAGTCCCCGTGTCGAAAATGTTTCAACGGTGTAAACGGCGGCCATCGGCAAGGAGCCTGAAGACATTAAAGCCCGCTGGATTGCCTGGCGCGGGGCGGCGGGGTCAGGAGCGGAAGGTGAGAAGCCGCCGGTGCGCTCCCTGCCGGCAGGTTACAAGGCCGTAAACGCAGGCTCACCGCATGCGGGGGCCGAATTCCCACTCATGGAAAACGACGACGGCGTGCCGCACGGAAAGCCGCGGCACGCCGTCGTCGTTCGCCGGCAAAGCCGGGGGACTTACCCGGCCATGCCACTTCCAAGGAGGATCAGAACTGGCGGGCGTTCGCCAGCACCGGAAGCTTGGTGCGCACCTCGTCCACCGTCGAGGGGTCAATGTCGACGACGGCGAGTTCCGGCTCTCCGCCCAGCGCGGCTACCGCTGAGCCCAGGGGAGTGATGACAGCGCTGTGGCCGATGCCCGTGGGGGCGGTCCCGGCCGGTCCCGCGCCGATGGTCTCGGGGTCGCCCTGGCCGCAGGCCACCACAAAAGTGGTGCTGTCCAGTGCGCGTGCCCGCACCAGCAGGTCCCACTGCTCTGCCTTGCCTTCGCCGGCGCCCCACGAGGCGCAGACGATGTTGACCTGGGCACCGGCGCGGGCGTTCGCCGTGAACAGGGCGGGGAAGCGGACGTCGTAACAGGTGGCCAGGCCGAACACGGTGCCGTTGATTTCGAAGGCCACGGGGCTGGTTCCCGGGTCCACGGTCCTGGATTCTTGGAAGCCGAAAGCGTCAAAGAGGTGCACCTTGTCGTATGACGTGTCCACTCCCGGGCCAGTGACCAGCAGGGTGTTGCGGACCCTGCCGTCCTTCCCGGGAGTGAACATTCCCGCTACGATCGCAATGTCCAGTTCCCTTGACAGGGCCCGGACCTTTTCTGCCCACGGCCCGTCCAAGGGCTCTGCGACGTCCGTCAGTGAGTTCCCGAACGCTCGCATGGCAGCTTCGGGGAATACCACCAGCTCCGCGCTGGCAGCCTTGGCCTGGGTAGCGTAGTCCCGGATCAGCTCCAGGTTGGCGGCAGGGTCCGCGCTGCTGATGATTTGGGCGAGTGCTAGGCGCATGGATAGCTCCAATCTGTTGTATACATAATGTATGGGAAAAACTGCGGGTACGGCTGCGTCCGGACGGGAAAAGGCGTATATCCACCTGCGCGAAAACGTCCTGATCGACCCCGAACTCCAGGGCCGTTTCCTGAACGAACAGGAGCTTGCCGCCGAAATTGGAGTCTCCCGCACCCCGGTCCGTGAGGCCTTGCTGCTCCTGGTCTCTGATGGACTGGTGGAGTTGATTCCGCAACGCGGGGCGTACGTTCCGCCCGTCACTGGCCGGGAGATCTCCGAACTGATGGAACTCCGCGGCGTCCTCGAGAGCCACGCAGCCCGGTTGGTGATCGCCGAGAACCGGGTGCCTGCTGTGCTGATGCAGGAGACCCTGGACCTTCAGGCCCGGATCCCGGACACCAGCGAGCCTGATGATGCCCGGGAGTTCATCCGCCTGGACACGCTCTTCCATCAGCAGCTCATTGACGCGGCCGGCAACGAACTGATTTCCCGGACTTACAGCAAGCTTCACGTCCGGCAGATCCTGGTGGGGGTTGCCGCCCTGTTCCGCACGGGCAGCCGGCGCCAGGACGTCTGCGCCGAACATCAGGGGATCCTTGACGCATTGGTGTCCGGAGCTGCCGACCAGGCGCAGAAGGCGATCGACGAGCATCTGGCTGTCACGCGGGATATCCTGCTTCGGACCTGAAGCGGTTCTTGTCCACGTGACGCGGGGTGCAAGGCCTTGCGGACAAGCCACGTGGACAAACTCTTTCCGTCGGTCAGCGTGATTCGCCCACGCTCGACGCCCGGGTTGCGTTACTGGCTCCTTCCAGGAGGAGCCGGTAGTCCTGGTCCTCCACAGTGTCGTTGTCGCGGCCCATGGCGAGCCCCGGGCACTGTGGCCATGACCGGCGGCGTGAACCAGTTCGCCCGCAGCTGGAGAGTGCAAATGGCGGACCCCGTCACCGGGCTGTCCGTGGACGCCCACTACGTGGTGGAGCAGATGCCGGAACCCATCGGTTGAAAACGCAGCCCGGCTGCGAAGTAGAGGGCTACTGCTTGTAGCCTTCTACTTCGCTGACGGGGCGGGCTTCGGCTTCGTTGGGGTTTTCGCCTGACTCCGCTTTGGCCCTGCGCTGGCGCAGCAGGTCCCAGCACTGGTCAAGGCTTTCTTCCACCTGCTTGAGCCTGGCCCGGTCCGGCGCCTGGCCGTCTCCGGATCCCTCGCGGAGTGTGTGCTCCTCCTCCACCAGGGCCTGGATGCGGCTCAAAAGATCCTCGTTGTTCATGTCTGCCCCTTTCGCCGGAAACGATTCCCTCAGGGTACGCCTGTACCATCAGAATCATGCCCACTGTGCTTGATATGGCAGGTCCAATCCTGGAAATGCTCACTTGGTTGTGCCTGCCCGCCGGGCTGGGATTGCTCTTCTACACCGGCTTCCTACGCCGCTTCGTGCATCCGTGGGCGGTGGCCGAAGCCGTGGTGTACTCGGACAGCAGCGGCGTGGGCTTCCGCTGGTTCGACCGGAAGTACCAGGTGCACCATGCGCCGATGTCGCCCCACGACATCAAGGACCTTGCTGTGGGCGATACCCTTCCCATTTACTACCACCCCAAGCGGCCCACCCAGTGGCAGATGGCGGCTCCGGAAGAGGCTGGAAAAACGGCAGCGGTGCTGGGCCGTTGCCTCACCGGGATCGGCGCCGCGGCGCTGCTCGCGGGGTTTGTCCTGCCGATGTTCTAGGGCCGGATCAGCGGGTTCGCTCAGCCGGCGAGGACGACGCCGATGCCGAGGCCGCCCAACGCCACTCCCGCACAGGCCGTCCACATCACGGCGGTGATGTCGGCGTCGACATTCTCCCTTGCAATGCCGCGGGAGCTGGCGCCGTAGCGGCGGCGCTGCGTGAAGTAGATCGCTGCAGCCGACCCCGCCGCGACGGCGAACAGCAGCAGGATGGGCAGCCCGTGGGCCGGAAGCCAGCGGAGGAAGATCGCGCTGACTGTCACCAGCGCCATCATCGTCCTGCCCCACGCGAGCGTGGTGCGCTCCGGCTGGAGGCCCGGATCGCCGTGGCGGCCGGCGGCGTGATGCGTGGTCACTGCTCAGCGCCAGAGGATAAAAATCAGTACGACGGCGGCCGCCAGCGCCCCTGCCCCCGCAAGCAGCGGGACAATGAGCGGCAGCGGCAGCGGAGCCTTGTTGCGCATGCTTCGTTCCACCCGCAGCCACCGCACCGCGGCGCCCGCGCTCAGCAGCATGCCCAGCAGGAGCAACACCACGGCCAGGCCCTTTCGGACGGGCTCCAGGAAAAGGTCCGCGGTGAAGGCCTCGACGGCAATACCGCCGGCCAGGAGCGCCAGGGACGTACGGATCCAAGCGAGGAAGGTGCGTTCGTTCGCCAGGGTGAACCGCGGGTCCGGTTCCTCCCCGCCGGGCAGCAGCCGCTCGGCAATTTTGCCGCGCGACGGCGGGGTGTTGGCCCTGGCGGGCTGCTCGCTGTTGGTCACGCTGCCAGTTTAGCCAGCGGCGTTGCCCCGGCCGCCTGCTGTGCGGGGCGGCAGCCGGTTAGCTCTCATGTTGTGCGGAGCCCGCCCGGAGCAGGCCGTACTGGAATCAGCCTGCGTTTCGGGGCGCGAACATAATCACCGCAACCCCCAACAGGCAGATGAGGGATCCAGCCACGTCCCAGCGGTCAGGGCGGAAGCCGTCAAAGATCATGCCCCAGGCCAGCGATCCGGCGACGAACACCCCGCCGTAGGCTGCCAGGATCCGGCCGAAGTGGGCGTCCGGCTGTAGCGTTGCCACAAAACCGTAGAGGCCCAGGGCTATCACGCCCAGGCCGGCCCACCACCAGTCCTTGCCTTCGCGGACCGACTGCCATACCAGCCAGGCGCCGCCGATTTCCGCGGCCGCTGCAATTGTGAACAGCACAACTGTTTTGGCGATGGTCGCAGCTTCTTCAGAAATACCCACCCGGCCATCATGCCAGCCGGGAATGCCTGCCGCCCCGCTGCAGTTGGGGCAGGTATGGAGCGCATCGGATTCCTTTCTTTCGGCCACTGGGGCCCCGGCCACGGTTCCCGCACCCGGACTGCGGGGGACGCCCTCCTCCAGGCCATTGACCTTGCAGTCGCGGCCGAGGAACTGGGGATCAACGGGGCATTCTTCCGGGTCCACCATTTCGCCCGGCAGCAGGCCTCGCCGTTTCCCCTGTTGTCTGCCATTGGTGCTCGGACGAGCCGGATCGAAATCGGCACCGGCGTGATCGACATGCGGTACGAGAATCCCTTGTATATGGCAGAGGAAGCCGCCGCGGCCGATCTGATCAGCGGCGGCCGGCTCCAGCTGGGGATTAGCCGCGGCTCACCTGAGCCAGCCCGGGAGGGGGCGGCTGCGTTCGGCTACCGCCCGCAGCCGGGCGAGAATGACGCGGACATGGCGCGCCGCCATACAGCCCTGTTCCGGAAGGCCATCAGCGGTGCCGGAGTGGCGGAAGCGGATCCCCGATATGCCGGCGGTGCCACCGGGCTGTTACCCGTCCAACCGCAGTCGCCAGGCCTGGCCGAGCGCATCTGGTGGGGAGCCGGCAGCAGGAAGACAGCCGTCTGGGCCGCGGAAGTGGGCATGAACCTGATGAGTTCCACCCTGCTGACAGAGGACACCGGCGTGCCCTTCCATGAACTCCAGGCGGAGCAGATCCAGTTGTTCCGGGACGCTTGGGCCGCAGCCGGACACCAGCACACCCCCCGTATTTCGGTCAGCCGCAGCGTGCTTCCCATCGTGGATGAGGAGGACAGCCGCTACTTTGCGGGCAGCGCCCTGCGCGACAGCCGGGACCAGGTGGGCGTCATCGACGGCCTGAACGCCCGGTTCGGGAAAAGCTACGTGGGCGCCCCGGACTTCCTGGCCGAAGGGCTCGCTGCGGACACAGCGGTACAGGCTGCAGACACCCTGCTGCTCACGGTCCCCAACCAGCTCGGCGTCGAGTTCAATGCCAAGCTCCTGGGTAACGTCACCCGGTATATCGCACCGGCACTAGGGTGGCGGCCGGCGACCTTCTGACCAGCCGTGATATCTCCGGTCATAAAAGAAATTTCTCGGCAGAAGCAGGGTCCTGACGATACACTAAGCATGCTTACTGAAAGACGGGGAACCTTCTGCAGGCCGCAGCCGTTACTCTTATAGTGCGGCTTTGGGGGCTTAGCGCCCTTACTACAGCGTGACTGCGGAACGGTCATATGACGGAGAGAGAGAAATATGGCCCGCGCCCTTTTAGGCTTTAACCCATGATTCGGTTACGTCAGCTGGCCCAGGCGGCCTCAGTCCTCACAACGCCCTTGGCCCCGGAGGACATCCTCGCGTTGTTCAACCCGGTCTACTCTGCACGTCAGCTTCGTGGTGTGGTCACCCGCGTAGTGCAGGAGACGGCACAGTCCGCAACAATCTTTTTCCGGCCCGGCCGCGGTTGGCACTCCCACCTGGCGGGCCAATGGGCGCGCATCGGCGTCGAACTTGATGGCGTCCGCCACTGGCGGTCCTACTCCCTGAGCGCCCCGGCCGGCAAGGATCCCGCCATCACTGTCACCGACGTCGGTGCAGTCTCCGGAACCCTCGTACGCACCACCCGCCCGGGCGACGTCCTGTTCCTGGCACCTCCGCAGGGTGACTTCGTGCTCCCGGAGCACCCCCGGCCCCTGCTGATGGTGACCGCGGGCAGCGGCATCACTCCGGTGATGTCCATGATCCGCACCCTTGTTCCACGACGTCCGGATGCCGACGTCGTCCTGGTCCACTCAGCGCGCACCCCAGGTGACAGCCTCTTCCGCGAGGAACTTGCTGAGCTCGCCGACCAGTTCCCCAATTTCCGCCTCGCACACTGGTTTACCGGCGAGCAAGGCCGCATGGACCTCACCAACACCAAGCAGCTGGACGAGATCTGCCCGGACTGGAAGGACCGCGCCGCCTACGCCTGCGGGCCAGACAGCTTCCTGGACGACGCCGAGGCCCTGTGGAAGCGCGCAGCGCTGACAACGGGCGCACCCGGCTCCGACGTCGCGGTAGCGGGCAGTGCCGGCAACCTGATGATCGAGCGCTTCAACACCACCTTCGAAGGCGGCGTCGGGCACGACGGCGGCCTGGTGACCTTTGAAGCCTCGGACCGTGAGGTGGAAGCCGACGGCGACACCCCCATCCTGGACGTCGGCGAGGACGCCGGGGTGCTGATGCCCAGCGGTTGCCGCATGGGCATCTGCCACAGCTGCCTCACCCCGCTCCTGTCAGGGCAGGTCCGGGACCTCCGAACCGGGGAAGTCCATGGCGAACCCGGCCAACTGATCCAAACGTGTGTCTCGGCAGCCGCCGGACCCGTCAACCTCGAAATCTGAGGAGCACAACGGTATGACTGTAATTTCACCCAGCAAGGCCACACCCACCAGCGGCACCTCCACCGGAGGGTCAAGGACGCGCCCCGGAAAGCTCGCCGAGTCCGGCAGCCCCACGGTCCGCCCGCCTGCTGCAGCGCACCTCTCTGACGAGCAGGTAGCGGAACTTGGCCGCGAGCTGGACGCGATTCGCGATGAGATCCTGGCCAAGCGCGGGGCTGCGGACGCTGCCTACATCCGCCGTGTGATCAAGATCCAGCGCGGCCTGGAGATCTCCGGCCGTGCTGCACTGCTGGTCAGCAAGAACAAGGCTGCCTGGGTCACCGGAACCACACTGCTCAGCTTGGCCAAGATCCTGGAAAACATGGAGATCGGACACAACGTCCTGCATGGCCAGTGGGACTGGATGCGGGACCCGGACATCCACTCCACCACCTGGGAGTGGGACTTCGTTACCCCGGCTCGTTCCTGGCAGCACACCCACAACGACCTGCACCACCGCTGGACGAACGTGGTTGGCAAGGACAACGACGTCGGATACAACCTCCTGCGCATGGACGAACAGCAGCCGTGGAAGCCCGTCAACCTGGCCAACCCGCTGTTCAATGCTATTCTGGCGCCTCTCTTCGAGTGGGGAATCGCCATTTACGACCTTGAGCTCACGGAGTTCAAGGAAGGCAAGAAGTCCAAAGAGGCGCTGCTCAAGGACCTGAAGGCCCTCGGCAAGAAGGTTGTCACCCAGTTCACCAAGGACTACGCCGCAACCCCCGCCGTGGCCATGCTCACGGGCTCCGGCAAGCAGGCGCTGTACGGAACCTTGACCGCCAACGCTGTCCGCAACGTCTGGGCCCACGCTGTGATCTTCTGCGGCCACTTCCCCGAAGGCACAGACACCTTTACTGAGGAAATGGCCGAAGGCGAAACCCGCGGTGACTGGTACATCCGCCAGATGATCGGCTCCGCCAACATCTCCGGGTCAAAGTTCATGCACATCATGACCGGAAACCTGTCCCACCAGATCGAACACCACCTCTTCCCGGACCTGCCGTCCAACCGGTACGCCGAGGTGGCGCCCAAGGTCCGCGAGATCTGCCAGCGCTACGGCCTGAAGTACACCACGGGGCCGCTGCTGAAGCAGGTTGGATCCACCTGGGGCAAGATCTTCAAGCTGGCTCTTCCGGGCAAGGCTGCCAGCGCCTGATCCAAGCATCGTCAGTTCAGTACTCAAGGCACCTCCGGTACCGGGATATCCCGGCGCCGGAGGTGCCTTTTTGTCTCCCCCGGACGCTCCCTCACTTAATGCGGGTTTTCCCGCGACGCTCTCTCACCTAATGCGGGTTTTCCGGCGACGCTCTCGCACTTACCGCGGGTTTTCTCCAATCGATCTCTCACTTTTGCCCGCCCACGCCGCATAATTGAACCCACAGCCGCCACGGCCTATGGAGGAATCATGCGGATTCTCGGAGCTCTTGTTGTCATCTGGCTGATCATCGGCGGTGTGGCCGCGTGGCAGCGCGGCTACTTCGGTTCCGCGCCGGGGAACTGCGCGCAAGCAGGGACGATAGCGATCACCATCGTCGCCGGCCCGCTGAACTATATGGGCGCCAATCCCCAGATATCCTGCGAGCTTCCGCAGCCCTCACAGTAGCGTGGAGCTCGGCGGACCACCCTAGAGTAGGAATTGCGCGGGCGAAGCGTTTCCAGCCCGCATTGATCCCACAGTCTCGAAAGGACCGCCGCGATGGCTTTCATCACCGTTGGAACTGAAAACAGCACTGACATCGAGCTTTACTACGAGGACCATGGGTCGGGCCAGCCGGTCGTGCTGATCCACGGCTATCCCCTGGACGGCGCCTCCTGGGAGAAGCAGACTGCCGCACTGCTGGCTGCCGGCTACCGGGTCATCACCTATGACCGCCGCGGCTTCGGGAAGTCGAGCAAGACGACTGAGGGATATGACTACGACACGTTCGCTGCCGATCTCAACACCATTTTGACAACTCTGGACCTCAGCGACGCGGTGCTGGTCGGATTCTCCATGGGTACCGGCGAAGTGGCCCGCTACCTGAGCACCTACGGATCGGCACGGGTGGCGAGGGCGGCGTTCCTCGGCTCCCTCGAACCTTTCCTGCTGAAGACCGACGATAATCCGGACGGTGTCCCGCAGGAAGTCTTCGACGGGTTGAATCAGGCTGTCACGGCAGACAGGTACGCGTTTTTCACCGAATTTTTCAAGAACTTCTACAACACCGACACCTTCCTTGGCACGCCCCGCCTCAGCCAGGAGGCAGTCAATGCCAGCTGGAACACGGCCTCCGGCGCAGGAGCCACTGCTTCGGTGGCAGCGCAGTCCACCTGGCTCACGGACTTCCGGCAGGACATCCCCAAGATTGACGTTCCCGCGCTGATCCTCCACGGCACCGCGGACAACATCCTTCCCATCGACTCCACCGGACGGCTGTTCGCCAAGGCCCTGCCCAGCGCGGAGTATGTGGAGATCGAGGGCGCCCCGCACGGCCTGCTGCTGACCCACGCTGCGGAGGTCAATGAAGCGCTGCTGCGCTTCCTCGCCCAGTAGTCGCGCCTTTTGCCGGAACCTTCGGCGCCGGCGGGGATCCGCCCGCGCCGCAGGTGGTGGGGGGGTTGGGGGAGATGGGGGTTATGGGTTGGGGGGGTGGGGGGTTG
>JBKJVX010000118.1:0-20619 GCA_046717065.1 Arthrobacter sp. | reverse complement strand
TCCAACGGCCGCCACGAAGGTGGCTACGGCGGGTTCTTCTGGAGGCTGCCGGCCTGCGGCAGCGCCGCCGTCTGGACACCCGCCGGCGCCGGCGAAACCGAGGTGCACGGTTCGGTAACGCCGTGGCTCGCCTGGGCGGGGACGTTCGAGGCCGGAACGTCCGACGGCGGCGCGCCCCACGGCAGCGCCACCCTTGTTTTCGTCGCGGCAGAAGGTTCCACCGACCCCTGGTTCGTCCGGGTGGACGGCTACCCGGGAGTGGGCCAGGCACTCGCCTGGGACACCCCGGTGATCGCAGAACCGGGCACTTCCGTCCAACGCAGCATCACCGTTTTTGTGGCCGACGGCATCCTGGGCACAGCAGACATCGAAGCATTGATCAACCGGCAGGGGAACCGTTCATGAGCCAGACAACAGCAGACACCGCACCGCTTGCAGGCAGTGGGACCGGCACCGCAATGCTTGACCCAACGCCGTCAGGCCCCGTCGCGGCTCCTGCCGTCCGGGTGGCACCAGCCTCCGCCGAGGACCGCGCGGTCAAGCGGAGCCGTGTCATCGACATCCTCGACGCCAAGGGCCAGGATTCCCTGCTGCTCACCACCCACACGGCGCTGACCTGGTATCTGGACGGCAGCCGGGTGCACATCAGCCTGGCCGGCGATCCCATCGCAGCCGTCCTCGTGGATCGCGGCGGCGACCACCTGGTCACCTTCAACAATGAAGCCGGCCGCATCGCTGCCGAGGAACTGCCCTCCGGCGTCACCCTTCACTCGGTGCCCTGGTACGGCAACCTGCACGAGGTTGCAGCCGCCGTCGGCACCGCCGGGAAGGCAGCCCCGCTGGCCGAAGCAGCCGTAGCCGCTGAACTGCGCGCGGCCCGCCAGCAGCTGCTCCCGGCTGAAAGCGCCCGGTATGCCCGCCTCAGCGCCGACGCCGCTGCCATCATGACCGATGTGCTCTTAACCGCACGGCCGGAAACCACAGAGTTTGAGCTGGTATCCGCGCTGGCCGCCCGGGTTGTAGCCGCCGGTGCCGAGCCGTTGGTCCTCCTGTGCAGCGGCAACAGCCGGAGCGAGTTCCGGCACCCGCTGGCCACCCACTCGCCCCTGGGCCGGCGCGCGATGGCTGTAGTGTGTGCCCGCAGGGACGGCCTGGTGGCCAACATCACCCGCTGGGTAAGGTTCGACGCCGGCACCCCGGAAGAGCGCGACGCCGAGGCCCGCATCGCAGCAGTGGAAGCCGACATCTTCGACGCCACCGTTCCCGGCGCCCGGCTGGACCGGATTTTTGCCGAGATCCAGGCCGCCTATGCCCGGCACGGTTTCGGCCCCGAGCAGTGGGAACTGCACCATCAGGGCGGACCGGCCGGCTACGCGGGACGCGACCCCCGGGTCACCGCAGCGGCGACAGACACGGTGGTCCTGAACCAGGCCTTCACCTGGAACCCGTCGGGGCCCGGCGTCAAGATCGAGGACACTGTCCAGCTCACCGAATCCGGCCTGCAGGTCCTCACGGTCGACCCGCGCTGGCCAACGACAAAGGTCAACGGGCTCGAGCGGCCCGGCACCCTCCAGCTCTAATTCAAACGCTCTCTCACTTAGTGCGCCAAAACGCGAGACGCTCTCTCAGTTGTAGCCGTAGTACCGGCACCAACTGAGAGAGCGTTTCGGTTAAACCAACATCAAGTGAGAGACCGTCACTGGGGAAGCACCAGTTCCCCGTCCACCCGGCGCGGGATGCCCAGGGGGTTGCTTTCGCGCAGGGCCGGGTGCAGCACCGTTTCGGGGGCATCCTGGTAGGCAACCGGACGCTGGAACCTGCGGACCGCCGTCGCGCCCACCGAGGTGAAGAGCGAGGTGGTGGCCGGGTAGGGACCGCCGTGCTGCTGTGCCCAGTTGACGGCCACGCCGGTGGGCCAGCCGTCGAAGAGGACGCGGCCGGCCAGGTTGGACAGCTGCTCCACGAGCAAGGAAACGTCCTCGCCCGGCTGCGCGTGCACCGTGGCCGTCAGGCTCCCCGGTACCTTGGCCAGGACTGCGGACAGCTCCTCCTGGTCCGTGTATTCGATCAGCATGGTGGTGGGGCCGAAGCACTCCTCAAGCAGTTCCTCGGGGCGCTCAAGAGCTTTCGCGGCGGAGGTGGAGAAGACCACGGGGGCGGCCCCATCGGACACCGCATCCTGGTCCACGCTGCCGCTCACCACATTCACGCCTTCAACGGAAGCGAAGCTGCGCAGGCCGTCCGGGTATGCCTCGGCGATCCGGGTGGTCAGCATGCCGAGCGCCGGCTTGTCCTTGCTGGCCTCCGCCACTTTCGCGGCGAAGTCCGTTCCAGCCGGGATGAAGACGAGTCCGGGCTTGGTGCAGAACTGGCCGGCGCCAAGGGTGAAGGATCCCGCCAGCCCCTCGGCCAGCTGCGCGGAGCGTTCCGCCAAGGCCTGCTCGGTGACGACGACGGGGTTCAGGCTGCCGAGTTCGCCGTAGAACGGGATGGGCTCGGGGCGGGACGTGGCCAGGTCGAAGAGGGCGCGGCCACCGGGGATGGAGCCGGTGAAGCCCACTGCCTTGATGGCGGGATCCTGTACCAGCGCGGTTCCAACTTCGCGGCCGGCGACCAGGGCAAAGAGGCCTTCCGGCGCTCCTGCGGCTGACAATGCCTCCGCCATGATTTCAGCCGTCCGTTCGGAGAGGCGCAGGTGGCCCGAGTGGGCTTTGACGATGACGGAGCAACCCACGGCAAGGACGGAAGCGGTATCTCCGCCGGCTACCGAAAAGGCGAACGGGAAGTTGGAAGCGGAGAACACCGCAACCGGGCCGATGGGCCGCAGGATTCGGCGGAGGTCAGGCTTGGGTGGCGTGGAGTTGGGGTCGGCGTGGTCGATCACGGCGTCGAGGTAGGAACCCTCGGTGATCACGTGGGCGAACAGGCGCAGCTGCCCGGTTGTCCGGGCCACTTCGCCGGTCAGGCGGGTTACGCCAAGGCTCGTCTCGGAATCCGCGATCTCCACGAGTTCCGCGGCGTTGGCGTCGAGCGAATCCGCCACGGCCGTGAGCCATGCGGCACGTTCCGCGTCGGAGGCTGCTGCGGAAATTTTGGCTGCCTCCGTGGCGGCGGCCGTGAGCTCGGACAGGGAAAGGGTTGCAGTTGTCACTTGAGGTACCTGTTCTTCGGGTCTGGATTCATCGAGTCTGCGTTGATCTGCTTTAGCCTGCGTCGTGGAAGCGGAAGCCGAGTCCGGGCTGGTCGGTCAGCGTCAGCCGGCTGTTGCTGAAGCGGACCGGCGAAGGGCCGGCCAGGATCCCCAGCTGCTCAAAGGATGCCTCCTCCACGTCCTCCACCAAGGTGGGCTCCGCGAGCGTGAGCGCCAGCTGGCCGGACAGCTCCGGCAGCAGGTGCGGCATCACCTTGATGCTGTTGGTCCGTGCAAGCTCAACAATGCGACGGAACGGTGTAATGCCGCCCACCCGGATGATGTTGGGCTGGATGATGTCCACTGCTTCCGCTTCAATGAAGTCGCGGAAGCGGTAGATGGTGTGCAGGTTTTCACCGAGCGCGATCGGCACGGGCGAGTGCTTCCGCAGCCTGCGGTAGGCCCAGAGGTCGTCCGCGCGGATGGGCTCCTCGAGCCACTCAAGGCCAAACCCGGACAGGACGTCCAGGGCTTTGAGCGTGGTGGGCAGGTCCCAGCGCTGGTTGGCGTCGATCATCAGCTTCCGGTCCGGCCCCAGGACGGCGCGGACCGCGGCCACCCGTTCGGCGTCCTCTAAGATGTCCGGCTTGCCCACCTTGATCTTCACTGCCTGGTGTCCAGCGGCAACCCACCGCTCCGTCTGGGCTACGAGCTCTTCGAGGCTGTAATGCAGGTTCACTCCCGAGCCGTACACCTCCGCGGACTCCTGGCGCTGCCCCAGGAGTCCGGTGACCGAGGTGTTGGCACCGGAGGCCCGCAGGTCCCAGAGGGCCAGGTCCACCCCCGCCATGGCGATGGTGGTCAATCCCCCGCCGCCGGCCTCGTGCAGCCGTTTCCACACCGCGTCCCACACAACCTCCGGGTTGGCGGGCAGGCCGGTGATGAACGGGGCGATGTCGTAGTCCAACAGGGCCTTAACCGCCTGCGGACCAATGGTGGGCGTCCAGGAAAAACCGTGCCCCGCGCCGCCGTCGTCCGTCTGGATCTCCGTGGCGATCACATGGTTTTCCGGTGCCTCAACACCCCAGCTGCGGCGCAGCGGAACGGTGATGAGCCGGGTGTCCAGGCCTGTGATGCGTGGCTCCGTGCGGACAGCAACAGTTGCGGGTGCACTCATCAGCGGCCAGCCAGCTCATAGCCCTTGGCGAGGATGGCCTTCAGCTGCACCAGCTGCTCCTCCGTGGGGTCAACCAGCGGCGGGCGCACGGGGCCGACGGGCAGTCCGCCCAGGCGCAGGCCCGCCTTGATCAGCGAGACGCCGAAGCCCGGGGTCTGGTCGCGGAGCCGGACCAGCGGTGCGTAGAAACCTTCCAGCAGGGCGTTGCGGCGATCCTCGTCGCCGGCCATGTACGCGTCGTAGTAGGCCTTGGCGATCTCCGGCGCCATCGCGAAGGCGGCCGAGGAGTAGAGCGGGATGCCGAGGCCGCGGTAAGCGCCCTGGGTCAGTTCGGCGGTCAGCAGGCCGTTGAAGAACGCAAAGTCCTCCCGTCCGGTGGCACGCACTGCGGACACGATTTCCTGGGCCAGGCCCACATCGCCCAGTCCGTCCTTGAAGCCGACCACCTTGGGGTTGGCAGCCAGCTGCGCCATGGACGCGGCGGTGAACTTGGCGTTGCCGCGGTGGTAGACGATCACCGGCAGGCTGCTGGCGTTGGCCACAGCCTCGATGTACGCCACGAGCCCGTCGGTGGGGCCTGTGACCAGGTACGGCGGCAGCACCAGGAGTGCGTCCGCGCCGGCTTCTTCCGCCGCCCGGGCGGCAGCAATGGCGTGGCCCAGCGGACCGCCGGCGCCGGATACTACCGGAACCTTTCCTGCGACAACCTCGACGGCGGCCGTCACCACAGTGCGGACCTCCTCGATGCTGAGGGCATGGAATTCGCCGGTGCCGCAGGCGGGGAAGACACCGCCGGGCCCAAACGGGAGCCGGGAGCTGATGTGTTCCTTGAGCAGCTCTACGTCAACGGCGCCTTCAGCCGTAAACGGGGTGACGGGGAAGAACAGTACGCCGTCGAATTTCATGGTGTCTCCTTGGCTCCGCTGCCGGCGGTAACCAGCGCAGGGTTCTCGTCGTTGAGGGTGGGGTGGGACTTCAGTTCAGTGCGCCAGCTGCGCGTGGGGTGCCAGCCCAGGAGTTCCTGTGCTTTGGCGATGGAGAAGGCCGGGCTGGTGCCGGCGAGTCCTGCGCTGAGGGCCTCACTTCCGGGCAGGAACTTGGGCATCATTTCCGCCAGCGGCGCGGTGGCCAAGGCATCTGCGGCTCCGACAAAAAAGGTTTCCCCGTTGGGGATGGACGGCATCTTCTCCAGCAGCAGGTCCAGGAAGTCCGCGACGTCCCGGGCATCCACATAGTTGAACAGTGCTGGCGCTGACAGGGCGGGATCGGCCAGCCGTTCAGCGAGCGTGTGGCCCTGCTGCGTCGGTGCGCCTTCCCATTCCTCCGGCGAGATGACAAAGCACGGGCGAAACGCCGCATAGCGGATCTTCTCACCCTGGGCGGCAGCGAAAGTCTGCATCGTCTGCTCTGCGATGAGTTTGGACAGTGCGTACGCGTTCCATGGCCGCGGCGGGGTCCGCTCGTCCAGCGGGAACGACGGCGGCAACCAGCCTGCGGGTGAACCGTAGCCCAGTACGGTGGGGCTGCTTGCGGTGACGATCTTCTGCACGCCGACCTCCGTGGCCGCACTGATCACGGCGAAGGCGAGCCGGGTGTTCGTGGCGAAGATGACGTCCTCGGGCGCGCTGAACGGTACCGCTATCGCCGCAAGGTGGATGACGGCGTCGGGCGTGGTTTCCCGGAGGAGGCGCAGCGCCTCGCCCGGGGCCAGGAGGTCGGCAGTTTCCTGCACGACGCCGTCCGGCAACTGGTCAGCGGGGACGGCGTCGCGGTCCACCGAGATGACCTGATGGCCCTTGCCGGCAAGCCCGGCCACAACGCTGCGGCCCAGGCGGCCGGAGCCGCCGGTGACAAATATTCTGCTCATGGTTGTTCCCAGCCCGCGCGTCAGTTGCCGCGGCGGAGGTCGACGCCGAGGTCCAGGTCCTCGATGCGTACGGGCAGGTTGGACTCGAGGGAGCGGTTGCCGGCGATGCCGACAGAGACGGAACGCAGCCCGTCCAGGTAGCCCGAGGGGCGTCCCAGCGGATCCTCGCCCGGTCCGTTGAAGAGGTCCGACAGGAGGAGCTCGTCACCGCCGCCGTGGCCACCTTCGCCGTTGACGATCGGCACCTCGTAGGCGGCTTCCCAGTGGCGCTGGACTACGAGGCGTTCGCCGTTGCGGCGAATGGCGTCGTCCTCTTTGATGGGGGTTGCGCTCGGGTCCACTACGGTCTTTTTGTCCGTGCTGCTGGTAACAGCGGCGCGTTCCACGACCTCCAGCTCGGCGCGGCCTTCGGTGCCGTTGACCGCGACCCGGTAGCCCTCCCAGGGGCTGTGGGCGTTCAGCGAGTAGCTGAGGCGCGGGCCGCCCTGGTACTCCACCACCAGCGCGAGGTTGTCCTCAATGGTGATGCCGCCGGTGAAGACGTCCTGGTCCCGGCGGTAGCCGTCGTAGTGCTCGTTGTCCAGGAAGAGTGCCTTGAGCCTTTCGTCTTCCCGCAGGTCGAGGGTGAACGGATCCTTCTCCGCGGTGGCCGGCGCATCGGCGTCGGGCGTGCCGCGCTCGGGGCGCGGACCGAGGCCTCGCTCAGCGGCATTCTTGTCGCCGTAGAACTTGAGTCCGCCGGACGCGAAGACCCGCTCAGGAACGTCGTCGATCCACCAGTTGACGAGGTCGAAGTGGTGGGAGGCCTTGTGGATCAGCAGGCCGCCGGAGTTCTTCTTCTCGCGGTGCCAGCGACGGAAGTAGTCCGCGCCGTGAACGGTGTCCAGGACCCAGCTGAAGTCGATGGACGTGACCTTGCCGATCACGCCGCTCTGGATGATCTCCTTCAGGGCGCTGTTGCGCGGCGAGTACCGGTAGTTGAAGGTGACCACTACGTTGCGGCCGGTCTCGTGGACAGCCCGGGTGATGCGGCGGCAGCCCTCAGCGTCAATGGTGAGCGGCTTTTCAACGACGACGTCGGCCCCTGCGCGCAGCGACTCAACAATGTAGTCGGCGTGGGTGTAGTCCGGCGTGGTCACCACGACGCGGTCGATGTTGTTGTCCTGGATGAAGGCGGTGAGGTCGGCAGGGTCGAAGGACGCTACAGGCCCCGGTGCACCAAGTTCCTGGATGAGCTTCTGGTAGAACTCCACGCCGCCCGGGTTGACGTCCGAGAACGCCACCAGTTCGGCGGTGTCTGCGTGCTTGCCGAAGATGGCGCGGATATACATTTCGGAGCGGCCGCCGGTGCCGATCAAAGCAATGCGGGCTTTGCCGCTCCGTCCTGCAGCACCGACGGCGGCGGCGGTGTCCGCGGCAGTTGTTGCCGCCTCTGCAGCAGTACTCGACTCGGCTGTGTTGACCATGAGGGGTCCCTTTCGAAAGCTATTACCCGGCCGCAGCGGGCGGCCTCTGACGTTCGACAATGGGTGCACTGCTGCACCTGCCTAAGAAAGCGTTTTCTCAGGTCACTATTAGATTTGTACCAACCGGGACGTGCATCCGTCAACCATCATCAGCATTGGGAGAAAGCGTTTTCTGCTGCTTCCGCTGATAAAGTCCCTCGCAGTAGCCGAAAGTTGTGGGAAAACTTGGGAAAACAGTAGAAATCGCTTTCCCGCGCCGGTATATGCTTTGACTCAATACACCGCCGGAGAACCCGGCAGAAACCTGCCGGCGGGCAGCAACACGGCTCAGGGCACGCCCCGCCGCGCTTAGGAAGGGACCACCATGGTCAGGAGATCGGCAACCGGCAGGATCGGGATCGCGGATGTTGCGGTCAAGGCTGGGGTGTCCCATGCGACGGTGTCCCGCGTAATGAACGGCAACTTCACGGTGGACCCGGACATCGCCTCCCGTGTCCGGGCCGCCGCGGCGGAGTTGAAGTACCAGCCCAACCCAGTGGGCCGCAGCCTCGCCCTGGGCAAGACCGACACCATCGGCATCGTGGTGCCGGACCTGGCAAACCCCACGTTCCAGGCAATCCTGCGTGGCCTGAGCCGTGCGGCTGCGCAGGACGGGTACCGCGTCCTGATCGCCGACTCGTTTGAGGTTTCCAGCGAGGAAACCATCCTCGCTGGCGAAGCCCGCCGGCGCTGCGACGGCCTGGTCCTGTGCGCTCCGCGCATGAGCGACTCTGAACTGGAAGAGATTGCACCGTCGCTCCGGCCGCTGGTGCTGATCAACCGCACTACCGCGGCGGCGGATGTACCGAGCCTGGTGGTGGACTACGGCCAGGGGGTGCAGGACCTCGCCGAGCACCTGGTGAACCTGGGCCACACCCGGTTGGCATTCCTGGCCGGCCCGCCCCGAAGCGCGTCCAACGGCATGCGGCTCCAGGGCCTGGAAGCATTCAAGGCTGCCCACCCCCACGTGGATGTCCGGATGCTGGAAGGCGGCTCGGACTTCGACACGGGGCATGAAGCCGTGGACACGGTGCTGGAAAGCGGCGCCACCGGAATTCTTGCCTTCAATGACCTGGTGGCCATGGGCCTCATGAGCGGGCTCCACGAACGCGGCCTCGACGTTCCGGGCGACATCTCGGTGACGGGTTTCGATGACATCCCCTTCGCCCGGTACACCACGCCTGCACTTACCACCGCCGCCGTCCCGATCACCGAACTGGGCGAGCAGGCGTGGCACCAGCTGCGCGCGCTGATCCGCAAGGAAGACAACGACGCGCCCGGCAGCCGGTACCAGCCGCGCCTCCAGGTCCGGGCCAGCAGCGGCCCGGCCAAGGCTCCCCGCTCAACGGTGCACGGCTAACCCCCTCCCGCCAGTGGCTGCACCCGGCACTATTCCGACTGGTCGCCCGGGCCCACTCCGGCCTCGCGGTAGTAGCCCTCGATGTGGGCAGCCACCAGCTTGGCCGCCCGCTCGCCGTCGTTATCGTGAACGGCGGCGAGAATGTCGTGGTGCTCGGTGCGCAAACGGGCTGCCGTGGCATCCCAGTCCGGCAGGTTGGCCGTGAGCCGGGACGCGTAGCCGGTAATGGATTCCCGCAGCGATCCCATCATCGCGCTGACCACTGCGTTTCCCGCCGCGTCCGCCAAGGCAAGGTGGAAACGAACGTCCAGGGCAAGGAACTCATCCACTTCCACCGCCTCGGCGTCCATCTTCTCCAGGAGCCGGGAGGCGCCGGCCAGCTCCGGTGAATCAGGTCTGGCATGGGACACCGCCCACGACTCCAGGAGCACGCGCGTCTCCACAATGTCGGCCACGGGAAGGTGCTGGGTGGCAACGTGCAGCCGCAGGGCGGAGCCGAGGGCCGCCGTCGGATCCGAAATGACTACTGTCCCTGCCTCGGGGCCGGACCCTACTCCCGCGCGCACAACCCCCATCGCCTCGAGGATCCGGATGGCCTCCCGGACGGAGGTACGGGAAACCTTGAGCTGCTCGGCCAGCGATCGCTCAGCCGGGAGGCGGCCGCCTACTGCCAGCCGTCCCTCGGAAAGCTCGTTCTCAATCCAGGACAGGACAAGCTGATGGGTCTTCATGGGGCAATAGTAGTTGATGTGGTTGGACCACATGCCCTACAGTGTGGTTAGACCACAGGACGGTCTGCGCGAACGGCAGACCTGTCACCGGCCCAACGGAGGACGCCATGACCCACACCATCCAGCCCAACAACCCGGAGACCACACCCGCGCCGGACGCCACGGATGTTCCGGTAGCGTCCGCTCCCGCCGCAGCCGCGGCTCCTGCGGGAAAGGCGTCCGCCGTCCCCGCAGCCCTGAAGCGCCGCATCCCCAAGTACTCCGACCTGGCTCCCCTGATGCAGTTCAAGAAGCCCGAGTTCAGCAAGGAAGCCCGGCTCAAGCGCGCCAGCACCATCTGGGAACTGCGCGACATCGCCAAGCGCCGCACCCCGCAGGCGCCCTTTGATTACACGGACGGTGCTGCCGAGGAGGAGATCACCCTCCGCCGCGCCCGCCAGGCCTTCCTGGACATCGAATTCCGTCCCGGCATCCTGCGGAACGTGTCAACCATCGACCTGAGCACCGACATCCTGGGCAAGCCTTCCCGCCTCCCGGTGGGCATCGCCCCCACCGGCTTCACCCGGATGATGCAGTCCGAAGGTGAGTACGCCGGCTCCCAGGCCGCCGAAGCCGCCGGAATCCCCTACACGCTCTCCACCATGGGCACCGCCTCCATCGAGGATGTGGCAGCCGCCGCTCCGAACGGCCGCAACTGGTTCCAGCTGTACCTGTGGACGGACCGCGACCGCTCACTGGAGCTCATCGAGCGTGCCGCCAAGGCGGGCAACGACACCCTGATGGTCACCGTGGACACCGCAGTGGCCGGCGCCCGCCTCCGCGACGTCCGCAACGGCATGACCATCCCGCCGGCGCTCACCATCAAGACTGTCCTGGACGCTTCCTACCGCCCTGCCTGGTGGTTCAACTTCCTCACCCATGAGCCGCTCACCTTCGCCTCGCTGTCCCGCTACACGGGTACGGTGGCGGACCTGATCAACTCAATGTTCGACCCCACCCTCACCTTCGAGGACCTGGACTGGCTGCGCGAAACCTGGAAGGGCAAGCTGGTGGTCAAGGGCATCCAGACGGTCGAGGACGCCCGCCGGGTAGTAGACCACGGTGCAGACGGTGTGGTCCTCTCCAACCACGGCGGCCGCCAGCTGGACCGGGCACCCATCCCGTTCCACCTGCTCCCCGAGGTCAAGCAGGCGTTCACTGCGGACAACACTGACGCTGCGATCATGCTGGACACCGGCATTATGAGCGGCGCGGACATCGTGGCCGCCCTTGCGCTCGGCGCGGACTTCACCCTGATCGGCCGGGCCTACCTCTACGGCCTGATGGCGGGCGGCCGGGCAGGCGTTGACCGCACCATTCAGATCCTCGAAAAGGACATGGCCCGCACCATGGCCCTGCTGGGCGTCAGCAAGCTGTCCGAGCTGACCCCGGACCACGTGCGCCTGCTGAACAAGTAGGTCCCCGCCCACGTAAGCAGCCTCCATGTCCTTGCTGGACATGGAGGCCGCTTACGTGCTTAAGGGGTTACTTCTTGCGGCCGAACTTGGGCAGGTTGGGCAGGTTCGCCAGCAGGTCAGCCGCCTTGGTGGCTGCGCGGCCCACGGTCCGGCCAATCTGCTGGGGCACGCTGTCATCGCTGAGCGGGGCAGTGGTTCCGCCAGGGATGACGACGGCGGGACTCAGGTCAGCGCCGTCGGGCGCCAGCACGCCGGCCGAGACAGCCTCTGCCGCCACTGCACCGGCTGTGACATCGCCGCGCCTGGCGGGAGCAGAAGGCGCCTCATAACTGGCATCCGGGATGGAGGCGGACGCTGCCGGAGACTTCTGGGCCGGAGCCGCAGCGCCGACGTCGAAGGTCTCAAGCCAACTGGCGATCCCTTCCAGCGGTTTGCGGTTCAGCGCGTAGTAGCGCTTCTGGCCCTGCGCACGCATGCTCACCAACTGGGCTTCCCGCAGGACTTTCAGGTGCTTGGAAATGGTGGGTTGGCTCGCTGCCAGTTCCTCCACGAGCTCCCCCACAGCCTTGTCTCCGGAACGAAGGGAGGTCAGGATGTCCCGCCGGGTCGATTCCGCAATGACGGCAAATACGTCGTCTGTCACCATGCCTCCAACCCTAGCGACATATGCCCCGAAAGGCATCAACTATTTCGCCGGCCAGGGAATGATGAGGACACGTTGCTTAATCGAACCACGGATCCAGCCCATGCAGGGGAAATACAGCCTTGCGCGTGGCCATCACTGTGCGGTCCACGGCGTCGTTGGGGTCGAACCCCACTTCCCAGGACCGCCACCAGAGCTCCACGTCGTCGCCCATGAGGCCGGGCGCTGCCGCCCCGAATTTGTCCTCGACATACATCCGCCAGTCCTCCGGGACGGCGGTCCGCAGCGGCACAGGCCTCCCCGCGGCGATGGCAATCAGGTGGCTCCAGGACCGCGGAACCACGTGCAGGACGTTGTACCCGCCGCCACCGGTGGCAATCCAGCGGTTGTCGCAATGGCGGGCGGCGAGATTCCCGACGGCGGTGGCCACCTCCCGCTGCCCGTCGACGCTGAGGTTGAGGTGCGTGAGCGGATCCGTCCGGTGCGAGTCACAGCCGTGCTGGCTCACGATAACTTCCGGCTGGAAGGCTGCCACCAGTTGCGGCACCACCGCGTGGAAAGCACGCAGCCAGCCTGCGTCACCCGTCCCCGAAGGCAGCGCCAGGTTGACCGCACTTCCCTCAGCCTTGGGCCCACCGATCTCGTCGGCGAACCCGGTGCCGGGGAACAGGGTGAGCCCGCTTTCGTGCAGGGATACGGTGAGCACACGGGGATCGTCCCAGAAGATGCTCTCCGTCCCGTCCCCGTGGTGGGCGTCGACGTCGATGTACGCCACCTTGCGGATGCCGCCGTCGAGCAGCTTCTGCACGGCCAGCGCGGCATCGTTGTAAATACAGAACCCGCTCGCCTTCTCACGTGCGGCATGGTGCATGCCGCCGCCGAAGTTCACCGCGTGCACGGCAGATCCCTCCAGGATCCTGGAAGCAGCCAGCAGCGACCCGCCGGCCAGCCTCGCGGCGGCTTCGTGCATACCGGCGAACGCAGGATCGTCTTCGGTCCCCAGGCCGCGGGCTTCGTCAGCCGCATAGGGATCCTCACTGACCCTGCGGACCGCAGCCACGAATTCAGCCGAGTGGACTGATCCCAGCTCAGCGTCGGTGGCCACACCGGGCTCTGCCACTGAAACGTGGGCGAGGTCGAAGAGTCCCAGGCTTCGTGCCAGGCGCGCAGTGAGGTCCATCCGTTCGGGCGCCATGGGGTGGCCCGGACCGAAATTGTATGCGGTCATGTCGGCACCCCACACCACCGTCGTAGGCGGCGCGGGCTGGCTGAGACCGGGCAGATATGTCATCAATCACAGGCTACCTGAGCCCGTGCCCCTTGCGGCCCGGCCATTACGCCGGCATAAGTGGTTTACTACTGAGGGAAGCAGATTCGACCGAGGACAAGCCACACATGACGCAAAGCCAGTCGAGGCCCCGGAACCCGGCCAGCTGGCATCCCGCGCAGGAGCGGGAGGGCCTCTGGGTTCTGACGCGGCTCCGCGACTTCATTGACGAAATTGCCAACACCTCGCCGGCCCGGCTTGCGCTGAGTGCGTTCGCCGCCGTGTGCCTGGTGTTCACGTTCCTGCTGTCCCTGCCCATCTCCTCCGCCACCGGTACTGTCACACCGCTCCACCAGGCTCTGTTCACAGCCGTGTCCGCGGTCTGTGTCACCGGCCTGACAGTGGTTTCGACGGCGGTGCACTGGTCCTTCTTCGGCCAGCTGGTCATCCTGATCGGCGTCTTCATCGGCGGCCTTGGCACGCTGACGCTGGCGTCACTGCTGGCGCTGATGGTCAGCAAACGCCTGGGTGTCCGCGGAAAAATCATTGCAGCGGAATCGATGAACAACGCTGGCCGGCTGGGCGAGGTGGGTACCCTGCTGCGGATCGTCATCACCACCTCGGTGGTCATCGAAGGAATCCTCGCGTTGGCCCTCATTCCGCGGTTCCTGACCTTGGGTGAGCCCTTCTGGCAGTCTGTCTGGCACGGCATCTTCTATTCCATCTCGTCCTTCAACAACGCCGGCTTCACCCCGCACTCGGACGGCATCGTGCCCTACGAGACGGACCTCTGGATCCTCATCCCCCTGATGCTGGGCGTCTTCCTGGGCAGCCTCGGCTTTCCCGTGGTGATGGTCCTGCAGCAAAACGGGCTGAACTGGAAGAAATGGAACCTGCACACCAAGCTCACCATCCAGGTCTCCTTGATCCTGCTGGTGGCCGGCACGTTCCTGTGGGGGCTGATGGAGTGGGACAACTCCCGGACGATCGGGGGGATGGATTTTGGTGACAAGATTACGCATGCCCTTTTCGCCTCCGTTATGACGCGGTCCGGCGGATTCAACCTCGTGGACCAGAACCAGATGGAGTCCACCACCATGCTCCTGACCGATGCGCTGATGTTCGCCGGGGGCGGGTCAGCCTCAACCGCGGGCGGCATCAAAGTGACAACCATCGCCGTGATGTTCCTGGCGATCATCGCAGAAGCGCGGGGCGACGCCGACGTCAAGGTCTACGGCAGGACCATCCCCCAGGGCAGCATGAGGGTGGCTATTTCGGTGATTGTCGCAGGCGCCACCCTGGTGTCCGTCTCTGCCTTCCTCCTGCTCCACATCAGCGGTGCTTCATTGGACCGGGTGCTGTTCGAAACCATCTCGGCTTTTGCCACGGTGGGGCTGAGTACCAACCTCAGTGCCGAGCTGCCGCCGTCGGGCGTGTACGTTCTCAGCGCCCTGATGTTTGCCGGCCGCGTGGGCACCGTAACCCTTGCCGCCGCCCTGGCCCTGCGCCAGCGCAGCCAGCTGTACCACTACCCCGAAGAGAGGCCCATCATTGGCTAGTTCCCCAGACGCCCCCCGGCGGCCCGCACACAACGCCCCGGTGCTGGTCATCGGGCTGGGCCGCTTCGGTTCCTCCACCGCCGAGCAACTGGTCAAGCAAGGCCGGGAAGTGCTCGCGATCGAACGGGACCGGACCCTTGTGCAGAAGTGGGCGCCCCTCCTGACGCACGTTGTCGAGGCCGACGCCACCAACATCGACGCGCTCCGCCAGCTTGGCGCGCAGGAGTTCAGCTCCGCCGTCGTGGGCGTTGGCACGTCCATCGAGTCCTCGGTGCTGATCACCGTGAACCTGGTGGATCTTGGCATTGAGCATCTGTGGGTGAAGGCCATTACGCCCTCCCACGGCAAGATCCTCACCCGCATCGGCGCCAACCACGTGATCTACCCGGAGGCCGACGCCGGGGTCCGGGCTGCGCACCTGGTGTCCGGGCGAATGCTGGACTTCATCGAGTTCGACGACGATTTCGCCATCGTGAAGATGTATCCGCCGCGCGAAACAGTTGGGTTCACCCTCGACGAGTCCAAGGTCCGCTCCAAGTACGGAGTAACGATTGTGGGCGTCAAGTCACCCGGGGAGGACTTCACCTACGCGCGGCCGGAAACCAAAGTGTCCTCCCGCGACATGCTGATCGTGTCCGGGCACGTGGACCTGCTGGAACGCTTCGCGGCCCGGCCGTAGTCCCCAACCCCGCCCTAACCTCGCAAGCTCGGCCAGGGAACCCTGCGGCCGTGGGCCCAAGTTAGCCAAGCTGCCGGGTGATTTCCGCTGCCCTGTCCGCTGCTGCGCGCGCTCCGGCGGCGATGATGGACGGAATACCCCGCTCGTCGAAGGTTGCGATGGCACGCTCCGTGGTGCCGTTGGGGCTGGTCACCGCTTTGCGCAACGCTGCGGGACTGGCGCCCGGCTCGGCAAGCATAAATCCGGCGCCCGCCACGGTTTCGCGGGCCAGGAGCAGGGACAGCTCCGCGTCCAGGCCCAGTTCCTCCCCTGCGGCAGCCATGGCCTCGGCCAGATAAAAGGCGTAAGCCGGGCCTGAACCGCTGATGGCCGACAGGGCATCCACCTGTCCTTCCGGCACCTCAACAACGGTCCCGGCTCCCTGCAGGATGTCCTTGACCTTCTGCAGCTGTTCCGGCGTGCAGTTGGTGCCCGGAGAAACTGATACCACGCCGCGTCCCAGCTTGGCAGGCGTGTTGGGCATGCTGCGGATCACCGGCTGGCCGGCGGGCAGGGCGGCTTCAAGCTGGGCGATGGAAACAGCGGCGGCTACACTCACCACCACCGTGTCACGAGCCAGAGAACCGCTGATTTCGCGGGCGAGGTCGGTGATGCCAACAGGCTTTACTCCCAGGATCACGACCCCGGACCCCTTGGTTGCCTGCTTGTTGTTATCCGGCTCTTCCTCACCGGCGATCGCAGTGATGCCGTGATAGCGCTCGGCGAGTTCCGCGGCACGCTCCGCGCGCCGTACAGTGGCCACAATGTCGGCCGGGTCCGTGCCGGCTTCCAGCAGGCCGCCGAGGATGGCTTCGTTCATGGACCCACAGCCAAGGAATGCGATTCGGTTGCTCATGGCTCCATCATTGCAGTTTGGTCCTGCCGGCGCAGGCTTCATACAGCAACGCGGGGTCGGATCCGGCCCAAATCCTGCCCGATTCTGCGCCACATCTGACCCCGCGTTGGGTTGGAACTATTCACAGCTGGCTCCCATGTTCACCGCAGGTTCCTCACAAGTTGCGCCCCTACTGTAGTTATTACCTCATTGAGGGTGCGAGTGATGCGGCAGGCATGGGGATGTCTGCCAGGGCACCGGTGGCTGGCAACAGGTTTTCCCCCATTTTCCTGTTGCCGGTCCCGGTGCTTCCGCATTTAACCGCTTGTCCTAGGCGGATGCCTCCACGGCCTGGGGGGCGGCTACATGCGCGGCGGGCTCCAGCGGACCGGAGAACACCAACTGGTCGAGGCGGCGGAGGATCAGGCCCTCACGGAGCGCCCACGGACAGATCTTGATTTTCTTGAACTTGAAGAGCTCCAAAGCCGTCTCAGCGACGAGCGCTCCGGCAAGCAGTTGATGGGCCCGCGCCTCCGAAACGGCCGGCAAGTGGAGCCGGTCCTCGGCCTTCATCGCGGAGATACGCTGCGCCCAGACCCCGAGATCCGAACTGCGCAGCTCACGCTTGACGTAGGGGCCCGCCGCGCTGGGTGCGGCACCGGCGATCCGGGCGAGGGAGCGGAAGGTCTTGGAGGTTCCGGCCACGACATTGGCCCGGCCCAGCCCGTCGAACTCGCGCACTGCCGGTTTGAGCGTGGCACGAATATAGCGCCGCAGTTCCTTCACGCTCTTGGCCGAGGGCGGGTCCTCGGCCAGCCAGTCCCGGGTGAGCCTGCTGGCTCCGAGCGGCACCGAGGTGGCGACCTCCGGCAGTTCGTCCTGGCCGAAGGCCATCTCAAAGGAGCCGCCGCCGATGTCCAGGTTCAGGATGGGTCCGGCACCCCAGCCGTGCCAGCGCCGGACCGCGAAAAAGGTCATGGACGCTTCTTCGCTTCCGGTGAGCTCCTGCAGCGTGACGGTGGTTTCGTGCTTGACGCGGGCCAGGACCTCGGGGCCGTTGGTAGCTTCGCGGATGGCGGAGGTACAAAAAGCAAGGAGGTCCTCGGCATTGTGCCGGGCGGCGAACTCCCACGCCTCCAGCACGAATTCGGTGAGCTCGTGCTGGCCGGCGTCACTGATGCTGCCGTCCGGCTCCAGGTACTGGACCAGGGACAGCGGCCGTTTGTGCGATGCAAAGGGCACTGGCCGCGCGCCGGGATGGGCATCCACCAGGAGGAGGTGGACAGTGTTGGACCCGATATCGAGGACGCCTAGCCGCATGCTGCCATTATTCCCCGGCCCGGTCCTTCTGATCCAACTGGCACGTCACATCAAACCGGGGACGGGGAGAAAGTCAGTTCCCGGTCGGATCGGCCGGGGCGCCGTCGGGAAGCTCGTCGGCACGCTTGAAGTCGCGCTTGATGTTGGCAACGCCCTCGGGGTTGATCTCGAAACCGTAGGCCGCGCCTGGGTTGATGACCATGCCCAGCTCATCACCGATGTTGGCGATAATGGCTGCACCCTGGGTGCCCAGGACGTTGGGAGCTGCTTCCAGGTACGGCTGGTCAACACGGCTCGGGTGGGAGAAGACAGCCAGGACGGGGTCGCCATCGGCATTGGCCAGAACGAGGGGCTCCACCTGGGAATCCTCGCCCTCGATGCCGTCCGAGCTGACGATGTAGACCTCGCTGTTCAGGAAGGACAGGATGACGTCCACGGGGCTGGCATCAGGCTGTCCGCCCTTGGCGAGCTTCTCCTCGAGGTCGTTGAGCGGCTGGAGATCCGTGTGCGCGGGCTGTTCAGTCATATACCTACTCGACCACGTTGTGGTGGCCCGCGCAAACGGTCTTCCGGTTACCTCTTCGCCGTGGCCTTCTTCTTGGTCGGAGCCTTGCGGGCGGTGCCGGTGCGCTTCACCGGGCCCTTGGCGCGCTTCTCGGCGAGGAGCTCAACAGCCTGTTCACGCGTAAGCTCCTCCAACGAGGTGGCCCGCGGAACGGTGATGTTGGTGATGCCGTCGGTGATGTAGGGGCCGAAGCGGCCTTCCTTCACCACAATGTTCTTCTCCGACACCGGATCCGGCCCGAACTCCGCGAGCGGCGGCACGGCGGCACGGGCACCGCGCTGCTTGGGCTGGGAGTAGATCTCCAGCGCCTGCTCCAGCGTAATGGTGAAGATCTCCTCCTCGGAGCCAATCGACCGGGAGTCGGTGCCCTTCTTCAGGTATGGACCAAAGCGGCCGTTCTGCACGGTGATGAGGTTGCCTTCGGCGTCCTCACCGAGCACGCGGGGCAGGCTCATCAACTGCAGCGCCTCGTCGAGGGTCACCGACTCCACAGTCATCGACTTGAAGAGCGAACCAGTGCGCGGTTTGGCCTTCACCGGCTTCTTGGGCGGCTTGGGCTTGCCGTTCTTGTAGTACTCCACCGGCTGGTTGGCGATTTGTTCCTCGGTCATCTCGGGGATTATTTCGGTGACATAGGCGCCGTAGCGGCCGTTCTTGGCAACAATGGTGTGCCCGGTGTGCGGATCGGCGCCCAGGACACGTTCTTCCGGTGCAGCAGTCTCCATCAGCTCAATGGCCTTGGCGGCCGTCAATTCGTCCGGCGCGAGGTCCTCCGGCACGTTGGCACGCGCCGACTCCACGATTTCCCCGGTCTTCGGGTCAACGGTGGCGGCGGAACTTTCCAGGTACGGGCCAAATTTGCCAACCCGGAGCGTAATCTCGTCCGTGATGGGAATGGAATTGATTTCCCGCGCGTCGATCTCGCCCAAGTTGTTGACGATGCTGAGCAGGCCCGGATCGGAGTCCTCGCCGAAGTAGAAGTGCTTAAGCCACGAAGCGCCTACGGCCTGGCCATTGGCGATCTTGTCCAGGTCGCCTTCCATGTCCGCCGTGAACTCGTAATCAACGTAGTCGCTGAAGTGCTGCTCCAACAGGCGAATCACGGAGAAGGCGATCCAGCTCGGGACCAGGGCAGAACCTTGTTTCCGGACGTAGCCGCGGTCCTGGATGGTGGAGATGGTGGACGCGTACGTGGACGGGCGGCCAATGCCCTTTTTCTCCAGTTCCGCCGTCAACGACGCTTCCGTGTAACGCGGCGGCGGTGAGGTCTCGTGGCCCACTGCGATGATCTCGGTAGCAGCCAGGGCGTCCCCCTTGGCCACATTGGGAAGGCGGCGGGCTTCGTCGGAGTCCTCGTCGCCGCGGGTCTCGTCCTTGCCTTCCTCGTAGGCTGCCAGGAAGCCGGGGAAAGTGATCACGGTACCGGACGCGGAGAACTCAGCGTCCCGCCCGTCGGAGGCAACGGCACCCAGGCGGATGGTCGCCGTCGACCCCTTGGCGTCGCCCATCTGGGAGGCGACGGTCCGCTTCCAGATCAGTTCGTACAGCCGGAACTCGTCGCCCGAGAGCTGCTTCGCCACCTGGGCGGGAGTGCGGAAGGAGTCACCGGCAGGACGGATGGCCTCGTGTGCCTCCTGCGCGTTGGCTGCCTTGCCGGTGTACACGCGCGGGGACTGCGGGATGTACTCGGGACCGTACAGCTCGGAGGCCTGGCGCCGGGCAGCGGTCACGGCTTCGTCGCTCAGCGCGGAGGAGTCCGTACGCATATAGGTGATGTAGCCGTTTTCGTACAACCGCTGGGCCACCTGCATGGTGCTCTTGGAGGAGAAGCGGAGCTTGCGGCCCGCTTCCTGCTGCAGTGTGGAGGTGGTGAAGGGTGCAGCCGGACGCCTGGTGTACGGCTTGGTGTCAACAGAGCGGACGCGGAAGTCCGCGTCCTGCAGCCCCGCCGACAGGGAGGTAGCCAGCTCCTCGTTGAGGTGGGCAACGTTCTTGGAGGTAAGTACGCCGTCGTCGTTGAAGTCCCGGCCGCTGGCCACCTTGGCACCGTCCACGGCGGCGAGCTTGGCTTTAAAGGAACCGGCGTCGGCGCCGAACTGCCCAGTGAGGTCCCAGTAGGAGGCGGCTTTGAAGGCCATGCGTTCGCGTTCGCGGTCAACCACCATGCGGGTGACCACGGACTGCACGCGGCCTGCGGACAGGCCACGGGCCACCTTGCGCCACAGCACCGGGGAAATCTCGTAGCCGTAGAGGCGGTCCAGGACACGGCGGGTTTCCTGGGCGTCCACTAATGCCGAATCAACATCGCGCAGGTTGCCCATGGCGCGCTGGATGGCTTCCTTGGTGATTTCGCCGAAGGTCATCCGGTACACCGGGACCTTGGGCTTGAGCACTTCCAGCAGGTGCCACGCGATGGCCTCGCCCTCGCGGTCCCCATCGGTTGCGAGGTAAAGTTCGTCGGCGTCCTTGAGCGCAGCCTTGAGCT
>JBKJVX010000117.1:0-2933 GCA_046717065.1 Arthrobacter sp. | reverse complement strand
GGCGGGACAGCAGATCGAGCGCCGCCTCGAGGATGCGCGACTGCCTGTCGACCTGTTCGCCGGAGTTCACGGTATTTGTCCCCATCTGGCCAGAATATGGCCAAACCTGCCAGGCGTGCACTTTCAGGGTGGGGGGAAGGGTGGATTAGGTCTTGGGCGGCTACGGTGAGTCTTGCCCAACCTCCGCCGGGGCCCATCCCAGGGCGGGACCCAATTTGCCGGCGATATCGGCGAGGATCTGGACGTAGTCCTCGTGGTCAAAGCTAAAGGGGAGTGCGAACGCCACCTCATCCACTTCCTGGAATCCTGCGTGTGCGTACAGTTGCTCGGCGATTTCATCGCCGGTGCCGATGAGGTCCGGGGCGACCATCATGCCTTTTGGCCCCTGCGGCACCCGTGTGCGGGGAGTGCGTTCATCGACGTAACGCTGGTACTTCTCCCGCTGTCCCGGTGACGCTGAATCGGTGGGGATGACCACCAGGCCCTGCGACACCCGGGCCGGTCCATGTGCTTGGGCTGACGTTGCGGCGGCTTCACGGAAGGCACGAATCTGCGATTGCTGAACGCGGGCAAAGTCCGGTTCCTGATCCGCTTCGGGGAAGACCACACTGCTGGAGAGCAGGTGAAAACCGTTCGCCCCTGCCCAGACGGCCGACTTCCTGCTGCCTGCCCCATACCAAAGGCGATTCCGCAGGCCGGGAGAGTGCGGCTCGACGCGGTTGGAGAATTCCTCGACCACACCCTGCCTGCCCGAAAAGTCCCGCACCCTCTCCCCTGCGATCAGGCGTGCAAGCCGGTCCACGCGGGCGTAGCTGAAGTCCTCCAGCCCAGAGGTATCCGGGTACAGCTCGTGCTTCACCGTGTCGTAGTGCATTGGTTCCCCCACACTCAGCCCCGGATTGATGCGTCCCCCGGCGAGCAGATCCACGGTGGCCAGGTCCTCGGCCAGGCGCAGTGGGTTCTCCCAGCCCAGCGGTGTCACAGCGGTTCCAAGCTCAATCCGGGATGTGCGCTGGCTGGCAGCGGCCATCACCGCGACGGGGGAGGAGATCCCGAACTGCAGATGGCGGTGGCGCAGCCACGCACTGTCGAATCCAAGCCGCTCGCCACGTTCGATAATCTGCAAAGTGGACTCGTGGCCCGAGGCAGGATCCGCCGGATCGAACAGGCCAATAGTGAGGAATCCAAGCTTGCGCAAGGGACGTGTGGGGTGGGGCATGGGACTCCTTCGGCATTGGGGGCGGCTCCTTCTCAGAATATGCGCCTCGACTTGAATGGTCTTCGGCAATGAGGGTCGGGGCCAGCCCTGCGGCTTGCTCGGCCGGCGGCTCCTCGCGACGCGCCAAAACGTGAAGGATCCCCGCCTTGCTTCCCTACTTTTTGGGCAGGCCTGCGGGTTCAGTTCGGACTTCTGGATGGCCTCTGATGAAAGGCCCCAGCGGTCCAGGATCTTGGCGTATGTGCCGTTTTCAATCAGCTCATTCAGTGCGGCCTGGGCTGCTACCGCCAGGTTGTTGTCCTTCTTGGTGGTGAAGGCGATTTGCGCGGTCAGCGGCCAGCCGCCGTTGAGGGTGCCAACCTGCTTGCTCTTGCCGTCCAGCGCGGCCTTGTACACGGCGCCGGCGTTGGGTCCGAACGTCAGGTCCGCAGGGCCGGACTGCAGGGCCAGCGTGGAGGCGGAGTCGTCGTCGTAATACTGGAACTCGACCGGCTTCAGGCCGTTCTCCTTGTTCTCCTCGTCCCAGCGCACCAGAATGGCTTCCTGGTTGGTGCCGGAGCCAACGATGACGCGTTTGCCCGCAACATCCTTGGCCTCTTTGATCTCGCCGATGTCCGAATCGCTTTTCGCGTAGAAGCCCAGCAGGTCATTGCGGTAGGTGGCGAAGTCGAACTTTTCCTTGCGGACTTCGGTGACCGTGACGTTGGACAGCACGGCTTCGTACTTCGCGGACTCGATGCCCAGCGGCCAGTCGGCCCATGCCACGGGAAGGACCTCGACCTCCAGGCCCAGCGTCCCGCCCACCGCGTAAGCGATGTCCACCTCGCTGCCGATCAGGGTCTTGTTGTCCGTGGCAAAGGTGCTCAATGGAGCCGTGCCGCCAGTGCTGACAACCGTGAGCTTGCCATCGGCTTTGATGGCGTCGGGAACCAGTGCGGCGGCCTCGGAGGTGGAGGATCCCGACGTCGGTGCTGTCGCCGCCGTCGCGCCCGGGTCGGAGCGCGCTGCCAGCCCCAGCAGCGCGGTGATGGTGAGGGCGACGGCAGCAGCCGGTTTCGCCTCGGAGATGGCCATTTGTCCTCCTTGGACGTGGATATCGGATGCCACGGAGTGCGCACGTTTGCTGCCACTATCCGGCAGCCCGAGCAGGGGAATCAAAGGCGCTGAAACCCGCAGATACGGGGAGTAACGGCAGGTCACGGGAGGACCGCGGCGGTCACATTCGTAAACGACTACTGGGTGAAGCCAAGTAGCGGCTCTCAGGAGCGTTCCCAGAAAGCGAGTACTTAAGGAGCGAAGACAGGTGGGCGATTACGCGTGTGCCCGTCGGGTCCCGGCACCTACGGTGAAGTACGTTGCGCCCAAGATGGGCACATGGTCTTAGGGAGACGCACATGATGAATACGCCAAGTGGCAAAGCTTTAGCTGAGGGGAAGGGCCTACTTAGGCGAATCAGCATCAGAGCGGCGGCAGCAGTTGCAACGGGAACGATAGTGCTTGCTGGATCGGGCATTGCCTGGGCAGACGACATTTTCAACAACCTGGATGCCACCGTTGATTCAGTGGCTGAGGTTATGCCGCTCAACGTAGGTGGTACGAACGGCAACACCACGCTGGCTGTTGCCCCCACGGGCAGCGATGGCAAGAACGGCTGCAACCTTACTGGGCAAACGGTGCTAACGCTGCAGCTGAAATCCAGCAACCCCTCGGTCGC
>JBKJVX010000116.1:0-10828 GCA_046717065.1 Arthrobacter sp. | reverse complement strand
CGGTTACGCCTCGGCGGGCTCCTCATACTTCGGGAAGACCGGGGCCGGGGCGGGCAGCGCAGTTCCGGCGACGATCGGGGTGCCCAGGGCGGCGAACTCGCGCGGCTCCCCCTCCGGCTGGCCGAGCGTGTCCAGGATGGCCGCCGTCGCCGCCGGCATGACCGGCTGGGCGAGGATGGCGACGATCCGCAGCACCTCGAGGGTCACGTACAGGACGGTGTTCATGCGTTCGACGTCGGTCTTCCGCAGCACCCAGGGCGCCTGCTCGGCGAAGTAGGCGTTGGTGTCGCCCAGGACGCCCCAGATGGCTTCAAGGGCACGGCTGAATTCCTGCTTCCCGAATGCCGACCGCGCGGCGTCGAGGAGCCCCGCGGCCTGCGCCAGGATGGCGTTGTCCTCCGCCGTGAACTCCCCCGGAACAGGCACCTTGCCGTCGCAGTTCTTGGCCACCATGGACAGGGACCGCTGGGCGAGGTTTCCGAAGTTGTTGGCGAGGTCCGCGTTCATCCGGCCAACGATCGCCTCATGGTTGTAGCTGCCGTCCGCACCGAAGGGCACTTCGCGGAGGAAGAAGAAGCGCACCTGGTCAAGGCCGTACTGCTCCACGAAGTCGGCCGGGGCCACAACGTTGCCCAGCGATTTGGACATTTTCACGCCGTTGTTGTGCAGGAACCCGTGGATCATGACGCGCTTGGGCAGTTCCAGGCCGGCGCTCATCAGGAAGGCGGGCCAGTAGATGGCGTGGAACCGGGAGATGTCCTTGCCGATCACGTGGACATCCGCCGGCCAGAACCTCCGGAACTTCTCCGAATCGACGTCCGGGTAGCCCACGCCGGTGAGGTAGTTGGTCAGGGCGTCCACCCACACGTACATGACGTGCTTGTCGTTGCCCGGGACCGGAACGCCCCAGTCGAACGTGGTCCGGCTGATGGACAGGTCCTCCAGGCCGCGCTTCACGAAGCTGATGACTTCATTGAACCGGTACTGCGGGGCACCGAACTCGGGCTGGGCCTCGTAAAGGGCCAGCAGTTTGTCCTGGTAGGCCGAAAGCCGGAAGAAGTAGCTCTCCTCCGCCGTCCAGGTCACCTCGGTGTCCGTCTCCTTGGAGTAGCGTACGCCGTCGTCCTTCACCACGGTGTCGTCTTCGACGTAGAACGCCTCGTCCCGGACGGAGTACCAGCCCTCGTACTTGGAAAGGTAGATGTCGCCGTTGGCCTCCATCTTTTTCCAGATGGCTTGCGAGGCAGCGTAGTGGTCCTCGTCCGTGGTCCGGATGAAACGGTCGTACGTGATGCCCAGGGCCGAGTGTGCCGCCTTGTAGACCTCTGCGTTCCGGTCCACCAGTTCCTTGGGCGTGATGCCTTCCTTTTCGGCGGTCTGGGCGATCTTCATCCCGTGCTCGTCCGTGCCGGTCAGGAACATCACGTCATAGCCGTCCAGGCGCTTGAAACGCGCCATGGCGTCGGTGGCAATGTACTCGTAGGCGTGGCCGATGTGCGGCACGCCGTTGGGGTAGGTGATGGCCGTGGTGATGTAGAACGGCGTTTTCTCTGAAGCAGTCACGTGCGGACGGTACCTTCGGTGCGGAGGGACAGGCTAGATCAGTTCGGTCAGGGAGTCGCTGAGCCGGACGAGTTCATGGTCGTGCGAAGCCACCAGGACCGCGATGCCATCCGACGTGGTGTCCTTGAGGATGCTGATGATGCGGTTTGCGGAGGCACGGTCCAGGCTCGCGGTGGGTTCGTCAACCACCAGGACCCTGGTGCCCAGGATCAGGGCACGGGCGATGGCAACGCGCTGGCGTTCACCGCCGGACAGCTGCGCGGGGCGGTGACGCATGCGGCGGCCCAGGCCCACGAGGTCCAGCAGGTCCTTGGCCATGTCCCGGCGCTGGTCCACTTCCCCGTCCGGAACAGCCGGCAGGAGGACGTTCTCCAGCGCGCTCATTCCGTCAATGAGGGCGCCGCCCTGGTCCACGTAACCGATGAGGGCACGACGGCGGTCGGCGATTTCGTCGTCGCCCATGCTCTCGAGGGAATCGCCTTCCCAGAAGACACGGCCCGACGTCGGCAGCGTGAGCCCCGCGCCGACCGTCAGGATGCTGGTCTTGCCGGAGCCGCTTCGGCCGGCGACGCAGTGCATCTCGCCCGCGTGCAGCCTGAGGTCGAAGCCTTCCACCACGCTGACTGCCTCCGCGCCGCCCTTGCCGCCGCCGTAGCGGATGGTGATGTCGCTCAGTTCCAGCGGGGTCCCGTGGTCAGCGGCCTTGACGATGGTATTGGCGCGCGTCTGCTGGGGGACGTCGCCGGAGCCGCTCCTGCGGCTCCGCTGGACATTGGTCTGGTTTGTCATTGGACCACTTTCGTTGCAATCGGTATCCAGCAAAGTACAGCCACGAGGCCGGCCACGCCTGCCCACAGTGCGGCATAAGGTGCCAGCAGCAGGCCGATGCCCAGGGCGCCCAGCACGCCCAGGGGCAGTCCCACGGTTCCCACCAGCGCGTTCACGAACAGCCGGACCTGGCGGAGCTTGTCCGGGTTCCAGCCCATGGCCTCGAGGATGCCCAGGTACTGCCGCTTGGCGTTGAGTTCGAAGCGGCCGGTGACCAGGGTCAATACCAGGCCCACGACGACGCCTGCGACAGCCAGGAGAATGCTCGGCAGCGCCACGCTGGCAGCGGCGAGCCCGCTCAAGGCACTGGCGCCGGCCGCGCGTGGAATGTCGATCAGAAGTGCAATGAGCCCACCCACGGCTGCCCCGAAGACGCCGACGGCAACAGCCAAGGCAAGGGTGTTGAACTTGTTGGTGCCCAGCTGGCGGTTCGCGAAGGTCAGGGGTGAATCCACCGGTATGAGGCGCTCGTCATGCTGCGGTTCCTGGTCGATGACGTCGCGGTGGCGCAGCTGTTGGGCTGCAAAGAATGCAGCGCCGGCGTACAGGACCAGGACGGAAACGCACACGAGGGCTGTGGTGAGGCTCCAACTGACCAGGCTCAAAACGATGCCGGCCACGGCAAGCAGCACTGCGCCCACACCGAATTCCTCCAGCACCCAGCTGCGGATCCGTCGCTGGGTCCAGCCCATGGCGCGCAGCGTTCCTGCCTCGCTCCGCCGCTTGCGGATGTAGCTGACGGTGGAGGCACCGGTGAGCAGGGCGGCGCCGCAAAGCGTCAGGAAGAGCAGCGTGGTGTTGGTTCCGGAGAGGGACCCAGTCACGGCGTCGGCTGCATTCTGCCGGACCCATGACTGCTGGACCGTGCCCAGGGCGGATTCCTTGCCGGCGTCGTCCTTGGAGTAGCCGGGGACGAAGATGCTGGCGTCCTCGCGGGCAGAACCGGCCACGATCGTGGCCTCCAGGCCCATGCCGCGGATCTCCCCGGCGAGCTTTTCAACGTCCGGCTGTGCCTCTTTCCAGCTGCCGGGCGCTTCGGCACGGACACGGACGGCGTCGATGATTGCCGCGTTGTCCTTGTAGCCGCGGGCAGCCGCGAGGCCGTAGTAGTCGGTGATGGCGCCGGCGGACTGGCTGGCAAGCCCAGTGGCGCTCAGGGAGGGCTCAAGCTCGGCGGCCGGAACGTCCTTGCCCTCAGCGTCCTTGACCAGGGTGAAGGGAGTGGGGTCGTAGCCGCCCAACGGAAGCTTGTTGACGTCCCCGGCGGCCTCTGCCACTGCCGAAGGATCGAATGTTCCGTAAACCATGGCAAGGGGGGCTGCTGCCTTTTGCTCCCCCGTCTCCAGGTTTTCACGGTAGGAGCGTTCGTCCACGGGCTCGCGCTGGGTCTGGTCAACGGGGGTGCCATTGGCGCTCTTTTCGGGCAGCCGGTTGATTGTGACCCATTCGCCGGGTACCGCGTTCTTGCCGACGGCGCCGTTGGCCGCAGCCTCGCCGTCCGTGTATTTCGGGGCCGCTGCGAAGTCCGTGCTCCATTCAGCAGGCGTGTAGAGGCCCTGGTTGAAGTTGCCGGTGGCTCCGAGGAGGGAGGAGTGGTCTGTGGATCCGGGCCACGAGAGGACGAAGGGGTCCTTGGAGACAAACGGGAGGTAGTCCTCCCCCAATGACTGGGAGGCTGTTCCGACGTCTCTGACCACTTTGCCGGAGTCGTCGATTTCCTCAATCTTGACGTTGTACTTCAGGTCCAAGGATGTGCCCGAACGCACGATGAGGGGAATGGCCTGGGAATCGGCGGTCAACTGGCCGTTGCGCTTTGCCTGCTGGTACTGCGTCATCAGGGGTGCCCAGTGCTTGAGCTTCACGCCCAGAAAGTCCGGGCCTTCTTCCAGCTCGTCCAGGCCGATGCCGTTGGTGAAAAGGCCTTCAAAGTAGCGGCCGATCGCTCCGGCATCACGCGCGTCAGCGGGCGGAGCCTTTTCCAGCGGGGCCAGGAAGTCACCGGCGGAACCCAGCAGGGCGCGCTCGGCGGCAGGATCGACGGCGACCACGGATTCCGTGACCTCCGGCGCGAGGGGAAGCGAGACTGACAGGTTGAACAGGTTGTGTTCGGAACCGCCGGCCGGGGCAGGGAACTTGATGCCCGTTTCACCTTCGGGGGCGGCGATGCGGATGCTGCTCCCCCCGGCTGCCCGCTCCTCCACGAGTTTGGCCTTGCCCAGGGTGCCTTCGGCAGTGGATTTGAAGAGCGTCTGCTCTGAAACGCCGTCGGAGCTCACTGCGCTGGCCGTGAGGCGGTACTTCTTGGCCTCATCGCTCAGCACGGACTCGGCCGCGGGCCACTCAGCAGGAGCGGTGGCCCCGGCGGCCTGGTCCGCCGTCGCTGTGCCTGCGAGGCCGGCGTTGTAGCCCAGGTAGTCCATGGCGTCCAGCCGCGGCGCTTCAAGGTTTTGCGTCACCCGGGATACAAGGCTGATGGGCGCTGCCACCGCGGTTCCCGACAGCTTCCGGATGGCCTCCAGCTGTTCGAAGCTGATGCCGCCCGTGCCGTTGGCGATCTCCGGCTGCAGCAGCGCGCCCGAGGGCGCCTTTGCCTGGACCAGGACATCGTAGAGCCCCCGTGAATTTTCATCCACGGTCCGGCTGAGCGCCGCTTGCGACTGGCTTTGGACGAGGACCGACAAGCACATGGCTGCGATCAAGATGGCCGCGGTCAACAGCAGCACTTTGCTTCTGATGAACCTCTGGACGGCGTTCATTGAACTCCCTGAAACCTGGATTGCGTGCGCACATTCGAAACCGCTCGGGGCGGACGTGGACGATCACGGACGGATGTGCAAAAGGTATTGGCCGGCCTGCCGGCCCGGTCCGGTTAGAGGACCCAGCCATTGTAAGCAGACCGGCCAATCATACGTGGCCCCGGCGGGACGCGCCGAGCGGAGGATGGTGGTACGGCGTTTCGGCGGACCGCCGGTTAGTCCTCCAGGTCCACTTCCCGGACCATCTCGGCCCCGATACCGGCCTTGATGGCGTCGAGAACCTGTTGAGGGACGGAGCTGTCGATGGTGAGCAGCGCGAGCACCTGGCCGCCCTGGTCGTGGCGTGCCACCTGCATGCCTGCGATGTTGATGTTGTTCATGCCCAGGATGTGGCCGATGGTTCCGATTACGCCGGGACGGTCGGTGTAGGCAACCACCACCAGGTGCTCGCTGATGGGAATTTCAACTTCGAACCCGTTGATGCCCACCAGCTTCTCGATCTGCTTGGGCCCGGTCAGGGTGCCGGCCACGGAGATCTGCGTGCCGTCGCTGAGTGCGCCGCGCAGGGTGAGGACGTTGCGGTAGGACTCGGTTTCCGGGGTGGTGATGAGGCGGACGTTGATGCCGCGCTGCTCGGCGATCACCGGGGCGTTGACGTAGGAGACCTGCTCGGTCACCACGTCCGCGAAGATTCCCTTGAGTGCCGCAAGCTCCAGGACCTTGACGTCCAGCGACGAGATCTCACCGGCCACCTCGACGTCGAACTGGGTCAGGGACGCATGCGTCAGGGCCGTGAAGATCCGGCCCAGCTTTTCAATCAGCGGGATGCCAGGGCGGACGTCGGGGGCAATGACGCCACCGGCGACGTTGACTGCGTCCGGAACGAGCTCGCCGGCCAGTGCGAGGCGGACGGACTTGGCCACCGAGACGCCGGCCTTTTCCTGGGCTTCGTCAGTTGATGCGCCGAGGTGGGGGGTGACCACCACGTTGTCCAGCTTGAAGAACGGCAGGTCGGTGCTGGGCTCCTTGGAGAATACGTCCACGCCGGCACCGGCAATCGTGCCGTCCTGGAGGGCGGTGAACAGGGCTTCCTCATCCACCAGGCCGCCGCGCGCGACGTTGACCACGTAGGCCGTGTTCTTCATCTTCTTGAAGGCATCCGCGCCGAGCATGCCCACCGTCTCGGGGGTCTTGGGCATATGGATGGTGATGAAGTCGGACTGGGCCAGGAGCTCGTCCAGGGTCACCAGTTGCACACCGAGCTGCGCCGCCCGGGCGGAGGTGATGTAGGGATCGTATGCCAGGATCTTGGTGTCGAAGCCCTTCAGGCGGGCGGCCACGAGGGCACCGATCCGGCCCAGGCCGATGATGCCGACCTTCTTTTCGAACAGTTCAATGCCGGTGTACTTGGAGCGCTTCCACTCGCCGTCCTTGAGGGCGGCACTGGCCTGCGGAATGTGGCGGGCAAGGCTAAGGATGTGGCCCACGGTGAGCTCGGCCGCGGAGACAATGTTGGACGTGGGGGCGTTGACCACCATCACCCCGGCCTGGGTGGCGGCCTTGATGTCCACGTTGTCCAGGCCGACTCCTGCACGCGCAATGACCTTGAGGTTCTTCGCAGCGGCGATCGCCTCAGCGTCCACCTGGGTGGCTGAACGGACCAGGATAGCGTCGACGTCGCCGATGGCAGAGAGCAGCTGGGAACGGTCGGCGCCGTCGGTCTGCCGGATCTCGAAGTCCGGGCCGAGGGCCTCGACAGTGGCGGGGGAAAGTTCTTCGGCGAGCAGTACTACGGGTTTTGACACGGCTGATCCTCTGCGTTGCAGTCCTGGGGATGGAAACAAGTCTAGGCCGACGGAAAGGCCGGGCTCACATTGTTAAGTGTGAACCCGGCCTCACTGCTGCCTTTATGCGGCGCCCAACGGGCAGCCTTAGCGGGCGGCGGAACCTTCAACGTAGTCCACGTCCTGCTGCTGCCAGGAGAACAGGGAACGCAGCTCGCGGCCAACAGCCTCGATGGGGTGCTGCTCAGCCTTGGCACGCAGTTCCTTGAACTCGACGCCGCCGTTGTCCTGGTCTTCGATGAAGCGCTTGGCGAAGGCACCGGACTGGATGTCGGCGAGGACAGCCTGCATGTTTTCCTTGACCGCAGGGGTGATGACGCGCGGGCCGGAGACGTAGTCGCCGTATTCAGCGGTATCGGAAACGCTCCAGCGCTGCTTGGCGATGCCGCCTTCCCACATGAGGTCAACAATGAGCTTGAGCTCGTGGAGCACCTCGAAGTAGGCGATCTGCGGCTGGTAGCCGGCTTCGGTCAGGGTCTCGAAGCCGTACTGGACCAGCTGGGACACGCCGCCGCAGAGGACAGCCTGCTCGCCAAAGAGGTCCGTTTCGGTCTCTTCGGTGAAGGTGGTCTTGATGACGCCGGCGCGGGTACCGCCGATTGCCTTGGCGTAGGACTTGGCCAGGTCCCAGGCGGAGCCGGAAGCATCCTGCTCGACGGCGATGATGTCGGGGATGCCGCGGCCGGCCTCGAACTCGCGGCGGACGGTGTGGCCCGGAGCCTTGGGGGCAACCAGGATGACGTCAACGCCTTCAGGGGCCTGGATGTAGCCGAAGCGGATGTTGAAGCCGTGGGCGAAGGCAAGGGCCTTGCCCGGGGTCAGCTTGTCCTTGATGGAGTCGTTGTAGATCGAGCGCTGGTGCTGGTCCGGTGCCAGGATCATGATGACGTCGGCCCATTCGGCGGCGTCGGCGACGTTCCTGACCGTGAAGCCGGCGTCCTCGGCCTTGGCGGTCGAGCTGGAGCCTTCCTTCAGGGCGATGGTGACCTCGACGCCGGAATCGCGCAGGTTGAGCGCGTGGGCGTGGCCCTGCGAGCCGTAGCCAACAATGGCAACCTTGCGGCCCTGGATGATAGTCAGGTCGGCGTCGTCGTCATAGAACATTTCAGTCACTTGCGTAACTCCTCTTGAGTGGATGTGTAGATAGTGTTTGGTGGTGCGGTTACGGGCGTTGCGTCATGCCGGGCGGAACCTTGGCAGTGTCCTAGGCGGAACGCAGCGCCCTGTCACTCATGGAGCGGGATCCCCGTCCAACGGCGAGGGTGCCGGACTGCACAATTTCGCGGATGCCGAAGGGCTCGAGCACTGAGAGCAGTGCGGTGAGCTTTTCGGGGTGGCCGGTTGCTTCAATGACGACGGAATCGGTGGAGACGTCGACCACTGAGGCTCGGAACAGGTCTGCAGCCTGGGTCACCTGCAGACGTGTTGCGGCATCCGCACGTACTTTGACCAGGATGTGGTCACGCTGTACGGAAGATTCGGAGGTCAGCTCAACGATCTTGATGACGTTGATCAGTTTGTTGAGCTGTTTCGTGACCTGTTCGATGAGGTCGCCGTCGGCGTCGACCACCACGGTCATCCGGGAGATGCCCGGGACCTCGGTGGGGCCAACGGCCAGGGAGTTGATGTTGAAGGCGCGGCGGGCGAAGAGGCTTGCGACGCGGGTCAGCACGCCGGGTTTGTCTTCAACCAGGACGGAGAGTGTGTGGCGGCTCATGGTCAGTCCTCTTCTTCCCATTCCGGGGTCATGTTGCGGGCAACCTGGATCTGGTCGTTGCTCACGCCGGCGGGCACCATCGGCCACACCATGGAGTTGGGGCTCACCACGAAGTCGATGACCACGGGGCGGTCGTTGATTTCGAGGGCCTTCTGGATGGTGGCGTCGATGTCTTCGTCGCGTTCGCAGCGGAACGAAGCGCAGCCGTATGCCTCCCCCAGCTTTACGAAGTCCGGGATGCGGACAGTGTCGTGGCCGGTGTTGAGGTCAGTGTTCGAGTAGCGGCCCTCGTAGAAGAGGGTCTGCCACTGCCGGACCATTCCCAGCGAGGAGTTGTTGATGACCGCAACCTTGATGGGGATGTTGTTGATGGCGCAGGTGGCCAGTTCCTGGTTGGTCATCTGGAAGCAGCCGTCGCCGTCGATCGCCCAGACCACACGGTCCGGCTCGCCCACCTTCGCACCCATGGCTGCCGGGACGGCATAGCCCATGGTGCCGGCGCCGCCCGAGTTCAGCCAGGCGTGCGGGCGCTCGTACTTGATGAACTGTGCTGCCCACATCTGGTGCTGGCCGACGCCCGCCACGTAGATGCCTTCCGGCCCGGTCAGCGCACCGATGCGCTCGATGACCTTCTGCGGTGCAGTCAGTCCATCGTCCGGCTCGGTCCAGCCCAGCGGGTAGGTTTCCTTGAGGTTGTTCAGGAAAGCCCACCAGGTGGTGAGGTCCGGAGTGCCAGCAGCCTCGAACTGGGCGCGCACGGCTTCGGTGAGCTCCGGAATGATTTCCTTGACGGAACCAACGATGGGGACGTCGGCGGTGCGGTTCTTGGAGATCTCTGCAGGGTCGATGTCGGCGTGGATTACCTTCGCCATCGGCGCGAAGGTCTTCAGCACGCCGGTAACGCGGTCATCAAAACGGGCACCGAGGGTGATCAGGAGGTCTGACTGCTGCAGGGCGGTCACGGCTGAGACGGTACCGTGCATGCCGGGCATCCCCATGTGCTGGGGATGGGAGTCCGGGAAAACACCCTTGGCCATCAGCGTGGTCACAACCGGGGCTCCGGTGGCCTCGGCGAGTGCGAGCAGCTCGGCGGAGGCATGCGCCTTGACCACACCGCCGCCCACGTACAGGACAGGCTTGCGGGCTGCGGCGATCAGCTTTGCAGCCTCACGTACCTGTTTGTTGTGTCCGCGGGTGACCGGACGGTAGCCCGGCAGGTCGATTCGAGGCGGCCAGGAGAAGGTCATCTGGCCAACCTGGGCGTCCTTGGCTACGTCCACGAGGACAGGTCCCGGGCGGCCGGTGGAGGCGAGGTGGAACGCCTCAGCCATTACGTGCGGAATGTCATTGGGGTCGGTTACCAGGAAGGAGTGCTTGGTGATGGGCATGGTGATGCCCACGATGTCAGCTTCCTGGAAGGCGTCAGTGCCGATGACCCCGCTGGATACCTGGCCGGTGATGGCCACCAGCGGTACGGAATCCATGTGGGCATCCATAATGGCGGTGACGAGGTTGGTGGCGCCCGGACCCGAGGTGGCTATACAAACGCCCACCCGCCCGGTAACCATGGCGTAGCCTTGCGCGGCGTGGCCGGCTCCCTGCTCGTGACGGACCAGAACGTGGTTCATTTTGGAGGCCATCAGAGGGTCATAGGTGGGCAGGATCGCGCCACCGGGCAAACCGAAAATATCGTCCACGCCGAGTTCTTCGAGCGAACGGACAATTGCTTGCGAGCCGGACATCACCGTTGGGGGTACAACGGTGTTCGGCCCAAGTACAGGAGAGAGAGGTGCAGCAGCGTCGACGACGACGGCCTCAGCCGTACGGTCGACCTTTTCCGGAGCTTTGTGGGCTCCAGCGGACTTTGCAGCCATCAGCGAGGGGCTGATCGGCGATCCTTTGCTCATCGGACTCTTCCTTAGTGGATCTTCATTAGATGGGTCTTGCTTCGGGGAATAAAAAAACCCCTCAGCCTTCCGGCTCTTCGAGGGGTTTGCGCGTGACGGTTCGTTACCAGTCGGGCTAAGCCACGCGCTTGGTAAGGACGACGACGCCGACGGTAACGAATGTGATCATGCGTTCAGTGTTCCCTCTAAGTGAGATACGTGTCAATTGACCAC
>JBKJVX010000115.1:0-8066 GCA_046717065.1 Arthrobacter sp. | reverse complement strand
GAACCAATACTTTGCGAACGCCTCCGCACCCTCCTTCGTCTCCGTTTTCGCCACTTCGGGCAGCACAGGGACGGGAACGTTTTGGGCGGGGCCGGATGCGTCGGCCGGCTTGTAGGCCGCGCTGGTCGTCGGTGTAGGGGTGGCGGAAGGACTGGGGGCGGCCGACTCTGTAGCTGTCGGGGATGCCGTTCCTGGATCTGCAGGCGCTCCACCCGTGCAGCCAGCCAACATCACCGCAGCAGCAACAAGGATGGCTACAGCGCCGGGCGGCATGAGGCGGGACGTGAATACGTTGTGCGATGTCATGGGCCGCTAATCCCCCAGTAGTTTCAAGACGGCATGTTCCGGACTGTGACTTAAGGGTAGCCCAGGTCACATTTCAGCGATAAAACTTATCCACAGGCAACCCGTCATTGGTTTTATCACCGAGGCAGAAAATTGGAAAGTAATAAAGCAGGCCGGCAACTAAGAGCGCGCTGCCCGCATCGCACATAACAAGCCCCCGGGCGGGCACCAACAAACTGCCCCTAGCGCATTTCTACGTAACGTAGAAGAATGGCGGCATGATGTTTGAACACGCAGATGGAAATCCGGTCCTGGAACTCAATGACGAGCAGTCCTGGCGCCTGTTGGAGGGGACCAGGCACGGACGGTTGGTGGTCTCAGTTGCCGGGGAACCGGATATCTTTCCCGTCAACTACGTCAGCTCGAACGGCAAGCTGTATCTGAGGACTGCCCCGGGCAACAAGCTCGCCCAGCTAACCATCAATTCCGCGGTGCTCTTCGAGGCTGACGGCATCCTCTCGGACGAGGCGTGGTCCGTGGTCCTTCGGGGAAGAGCCCGGGTGCTGAGCAACTCGGCCGAACTGGCAGAGGTGGAGGAACTGGGTCTGAAGTCGTGGGTGCCAACGCTCAAGGACTTCTACGTCGAGATCGAGCCCGCCTCGATCAGCGGGCGGCATTTCCAGCTCGGGGACCAGCCGGAGCGCGGTTTCTAGGAATCTAGACTGAGAGCATGGCGGATAAGCTGAGCCCGGAGAAGCGCAGCTGGAACATGTCCCGGATCCGGGGGAAGGACACCAAGCCCGAGCTGCTGGTGCGCAGGCTCCTCCACGCCAAGGGGTACCGCTACCGACTGCACGGAAGGACCGGGGGCACCCGCCTTCCGGGCAATCCGGACTTGGTCTTCGCCGGCCGCCGCAAGGTCATTTTCGTCAATGGCTGCTTCTGGCATTTCCATGGCTGCCGGGTGGGCCAGCACGCCCCCAAAGCGAACGCTGAGTTTTGGGAGGCAAAGCGCTCACGTACCAAGGAACGCGACGCTGGTCAGCGTCGCTTGCTGGAGGACGCCGGCTGGGAGGTGCTCACCGTTTGGGAGTGCGAGCTCAAGGATGGATCGGCCGTTGAAGCGCACCTGGTGCAGTTTCTGGAACAAGAACCCCACGCTTCCAATGGGGCCTCGAACAGACAGCATTCTTGAGGCAATCTTTAGCCTTTCCCCCAGCAGCCCTTGATATGGGTCCGGAAGGATGACTGCATTGTCCCGTTTGAAGGACTGCAGCACCAAGACGGAGCACCAACATCCCCTTTCGCCAGCTAACTGCGCCGCGCCAAGAGCGCCGCATTCAAGGCAGACGCCGAGGAAGGACTGCTGTTGATGCGCCAGTCGGCCTCCTTCTGCAGGTGGAACCAGACGAACCCCATAACATCGGGCTGGGCGGCAAGGTAGGACACCAGGCTGGCGTTCCATTCGGCTTTCGAACCGCCGTCCTCGCTGGACGCCGTCTCGGCAATCAGGACTGGCTTACCCGGCGCGAGGGTGCGGAGCGCTGCAATGCCCGGGGCAAAGAGGTCTTGGGGCGAAACCCAGCTACTCCACGCCGTGGACGTGCCCCAGTTGTACCCGTCGAGGGCCACAACATCCACGTAGCCCGCGCCCGGATAAAGCCCCGCCAGATCCGTGGAGCCCCAGTAGGGGACGTTCGGAGACCACACCCATTGGACGTTGCTGGCTCCGGTAGAGGCGACGACGTCGTGGACGTGCCGCCAGGCCTGGACGTAGTCGCCCGGCTGATTTCCGTTGGCCGATTCCGCCCACGGATACCAGTTGCCATTCATCTCATGGGCAAAGCGGAGCATCACCGGCTGGCCCCAGGCAGCAAGGGACTGGCCCCACTCACGAAGGCGGGCATCAAAGTCTCCGGCGGTGATTCGGTCAAGGGCATATGCAGGCTGCTCGACGCCGCCGCCCCAAACCCACGGCTCCCACGTCACCAGCGGAATGGCTCCGCGGGCGCGCACGGCGTTCAGCTCCGTCAGTGGAGGCGACTGAAGAAAGTCTTTGTAAATGAGGACCATGGAGGGGCTCTCCCCCGCCAATACAGATACTTGGTCGAGTTCCGCGGCAGCCAGCGCTCCGCCAGGAGTGGCCACTCCAAAGCGCAAGGAGTCTGTGCTGACGGTGGGCGGCCGGGGCGCCGGGACTGCCTCCACAACAAACGGAGCGGACGCTTTGATGGACAACGTCTTGGCTGTGACAGTGACGGTGCCGCTGGATGCAGCAGGGATGGTGATGCCGGTACTGAATGCGCCAGTGGCTGTGGTTTTGAAAGGAAAGGTAGTGGAACCCACACTTACCGACCCCGTTGTTGATGCCTTAAATCCCGTCCCGGAAACGGTAACAGCAGCGCCCGCCGGTCCGGACGCAGGACTCAAGGCGACCTGGCCAGCCGGGGCAGCATGTGCAGGTTGGATAAAGGCAACGGCTATTCCGGCGGCCACCAGAAAGGCTATGACAAAAGTTCTCAGCGACCTCAACACAACAACTATTCTCCGCGTCTTTATGCGGCCCGCTGCCGCTGATCTTTTGTACGAAATGCACTGGCTCAAGTATTGGACGTAAAAACCTGCAGTCTCATCAAGAAACGCACAATTCTATTCGGAAACCCCACTTGAGTATGTGCAGCAGCCCTAACCTGAAGGTGCGTTGATGCCCCGCTTTGCCCCCCGGTTTCCGGAGTGGAAGACCACAGCCGAAAGGACAATGATGATCCCGTCCAATAATGCCGGTCGCCCACTGGTGGACCAGGCCGTCCTGGACCGGCTGCGTGAGGAACTCGAGGAGGACGAGGGGTATTGCAGGGTGTTCGTGGGGAACTTCATTGACTACCTCCCGCATCGCATCGGGCGCCTGCGACTGGCCCTGACCAGCGGAGACCTGGACGGGTCAGTGGACGCCGTCCTCAGCCTGAAGACATCCAGCCAGATGGTGGGCGCCCAACGGCTCGCCAGTCTGGCAATCGCCCTGGAAGGCGAAATCCGGACCGGAGGGCCGGACGCGGACGCCGCCGTCGTCCTTCCCAGGCTCGCGGCCTCGTTCCTGAGGCGGATCAGCCAGTGCAGCCGGCAAACGATGAGCAGGCTGCAGGATCAGTGTTCGCCCGGGGCGAGCCTGTAGCCTACGCCGCGAACCGTCTGGAGCCAGCGCGGCTTCTGCGGTGAATCACCAAGTTTTTTTCGCAGGTTGCCCATGTGGACCTCGACGGACCGCTCGTCAGCTTCGCTGATGTAACCCCCGACGTCGTAATCCTCGTCCCGTAGCCGGCGCACCAGGTCCGATTTGGTACGGACAGTCCTGCCTGCCTCCAGCAGGGCGTGCAGGAGTTCGAACTCGGTGCGGGTCAGGTTCATCTCGGCGCCGTCCACGGTTACCGTGCGGGAGGCATAGCTCAGCTCCAGGCCGTTATGGCTGTAATTTCCCCGCTCCGGGTGCGCCTGGCCATCCGCCGACGCCTCCTCCCCGGAAGCTTCCGCCGCGCCCGGGACGGTACGGGGGCGGCGCATCATCGCAGCGATGCGGGCTCGCAACTCCCTGGGGCGGAACGGTTTTGTAAGGTAATCGTCCGCGCCGGACTCAAGGCCGATGAGGGTATCCAGCTCTTCGGTGCGGGCAGTCAGCATCACGATATAGGCGTCCGAAAACTCGCGGATCTGCCGGGAGACCTCAAAACCGTCGATGTCCGGCAAGCCAAGGTCCAGGGTGATGACATCCGGATTGAGGGTCTTCGCAGTAAGGACACCTTCGGCACCGCTGCTTGCCACGGTCACGTCAAAGCCTGCCTGGGTCAGCACGGTGCGAACCAGTTCCCGAATATCGTGGTCATCCTCGATGACCAGTCCGACACGTGCATCACTCATAGTGCCCCCTCAGCAGCCAACGTCAGAAGTATAGCTGGCTGCGGATATCCTGCTGATATGGCCTCGCACACCTTGTCCCGTAAGTTTCTGCGCCATGACTAACCCGGATGCGTGGTCGTCTGGCCGGATAAGGTTCTTTCGGCGTCCTTTCCATGAGTACCGGCTGACGGAGCGGGTGGCGCTCAGCCAGATGCCCCTGTTTGTGACGACGATCCTGACAGCCTTCCTGATCTGGGCGTTCTTCCCCGCCACCATGAACGATCCGCTTTTTGTCGCGTTCCTGGTGTCGCAGGCCGCCATCATGGCCCTGTGCTACCTGGTTCCCTGGGAGCGGTTGCCCTACACGAGCTTCCTGATTCTTCCGCTGCTGGATTTCGTCTCCATTGCCCTCGGCAGGGAAGGCGGGCAGGAAAGCCTGACGGGCATCAGCCTGCTTGCCGTCTTCCCGGTGATCTGGCTGTGCGCCTCCGGCTACTACCCGAGGGCTGCTTTGTGGCTGTCTTTCCTGGCGCCGCTGGCCATCATCTGGGTTCCGCTGCTGATCAAAGGAAGCTTTACGGCGCAGGACTTTGCGCGGTCACTGCTCCTGCCCGTAATGATGCTCGGCATCGGTGTGTCCGTAAGTGTCCTGACGCTCAGCATGATGCGGCAGCAGCGTGAGCTGGAGGAAAAGGACGCGCAATTGCAGGCCAACCTGCGCACCAGCCAGCGCCAGGAAGCGCTGTTGAACACCGTCCTGGACACTGTCCATCTGGGCGTCCTCGCTGTGGACGCGGACGGGCATGACGTGCTGATGAACCGGAAGCAGCGGACCAACCACGAACTGGCGCGGCCCAAGGAGATAGCTGACCCGAACGAGTCCCAGCTGCTCGTGTTCGGACCGGACCGGAAGACTTTGGTTCCAGTGCAGGAACGCCCGGTCCGCCGCGCCGTCCTCGGGGAAACCTTCACGGATTACCTTGTGTGGTTGGGCTCCGGCAAGGAGCAGCGGGCTTTCGTGACCACCGCCCGGGCCATGAAGGATGCCGAGGGGAAGTTCTCCGGTTCGGTGATTGCCTTCAGCGACGTTACAGACCTCGTCAACGCCCTGGCGGCAAAGGATGACTTCGTCTCCAGCGTCTCTCATGAATTCCGGACACCCCTGACGTCAATTCTTGGGTACGTGGAAATCCTGCTCGAAGATGAGCCGGCGGAATCGCAGCGGGCCATGCTCGAGATCATCCGCAGGAACTCGGAGCGGCTATTGACGTTGGTCAGCGACCTGCTTGCCAGCCGCAACGGACAGCTGATTGTTACGCCCCACTCCGTGGACGTGGCCGACCTGGTGCGCGCGAGCGTTTCCTCCGCGATGCCCAAGGCGGCTGCGTCAGGAGTGGTGCTGGCCTCTGATACGCCGGAGCGGTTGGAGGCCCACGTGGACGGGCCGCGGATTTCCCAGGTATTGGACAATCTGGTGTCCAACGCCATCAAGTACTCCCCCGACGGCGGCAACGTGCTTGTGTCCCTGGCACAGGAGGACGGCCACCTTACGTGCCGGGTCAGCGATACCGGTATGGGCATGAGCGCCGAAGACGCCTCGGAAGTGTTTGCCAAGTTCTTCCGCACCAGCAACGTCCGCAGGACAGCCATCCCTGGCGTTGGTTTGGGCCTGCCGATCAGCAAGGCCATCGTTGAGGCCCATGGCGGGAACATCGAAGTGGCAAGCGCGCCGGGCCAGGGAACCACGTTCACGTTCCGGGTTCCGGTGTAACAAGGCCAGCGCGTACGACGGCGGCAGGCAGTCCGAGCGTTAGGCGCCGGTGCGGGCCCAACTTGGGCCGACGTACGACGGCGGCAGGGCAGCCCCAGCGTTAGCCCGCGTTCCGGGCCTGCCGAAGCACCTCGCCCCAGGACTGGCGGGCGAGTTCCGCAATCGAGGCGAGGATTTCCGACGGCGGCCTGGACAGGTCCAGCGGGAACTCCACAATGTCGATGTCCGTGTTCAGGATGCGGCGCAGCTTGACCTCACCGGATCCCGCGTAGACCAGCCAGGCCGTGGGCACCGCCAAAGCGGTGCAGTGGGCGAGCATTTGGTAATGGTCGGCTGTGAGCGAGGCGCCGAGATCGGACGCGGCCTTGTACTTGGCGTTGTAGGCCACCACGGGCCGTCCGCCCAGCAGGTGCACGGCATCCGGCCGCACGGACAACCGGTCCGCGTCCCGCACCGCCTCGCTGAGGAGCGCGTTGTACTGAAGCCGGAGCTCTCCCGGGTAGGCAGCCATCGCCTCCCGCAATGCCGTGCCGACAAAATCCTCAAACACCTGGGCCATGTCCACCACGAATGCAGCCGTCTGCTGCTTGCCCTGGCCCGCTTCAGCCGAGGCATTCCGGAGAATGAGTTCCGCCAGGCGGAGGACGGCGTGGTAGCGAAGGTTCATCCGGCTGGCCGTCCACGGCGGGAGCGGTGCACCGGCGGGAAGGCGGGTGACGGCGTCGAGCTTTCCCTTGAGCTGGCGCAGCCGGCTCAGCACCTCGGGGCGGACCCGCGGCACCTGGCCCATCCGCTCCAGCGCGGCACGCAGGATGCGGTTTTCGGCGATGTCCTCGCTGAACTCGTCGTAGGACACTTCCAGGGGCACCAGCATGCCGGGCCGCCGGGAAATCTGGTCCGAGATGCGGATGCGTCCCTTGACGGTGCGGAGCGACTCTTCCACGGTGCGGTACCCCTGCAGCACACCTCGCCCCAGGGCCCGTTCCGCGAGCTGCGCCAACGACTCAGCCAGCGCGCTCCAGAGTTCCCGGTCCTCCTCTGCGGCCACGGAATCGGGACGGAACCCCTGTTCGCCCGCGTAGCTGAGCAGGAACAGGAGCCGGCTGAGTCCCAGCCGGTCCTTGGGCCGGACGTCCAGCTGCACCGTGGGAGTCCGCACAGAGCCAACCTTGCCCACGGGCTCGATCCGGTACAGGCCAAGGCCCATGGGCGACGCCTTGGCCAGGCCGCTGGCGTTCAGGAACGAGGCGCTGGCCGGATCCAGCCGTTCCACCATCCCGCGGGACAGTTCGTCCAGCACCAGGTGCCGGACAGATGCGCCGGGGTCAACGGCCTGCAAGGCGTTCCAGCAGCCGGTCCAGTCCGAAGCGTTCCTCGAGCTGGGCCCGGGTCAGCTGGCCGTGGTAGTGCTCCTCAAGCAGGGGCATCAGCTCGTACTTCCAGATCCGCCGCAGTCCGGCAGGGGTTTGGGCTGCCGGCTTCATGAAGTACGACGGGCCGATCATGAGGTCCCGGTCCCACTCGTCGATGGCGGCGTTGAGGGCATCCAGCAGCAGGGCCGGGGTGGTGTCCAGCTGCCGGGCCTGGAGGAACCGGAGCAACGAGCCCTTCACCGGTTCGGTCTGCGGGTGCAGCTCGATGAAGGCAAAACGGCGGCGGATGGCGGCATCCATCATGGCGATGGACCGGTCCGCGGTGTTCATGGTGCCGATGATATAGAGGTTGTCCGGCAGCGTGAACGGCTCATTCGGGCTGTACTGCAGGTAGATCCGGTCGTCGCGGTACTCCAGCAGGAAGTACAGTTCGCCGAACACCTTGGCGAGGTTGGCGCGGTTCATCTCGTCGATGATGAGGAAGTACGGTTTTTGCTCGTTTCCGGGCTTGGCCGCTTCTTCGGCGAGGCGGCGGAGCGGACCGGCAACAAGTTTGAAGGACACCTGGCCTTCGTCCGTCTTGTCCGGCCGGTAGCCCTCGAAAAAGTCCTCGTAGGCATACGAAGGGTGGAACTGGACCAGTTTGACCCGCTCGTCCGTGGTGTCATCCGCCAACTCCGCCGCGAGGTGCTTCGCCAGGTAGGTCTTGCCGGTGCCCGGCGGACCGTACAACACCAGCTGCCGGT
>JBKJVX010000114.1:0-35088 GCA_046717065.1 Arthrobacter sp. | reverse complement strand
CTCTGGGCCGATGAAGCCTGGCAACGCCGCATGACCACCCTCATCCTCACCGCTCCTGGGAGCTGAAAGAATCCACACATGCGCCTTGAACACAGCACCCTCGAATCACAGGGAATCCACGGGCTTTTGAAGGTTACCCAGCGGCCCCACGAATTGCCCCTGCAGCTCCCGCCCATGAGCAACACCGAGGACCCGCACAGCAGATGGCGGCTCACCAGCCGCTACATCGAGTGCGCGGGCCGTCCGGCGGTGCCGGTGTCAGGAGAAATCCACTTCAGCCGGCTTCCCCGGGCAAGGTGGGAGGAGCGGCTGCGGCTGATGAAGGCCGGCGGCATCACCGTGGTGGCTTGCTACGTCTTCTGGATCCATCACGAACAGATCGAGGGGGAGGTGCGTTTCGATGGCAACCTGGACGTTGCCGCCTTCGTCCAGTTGTGTGCCTCTCTCGGCTTGGATGTAGTCCTGCGCTTGGGGCCTTGGTGCCATGGCGAGGTCCGCAATGGCGGCTTTCCTGACTGGGTGCAGGCGGCCGCTGTAGGACACCGCACGAATGACCCCGCCTACTTGGCGATGGTGGAACGCTGGTTTAACCGCGTCGGCGGGGAGCTGCGGGGCCTGACTGGGGCGGACAGCAACGTCGTCGGCATTCAGCTGGAAAACGAACTTTACGACCAGCCTGGGCACATCGCCGAGCTCAAGAAGCTCACCCGGGCCGCGGGTCTCAGTGCCCCCATCTGGACGGCCACTGCCTGGGGCGGGGCCGACATCCCCGAAGCCGAAGTCCTGCCGGTCTTCGGCGGCTACGGTGACGGCTTCTGGGTGGACGCCGACGCCCCCTGGGACCCGACGTTCCGGCAGCACTACTTCTTCAGCCACGAGTGGGACGACCCCGGCATTGGTGCCGATCTCCGCGAGCGCTTCTCCGGCAGCGACGCAGCGGCTCCGCGCTCTCCGTCCGCCCTCTACCCGCCGGCCACCTGCGAGCTGACGGGAGGCATGGCCACGGCCTACCAGCGCCGGCCGTGGCCCAAGGGCAAGGACGTGGCCGCCGTGGCCAACAACAAGATCGGCAGCGGCTCCGGCTGGCAGGGCTACTACATGTTCACGGGCGGAACGAATCCTTCCGGTGGCCTGCAGGAGTCGCAGGCAACGGGCTACCCCAATGACCTTCCGGAGTTCGACTACGACTTCCACGCGCCCATCGGTGCGTCCGGCCGGCTGGCATCCAGCTTCGGCCTGCTGCGCAGGCAGCACGCTTTCCTGTCCGCGTTCGGCGACCGTCTCGCCCCCATGCCGTCCACCCTCCCGGATCATGTACCTGCCGGCGTCGAGGACTCGGCAACACTTCGCTGGGCCCTGCGCAGCGACGGGCAGTCCGGGTTTGTGTTCATCACCTGGCACCAACCCCACATGCCACTGCAGGATTACCCGGCAGCACAGTTCAGGCTGTCTCTGGGGGAGGACACGGTGACCTTTCCCGGCAAGGCTGTGGCCATTCCCGCCGGAACGATCAGCGCCTGGCCCGTGAACCTTGAGATTGCAGGGGTCCGGCTGCGCTGGGCAACGGCATCGCCGCTGACCCTTTTGGGGCCGGAATCTTCACCGACCCTGGTCCTCGCTGCCGAAGCCGGAATCGAGCCCCAGGTTTGCCTGCCGGAAGGAACGGAGCTTGAAGGCGCCGTTTCTGCCCTGGGTGGCAACACCTACGCGATTGACGCCACGTTGCCGGCCACCCTCACGGTGAAGTCCCCTGACGGCTCCCTGGCCATCCTCGTCCTGCCGGCTGAGCTGGCTGAGCAGGCGTGGGTCCTCGATACCCTCAGCGGTCGTGAACTGGTTCTGTCAGCGGACCCGCTCTGGGTAGGTGCCGACGGACTCCTGGCCGGCAGGTCGCCGGCATCACCTTCCGCTCGGCGCTTTTCCACTGCGACCTGTCAGTTCGAAGACGTTCAGGTGACAGCGCTGGCACCTGAACGGGCGCGGCTGAGCCTGCCGGCCGAGCTGGTCCGCCCCGCACAGCCCGTTCCTGCTTCCTTCGGTTCACTCGCCGGGCGGGCTGCCGCGCCCACCGGGGGAGCTGTCGAGGAACTGGCCGAGGTGTACCGGCTTGACCTGACGACGACGGCGGCGGCGTCCTTGGCTGGCGAGGGGCACTCTGAGCTTGAGATCATGTGGGCCGGGGACGTTGCCCGGCTCCTCGTTGACGGGCGCGTGGTTGCCGACCGCTTCTGGGACGGTTCGCCGTGGGTCCTCCAAGCGCACGATGCCGGCATCCGCCCCGGGTCCCAGGTCCTGCTCCAGATCCTTCCCCTCCCGAAGGAGGCGAAGGTGGGGGTGCCGCTGGAGGCCCAGCACAGGCGTGACGTGGTGGACGGCGACCTGTGTGCCGTGGAGAAGGTGGAGCTGCTTATGTGGACGGGCTGGAAGGAACAGTCATCCTGACCCGTGCCGCTGGGACTGTGCCCGCCCGGCATACACTGAGTGATTCTACGGAGGGAGCGCAGGTGGAAAGGGCAACGGGCTTCCAGAACCAGCGGCTCGTGGTGGTTCCGCGGCCGCTGGTCCGGGAAGCGCTCACCCGTCCCGTGACACGCCGCCTCATGGTCACCGATGCGGGCGTCTTTCCCGTCGCAGAGGCCCATGGGCGGCACCGTCCCTCGGGCGCCGAGGAAACGATCGTCATCCTCTGCGTCGCGGGGAAGGGGTGGGTGGAAACCGCCGGTTCCCGGTTCGACGTCGGCAAGTCGACCGCCGTCGTTCTTCCTGGCGGTACAGGGAAGGCCCATGCCTACGGTGCCTCCCGCGAGGACCCGTGGACCATCTGGTGGTGCCACGTGTTGGGCTCCGATACTGCCGAACTTGTTGAGGAATCCGGCGTGCGTCCGGACCGGCCCATTATCCCGCTGGTAGCCGTGGACCGGCTGACGGCCATGTTGGACGAAGTCATCTCCGCCTTGGAACATGACCAGTCGCCTGCCCGCCTGGTTGCCACAGCAGGAATGGCCTGGAAACTCCTCGCCACCCTCGCTGTCGACCGCCGCCTCCCTGAGCAGGGGACGCCCCTCCAGCAGGCCATGAAGTTTTTGGAGGAGCGGGTTGACGGCAGCATCCGGTTGCCCGACTTGGCTGCGGTGGTGGGTGTCTCGTCGTCGCAGCTGAGCAAGCTGTTCAGGGAAGCTACTGGTGGGGGAGTGCTGGCCCACCACACTGCCCTGAAGATGGCTCGGGCGAGGCTTCTGCTGGATACTACGGAGCTGACTGTCGCCCAGGTGGGACGCGACATCGGACTATATGACCAGTTCTACTTCTCCCGCCAGTTCCGCCGGATGCACGGGGTAAGCCCCAGTGCATACCGGGCGGAACGGAAGGGCTGAATCTCCGGCGGCGCCACACCAACTTCCTGCTGCTTCTCCAGCCCCCTTGCCGTGTGCGCACGAACCTCCGCCTACCAGGGGCACAATAGGTGCCATGGCTGATTCTGAAACGGTGACAACCCAGGGCTCAACAGTTGAGGAATGGACGCAGGCGTTGGCAGAGTCCAAGGGTTCGCCGGGCGGAGGGGCAGGGACGGGGGTAATGCTTGCCATCGCCGCGTCCCTGGTGTCGATGGTGGCGGGCTACACCAAGCCAAGCGACGGCAAGGGCGGGGAGCTCGCCGACATCCACGCGCGTGCGCGATCGCTCCGTGAGACCGCCCTTCGACTGGCCGACGACGACGCTGCCGCCTCCGAAGCGTTCGGTGCGGCGTTCCGCCTGGAACCTGGGCGGGAGCGTGATGACGCCATCCACGGGGCGTCGGTTAACGCCGCGAGGGCTTCGGCCCTGCTGGGCGAACGGGCGATGGAAGCCATCGAAGACCTTGGCTGGCTCGCTTCCCATGGAAACCCGGCGCTGATCGCCGATGTGGTTGTCGCTTTCGGCGCCCTCCGGGCAGCAGTGGCGGGGGCACGCACGAATGTCAGTTTCGACCTCGCAACGCTTCGATCCGCTGGCGCCTCGCTGGAGCAGATCCGTGAAGGACATCCAGATCTCTGGGCGACTGTCCAACAGCTGAACTCGGCACTGGACCGGATCGATGAGCTGTCAGCCGGGGTGGATCACCGCGCCGCCCCAACTGACACTGACGCCGTGGAGTAGCTCCGGCACGCAGGGTCAGCGAGGATAACCGGTTTCGCCCCGGCGAAGCACTGCCAGGGCTTCGGCGAGGGGCATGCGCAACGCCGGGCCGTGGCCGGGAAGCACCACCGGGGCGTGGACGCCGTCCAACCGTCGGGTGGCCTCCAGCGCCGCAGCGTCCCACGCCCGGGTCCGCGTTGCCGGCTTTGCAGTGAGCGCTCCGGCTTTGACGACTACACAAGGGGCCAGGGGTAACGCATTCCGGTGGGGTCGAGCGGCAGCACGCAATCCCGCAGCACACGCTGCACGCGCCGCTGCAGGGCGGCCACTTCGGCGTCGTCCAGAAGCTGCGCGACGTCGGGCGGGACGTGCTCCACGAGCGGGGTGATGTCCTGCAGCAAGGAGGCAGGAATGGGTTCGCCCGCAAAATCCCAGATGACAGTGCGCAGCTTGAAGCCGGCGGAGAAACACAGCCCATGGTCGATGCCCCATACCCGCCCGTCATGTCCGCGCAAAACGTGTCCGCTTTTGCGGTCCGTGTTGTTGCTGATGAAATCGAACAGGGCGATACGGAACAGGGCGTCATGGGTTTCCGGCGATTCCTCGTACAGGGTGAAGTAGTGGTCCCGGTAGTCGCAGGGCACGAACCATTGCAGCGACCCAATTCCCAAGGGAGAGTCGTCCCGGATCACTGTTGGCGGCACGAGCCCCCACTGCAGGTAATCGCTCAGCAGGTAGGCAGCGCGCTCGCGCCGGTACAGCCCGGGCTCAAAATCGGACAACGGCCGTTCTCCGGCCTCCGGCTTGTAGACAGCATGGGCGGAGTCGTCCCCGGAGGAAACCCGCACCAGGAACGTGGCGTTGCTGCTCCTCGGGATGCGTGCCAGCAGCTCCACCCGGCCGTCGGTAAGCAGCGTCAGTTCCCGCCCCGGCACCGGCTGTTCCTTTTCATCGCCTGTCCCAGCTATGCGCGCCGCCCCGTTTCACTGCGCCCTCAGTCCGCTCAGGGGTTCGGACGTCGAATTCACCATGAGCACCGCAGGCGCCTGGCCTTCGACCTGGGAGATGACGGACACCGAGCCGGGGCTGATCACGATGCGCTGAAAAAGATCAAGGGGGGTGCCCAGGGCGTCGGCAACGGCGGCCTTTATCGGGTCTGCGTGGGAGAAACATACGACGGCGCCTCCGGGGTGCGCGGTGCGCAGCACCTTGAGTGCCCCGACCATCCGCGCCTGCATCTCGGTGAAACTTTCCCCGTTGGGAAAGCGGAACGTTGACGGACTCTGCTGGACGGCCTGCCACTGCGGCAAAGCGGCCAGTTCGGCGAGCGCGGCCCCTGTCCAGTCGCCGAAGTCGCATTCGAGCAGCCCGGGCTCTTCGTTCACCTCCAGTGCGGAGCGCATTGCGGCGGGCTCGGCAGTTTCCCGGGCGCGCTCCAAAGGCGAGGAATAGATGGCGTCCACGGGAAGCCCGTCGAGGCGTTCGGCTACGCGTTCGGCCTGCACCCGGCCCCGCTCGGACAGGTACAGCCCCGGCGCCCGTCCCGGCAGGACCTTTCCGGTGGTGGGCGTCTCCCCATGGCGCACCAGGAGGAGGAGGGTGCGCTCCGGTCCTGCTGGCGGAGCCGGTGGCGTTGTCGGCGTTGCTGCGATCATCGGTATCAGGGTATGCCCGGAAACGGCTGGGGAACGGGTGTTTGCAGAAATCCCTCGATTCACTGCACAGGGGGGACTACCGTGGAGTGGTGACTGATCGACCCGATATCTTCACTGTTGGTGAACTGCGTGCGGCCGGCCACGTCCAGAAGGACCTGCGCCACGAGATCCGCGACAACCTGCTAGCCGCGCTCGCCGCCGGCCGCGATCCATGGCCCGGGCTGTACGGCTTCAGCAGGACCGTCCTTCCCCAGCTCGAGCGCGCCTTGATAGCCGGCCACGACGTCGTGCTCCTCGGCGAACGGGGGCAGGGCAAAACCCGGCTCCTCCGCACGCTGGCCGGGCTGCTGGACGAATGGTCACCGGTGATCGAGGACTCGGAACTCAATGAACACCCCTACGAACCGATCACGGAGCACTCCCGCGCCCGCGCCCTCACTGAAGGGGACCGGATGCGCGTGGCATGGCGACACCGGTCGGAACGGTATGTGGAGAAGCTCGCCACGCCGGACACCTCCGTTGCCGATCTCATCGGCGACGTCGATCCGATGCGGGTGGCTGAGGGCCGCCGCCTGGGGGACCCGGAAACCATCCACTATGGCCTGGTCCCGCGCTCCAACCGCGGCATTATCGCCATCAACGAACTGCCGGACCTTGCCGAGCGGATCCAGGTGTCGATGCTGAACGTGATGGAAGAGCGCGATATCCAGATCCGCGGCTACGTGCTGCGGCTGCCGCTGGACGTGCTGGTCGTCGCGTCGGCCAACCCGGAGGATTACACCAACCGCGGCAGGATCATCACGCCGCTGAAGGACCGGTTCGGCGCCGAAATCCGGACCCACTACCCGATAGAGCTGGCCGACGAGGTGGCGGTCATCCGGCAGGAGGGGCAGCTGGTGGCCGATGTCCCGCCCGTCATCCTTGAGATCCTGGCCCGATACACCCGCGCGCTCCGGCAGTCCCCGGCGATCAACCAGACCTCCGGGGTGTCCGCACGGTTCGCCATCGCCGGTGCTGAAACAGTCGCCGCAGCAGCGCTTCGCCGGGCCAGTGTCCGCGGGGAGGAGGAAGCCGTGGCCCGGATCGTGGACCTTGGCACCGCAGTGGACGTCCTCACCGGCAAGATCGAATTCGAGTCCGGGGAAGAAGGCCGCGAGCAGGCGGTCCTGGACCACCTCCTGCGCACCGCCACCGCCGAGGCAGTGCGGGCGCATTATCAAGGCATCGACCTGGGTCCGCTTGTCGCTGCGCTCGATGGCCACAGGACCGTGACCACCGGAGAACATGTCACGGCGCAGGAATTCCTGCAGAACCTGCCGTCCCTCAACGGATCGGGCCTGTACGACGAAATCAGCGGCCGGCTCGGAGCAACGAACGAAGGGCAGCGCGCAGCCGCCATTGAACTCGCACTGGAAGGCCTATACCTCGCCCGGCGGATCTCGAAGGAGTCCGACGACGAGGAAACAATCTACGGCTAGCAGGAGAACGGCAGCAGCTGGCCGAAGGCAGCGGCGCGGCCAGGACAGGAACCGGAGGCATCATGGGCATCCACAACCACTCCGCCAGGTACGGCCGGTACACGGGCGGGCCGGACCCGCTCGCGCCGCCCGTTGACCTGGCGGAGGCACTGGACGCGGTTGCCGAGGACGTCATGGCCGGCTACTCGCCCCGGCACGCCCTGCAGGAGTTCCTGCGGCGCGGCGGCCGGAACCGGGAAGGCCTCGATGACCTTGCCCGGCGCGTCCAGCAGCGCCGCAGTGAACTCCTGGGCCGGCACCGGCTGGACGGCACCCTCAACGAGGTCCAGAAGCTGCTCGAAACGGCCGTGCTGGAGGAACGCAAGCAGCTTGCCCGGGACGCCATGATGGACAACACCGATCGGGCCTTCCGGGAGATGCAGTTGCAGAACCTGCCCCGGTCCACGGCGGCAGCCGTCAACGAGCTCGCCTCCTATGACTGGCAGTCCAGTACCGCCCGGGAGGCGTACGAACAGATCAAGGACCTGCTGGGTCGTGAGGTCCTGGACCAGCGGTTCGCCGGGATGAAGCAGGCACTCGAGAACGCCACGGATGAGGACCGGGCTGCGGTCAACAGCATGCTGCGGAACCTCAATGGGCTGCTGGACAAGCACCGGCGCGGCGAGGACACCGAAGCGGACTTCCAGGAGTTCATGGCCCAGCACGGCGGCTTCTTTCCGGAGAACCCCCAGTCCGTGGAGGAGTTGATTGATGCCCTGGCCAAGCGCGCGGCCGCGGCGCAGCGCCTCCTGCAGTCCATGTCACCAGAGCAGCGCGAGGAGCTTATGCAGCTCTCGGCCCAGGCTTTCGGCTCGCCGGACCTGATGGCCCAGCTTGATCAGCTGGACTCCAGCCTGCGGGCCCTGCGCCCCGGCGAGGACTGGACCGGGTCCGAACGCTTTGAGGGCCAGGAGGGCCTGGGCCTGGGTGACGGCACCGGCGTGCTCCAGGACATCGCCGAGCTCGACGGGTTGGCCGAACAGCTGTCCCAGTCCTACAACGGATCAAACCTCGGCGATCTGGACCTGGATGCCCTCGCCCGCCAGCTCGGCCAGAATGCCGCCGTGACCGCCCGCACCCTCGCCGAGGTAGAGCGGGCGATGCAGGACGGCGGCTACCTGCGGCGGGGAGCCGACGGCGACCTTCGGCTGTCTCCGCAGGCCATGCGGAGGCTGGGCAAGTCCCTGTTGCGGGACACCGCCAAGCAGCTGTCAGGCCGGCAGGGGCAGCGGGACACGCGGGTGGCCGGCGCCGCCGGGGAGCAGACCGGTTCCAGCCGCCAGTGGGAGTTCGGGGACGCGGAGCCCTGGGACGTCACGCGCACCCTGACCAATGCGATCAGCCGTACCGCGGCCGACGGTGGGAACCCCGCCCGGGGGCTGCACCTTACCGCGGCAGACATCGAAATCAGCGAAACAGAGGCACGCACCCAGGCCGCCGTCGTCCTGCTCGTTGATGTGTCGTTCTCGATGGCCGCCGAGGGGCGGTGGGTGCCGATGAAGCGGACCGCCCTTGCCCTGCACCACCTCGTCTCCACGCGGTTCCGCGGGGACCGGCTGGAGCTGATCACGTTCGGCCGCTACGCGCAGGCGATGGACATCGGCGAGCTGACGGCACTGCCGGTCCGCCGGGAGCAGGGAACCAACCTGCACCACGGACTGCTGCTCGCCGGGCGGTTCTTCCGCCGGCACCCGTCCATGCAGCCTGTCCTCCTGGTGGTGACCGACGGCGAACCCACCGCGCACCTGCTGCCGGAGGGCGAGCCCTGGTTCTGCTGGCCTTCGGACCCGGAAACCATCCGCGTCACGGTGGCAGAGCTCGACCGCCTGGGACGCGTCGGGGCGCAGGCCACATTTTTCCGGCTCGGCGATGACCCAAGCCTTGAGCGGTTCGTCCAGCGCATGGTTCGGCGGGTCGGCGGCAGGGTTGTCGCGCCCGACGTCGGGGGCCTCGGGGCCGCCGTCGTGGGCGAGTACCTGCGCGCGCACTTCCGGGGGCGTGCCTTCGGCGATGCCGACTGGGCGTCCTGAATGTTCTGATCGGGGATGTTGTTCAACGACGGCTTCAGGAAAGGGCCTGCCTCGGCAGCGTGAGGATCTCCGCACCGTCGTCGGTGATGGCGATCGTGTGCTCACTGTGGGCCGTCCGGCACCCGGTTGCGCTCCGGAGCGTCCAGCCGTCGGGATCGGTGATGAGTTCAGCGGTGTCAGCCATCACCCAGGGCTCCAATGCCAGCAGCAGCCCGGGCCGCAGCGTGTATCCACGGCCGGGCCGTCCGGTGTTTGGCACATGGGGGTCCTGGTGCATTGTTGATCCGATCCCATGGCCGCCGAACTGGGTGTTGACCGGGTAGCCTGCCGCGCTGAGGACGGAGCCAATGGCGTGGGAGATGTCACCGATGCGGGCACCGGGGCCCGCGGCGGCTATCCCTGCATACAGCGCGCGTTCGGTCGCGTCGATCATCGCCACACTCTCCAGGGGCTTTGAGCCGCCAACGATGAAGCTGATGGCTGAGTCCGCAGCGACCCCTCCTTTGGAGACAGCGAGGTCGAGCGTCAGCAGGTCGCCGTCGGCCAGCGTGTAATCGTGCGGCAGTCCGTGGAGCACGGCGTCGTTGACGGCGGTGCAGATGTAGTGGCCGAATGGCCCGCGCCCGAAGGACGGCTCGTAGTCCACGTAGCAGGACTGCGCTCCAGCCTCGACGATCATTGCCTTTGCCCACTGGTCGATGGCCAGGAGGCTGGTGCCCACCGTGCTGCGGGCCTTCAGTGTCTGCAGTATGTGGGCGACCAGGGCACCGGCCTCCTTTGCCCGGCCCAGCTCGGCGGAGTTCAGGATCTCAATCATGCGGCACCTTTCCAGAACCAATAACTATCCCGGCCATATTATCCCGGTATTACAATTGGAGCCATGGTGAGATTGCCGCTTAGTCCCGAAGAGGTGGAGCGCGGGCAGCGCCTCGGCTCCCTCCTCCGGCGCGCCAGGGGAGAGCGTCCGATGCTCGCCACCGCGTTGGATGCCCAGGTCTCACCCGAGACCCTCCGGAAGATCGAGTCGGGCCGCGTCGCCACTCCTTCGTTCCCCACCATTGCGGCGATTGCCGATGTCCTCGGCCTCTCCCTCGATGCGCTGTGGGCCGAGATCAACCAGGCGGAGGGCGGTGCTGAGCCGGCCAGTGCGCGTCGCAATGCGGCTGAGCGGTTGGCCTCATAGGCGCACAATAATCAGCGGACTCTCAGGGGCGCGTCTCCTCGGCCGGTCCCTTATCCGGTTGCTCCGTTGACGCATTGGCTTCGTCCGCTGGCGCGCCCTGCCGCCGGCTGGCAACGAGGAACGGAACCGCAAGGCTTTGGAAGATTCCCGCCAGGGCCAGCGACATGGGATAGCCGTACAGGTCGGCGCTCCTGCCGAGCACCGGCTGCACCAGAACGCCGCCGCTGGATCCCATCAGCGAGTCAAAGCTCAGCACGGTGGCCCGCTGCTTGGAGGGAATCATGTCGTTCACATACGCCTGCCGTACCGGCATGGCGGCGGAATCGATCACTGCCCACAGCGTCAACAGGACCAGGGCAACCCAGAACACGCGGGCAAACCCGAGCGCCAGGAGAATCACAGCACTGATGCTGCCGCTCAGGATCAACACTGAGGTGCGTTTGCGGAACAGGCGCCGGACATAGGGCGCGAGCCAGCCGCCCACCACCTCCGCGCCGGCCACAATGGCCGCTGCAAGGCCGGCAACAGAATACGCGCGGGGATCGCCAAAAAGCTCCAGCAGGTACGGCTGCAGGGCATAAAAGACATAGATTCCGACGCCGGCGCTGAAGGGAGCGGCCAGCATCACATACCGTACGGGCGGGATTTTCAGGCCGTTCTCGATCGAGGCGGACAGCACGGCCCGCGTTGCGCGCAGTGGGTGCGTCGAACGTTCTGGGGTGAACCCGACGTCGTGCATCAGTCCAAAGGCGACCGCGAACATAGCCAGCAGCACGCCCACCCGCACCAGGAAGGGCACACCGAGGTCCGTAGCCTGGGCGATCACGCCACCGGCCACCGAGCCGGCGAGCATCGCCACGCCCGAGACCATCTGCCCGCGCCCGAACACCGCCTCCAGCCCGCCTTCATAGCCGGAGTAGCGCAGCGCATCGACAAGCCAGGCCTCCACCGCACCGGAAAAGAAGGTGAAGCCCAGGCCAAGCAACACGGACACGACTGCCCACCAGGCGAACGGGGCGGAGAACTGCCACAGCAGGTAGTAGAGGTACGTGGACCCGGCCAGGGTCACGGTGCCGAGCAGGAATGACGCCCGGCGGCCCCAGCTGTCGGCGACCACGCCGGTGGGGACCTCGAAAATTACCATTCCGACCGTGAAGAAGGCGTTGGCGGCGAAGGCCTCGAAATTGCTGAGGCCCGCGTCCAGCAGGAACAGCGTGTTGACGCCCCAGATGAACGAAGCCGCAAGCGTATTGCCCAGCGTCAACGTCAGGTAGATGCGCTGGATCCTTCGGGCTGCGGCGTTCATCGGTTCGCTGGCCCGGCCCCTCCGTGCAAGGAACACGAGGCCATTCTCACCCCGTTCAGGCTCCCGGTGCCAGAGCGCGGTGGTAAGCCGGTGCCCAGTATTTCAGCACCGAAGAAGACAAACGGCGCGGCGGGGCACCGTCCCGCTCCCGGGCAGCACCGTTCCGTGTCAGGATCAGGGTATGCCTGACCGCCTGATGCTGCTGGACACTGCCTCGCTGTACTTCCGCGCCTTTTACGGCCTGCCCGATTCCATCCGCCGCGCGGACGGGACGCCGGTCAATGCCGTCAGGGGTCTGCTGGACATGATCGCCAGGCTGACCACGGACTACGGGGCCACCCATCTCATCGCGTGCTGGGATGACGACTGGCGGCCGCAATGGCGTGTGGACCTCCTCCCCACCTACAAGTCGCACCGCGTCGCGGAGCCGATTAAGGATGCCCCTGATGTGGAGGTCGTGCCGGACGCCCTCGAGGCGCAGCTTCCCATGATCCGCGGGGCGCTTGGCCTGGCCGGAATCGCCATTGTCGGTGCCGCTGACCACGAGGCCGACGACGTTGTGGGCACCTACGCCAGCCACGCCGACCTCCCTGTCGACGTCGTCACCGGGGACCGCGATCTCTTCCAGGTCTGCGACGACGCCCGCCAGGTCCGGGTGATCTACACCGCGCGCGGCATGAAGAACCTCGATGTCATGACCGAAGCGGCGGTGGTGGGCAAGTACCGGGTGCTGCCCCAGCAGTACGCGGATTACGCCACCCTTCGCGGTGACGCGTCGGACGGCCTGCCGGGTGTGGCCGGGATCGGGGAAAAGACAGCAGCGTCCCTGCTCCTGAAGTACGGCACCCTGGAAAACCTCCTCGAGGCAGCGGCGGACCCGAACAGCGGCCTGTCGTCACCTGTCCGGGCCAGGCTGGAAGCCGCCGCCGATTACTTGGTGGCCGCTCCCGCCGTCGTACGGCTTGTGCGGGACCTGGACCTGCCCTCCCTCGAGGAAGCCGGCGCCCGACTCCGCCCCGTCACCGGCGGGGCGCGCGCCGAACTCGAAAGCGTTGCCACCGAATGGAACCTGGGCGGGTCGGTCAGGCGGCTCCTCGACGCGCTGGACCGTCCCCGGGCAAGCTGACACCTGGCGGGCACGCCCCCTTGGCCCGGAAGCAGCGGCGAAACTGCCTATTTCTTGAGCAAAAGTGACATGGTGGGCTGTCCTCCCTGCCGATAGGGTGGCTGCAGTGGTTCAAGCAGCCGGACCTCTCAATTGGGGGATTGGAGTTGCTCATGGCTGATGGCCCGGATAAGCGCGGCAGAGCCGAAAGGGACCGGAAGAAAAGCGGTCCCGACGACGCAGGCGAGGCAGAGAATGCCGAGCAACAGGCGGACGCCCCTGCTGCTGCCCCCGATGGGGAACCCCGCCGCCCACGCCTCTACGGCTACGACCCTGACTATTGGCCCGAGCAGCGATAGTGCTGTCTTCCAGACGTAGGTTCCCGGCCGGCACCGGCAGCAGACAAGCAAACCAGGGCATGGCTAAGCTTGGTGTGTCCGGACGTTCAGCCTGCTGACGAAAGCGCGGTGAGTGCAATGCCGAAGACGGGAAAGAACGACCACGCCCGCAAGGACGAGCTTCCCTCGACCCTCCAGCGCTCGGACCAGAAAGCGCAGGACACCTTTGCCAAAACATACGATTCCGCCATGGAGTCGTATGACAATGACGAAAGCCGCGCCGCCCGGGCCGCCTACGCATCACTGAAGCACAGTTACGAAAAGGTGGGGGACCACTGGGAGCCGAAAGAGAAACGCGGGCCCTCAGACAAACGGGCCGAAAAGGGAGCCGGGGCAGCTGAACCCACTGCCGGCGGCGTGGACGCCAACGCCTCCAAAAAACACCTGCTGGAGCGCGCCCGGAAACTGGATATTCCCGGCCGCTCGACGATGGATAAGGACGAACTCGTCAAGGCGCTGCAAAAGGCTAACGAGGCCGCCACCCGCAAGGCACGCGAAAAGTAAAACAACCAGGCAAAGACGCCAGGAGGTTCGGATGTCGGTCAAAGGCACCAAGGACGCAGCAGGTCCTGCAGGGCGGGGCGGGCCGGAAGGGCGCCAGGGCAACGGCACTGCCGGCATCTCCCCGCGGGACCCCGCCATGGTTCGAAACGTGGCACTCGTTGGCCGGTCCGGTGCCGGCAAAACCACCCTGGTCGAGGCACTGCTTGAGGCCAACGGCATGATCACCAGGAAGGGCTCGGTGGTTGACGGGACCACTGTGAGCGACTCCGATCCCGCTGCCATTCACCAACAACGCTCGGTTGCCCTGTCAGTGGTCCCGCTGCCTGTGGCCGGAATGAAGATCAACCTCCTCGACACCCCCGGCTATCCGGACTTCATCGGCGAACTCCGCGCCGGCCTTCGCGCCGCGGACGCCGTCCTTTTCGCCGTCTCCGCTGTTGACGGGGTGGATGCAGGCACCACAGCGATCTGGCAGGAGTGCCAGTACCTGGGGATGCCGCGTGCCGTGGTGATCACGCGGCTCGACCATCCCCGGGCTGATTACGACGGCGTCCTCGCCGCCTGCCGCGCGGCGTTCGGCGACACGGTGCTTCCGTTGTATGTCCCCGTCCGCACCGACGGGGAGGCGACGGGCCTCCTCGGCCTGCTGTCCGGCACGGTCTTCGTGTATTCGCCGGGGACGTCCGGTGCCATGGGGCGCGCCGGTGGGCCCCGGGAAATCGAAGCAGCGGATGCTGCGCGGGCCGAGCTCATCGAGGGGATCATCGCGGAAAGCGAAGATGAGACGCTGATGGACCGTTACCTGGGCGGCGAGGACATCGATTCCGACGTCCTCATCGCGGACCTGGAAACCGCCGTCGCCCGGGGGTCCTTCTTTCCTGCGGTGCCCGCCTCGGCGCTCACCGGGCTGGGCACGGCTGAACTCCTGGAGCTCCTCACCAAAGCGTTTCCGTCGCCGCCGGAGCGGAGCCTGCCGCGGGCAACAGACCTTACCGGAGCGCCGGTCCGCCCCCTTGCCTGCAACCCGGAGGGACCTCTTGCCGCTGAAGTGGTGCGCACCACCGTGGACGCCTTCCTGGGCCGGGTCTGCCTGGTCCGGGTCTTCTCCGGAACCCTCCGCGGTGACACCCCGGTACATGTCAGCGGACACGGGCTGGCGGACCGCGGACACCAGGACCATGACACTGACGAGCGCCTCACCCACCTCTATTCGCCGCTGGGAGCCAACCTCCGGCCCGTGCCCTTCTGTATCGCCGGCGACATCGCCGCGGTAGCCAAACTGGGCAGCGCCGAAACCGGGGATACCATCTCGGCCAAGGACCAGCCCCTGCTGCTGGCCACCTGGGAGATGCCCGAGCCGCTGATGCCGGTCGCCATTGAAGCCGATTCGCACGGCGACGAGGATGCCCTGGCCCGCAGCCTGGGAAAGGTGGCTGCCGGCGACCCCACCCTTCGGGTGGAGCGGAATGCGGAAACCCACCAGTTAATCCTCTGGTGCATGGGGGAGGCACACGCCGAAGTGGTGCTGGACAGGCTGCGTGACCAGGGCGTGAAGCTGCACACCGTGGACGTCGTGACGCCGCTGCGGGAAACCTTTTCAAGCCGCGCTGCCGGGCACGGCCGCCACGTCAAACAGTCCGGCGGCCACGGCCAGTATGCCGTCTGCGACATCGAGGTTGAGCCCCTGCCCAGGGGCACCGGATTCGAGTTCATCGACAAAACGGTGGGTGGCGTGATCCCCGGAACCTTCATTTCATCCGTCGAGAAGGGCGTACGTGCCCAGATGCAGAAAGGCGTTGCGTCCGGTTTCCCGGTGGTGGATGTGCGCGTGACCGTGGTGGGCGGCAAGGCGCACAGCGTCGATTCCTCGGACGCGGCCTTCCAGGCAGCCGGTGCCCTTGCCTTGCGGGAGGCGGCGGCAGCGGGCAAAGTCCAACTGCTGGAGCCTGTTTCGTCAGTGGCGATCAGCGTCCCGGACGAGCACGTGGGGACGGTGATGAGCGACCTTTCCGCCCGCCGCGGCCGGCTGACGGGCACCACGTCCTCCGGCGGGGACCGGACGGAGATCACGGCGGAAGTGCCGGACCAGGAACTCCTGAAATACGCGGTGGAACTCCGTGCCTTGACAGCGGGAACCGGCACCTTCAACCGCCAGTACCTCCGGCACGATCCCGTACCCGGCAACGTGGCGGCTGCCGGGGCCGGCAGGTGACGCTGCGTCCCGAGCGGACTTAGGGCGCCTGGGGCGCCGGCTGCTCCACGTTCCTGGGCGTGATGGTGAGGGACGCCACCTGCTCCAGCCTGGGGTGCAGGTGGTCACCGCCCTCCATCACGCCTTTTTGCCACCACAGGTCCAGTCCTTCAGGCGTTACTTCCAGGCACGCCAGGTTGTTGTCGAACCACGGACCCTTGATGCCTGACCAGGTGTAGGGCGGGTCCGGCACCTTGGCAGAGCGCGCCGCGAGTGCCCCCAGGGATTCGGCGAGCCCGTAGGACAGGATGGCCGTGACGGACCGCATCAGCCGCGGCAGCGGGTTACGGATGGGCGAGCAGACCGCTTGGATGATCCTGCTCCCCGTTGCCCGCCGCACCTCCGAAACGTAGGAAAAGTGGACGTCCCCGGAGAGGAACATAACTGTCTCAGGTGCGCTCCCGCGTTTGCCGTCGGCGACTTCGGCGGCCATGATGGCCACTTGCCGGAAGCTTTTCTGGAACGCCGCCCAATGTTCCAGGTCGAGGGCCTGGCGCAGCTTTTCGGCTGCCTTGGCGGCCCGGTTTCCCCAGGCGCCCTCGGAAACGGCTTCGTTCCAGGATTCCATGTGGTGCAGGCCCATCGGCAGGAGGAACGGCAGCGACGTGGCGATGAGCAAGTGGCGGAACCCGCCGCGCATGTTCTCGTCGAGCCAGCCCATCTCTACGTCATCCAGCAGCGCCCGCCGGTCCGGGGAAAGGTCCCGGGCGGCGCGCGAGTCCAGCACAATGAGTCTTGTATCGCCGAAGTCGCGGCAGAGGCTCCACCGGTAGGTCTCGGGGCTGCTGTCCGCACGTTCCACGAGCTTGTCCAGCTCGTCGCTGAGGTCCAGCTCGTCGGGGCCGGCGTGGCGGGCCACCCGCTGCCACAGGGCATCCTGGGCACGCTCCTGCGGGGAGAGGTTTCCCAGGTGCTGGTAGACCCAGTAGGACGCCAGCCCCGAAACCACCCGTTCCTGCCACCACGGGGTGGTTGCCATCTTCTGCTTCCACGTTTGGGAGGCGTTCCAGTCGTCCCGGATGTCGTGGTCATCGAAGATCATGGTGCTGGGCAACGTGGACAGCAGCCACCGGTTGGCGGGGTCCGACCACGCCAGATAGTAGAGGTGGGCGTACTCCTCGTAGTCCTTGAGCTCCTTCCCGGGCGGTTCCTTGATGTCCCGCCTGGAACGGATGAACTCCTGCATGTGCTTGCTGGTGGAGTCTGCGTAGACCTGGTCGCCCAGGAACGCCAGCAGGTCCGGCCAGGGAGTGCCGTCGTCGGAAGCCATCTGCAGGGCGTAGGCGCGCAGGGAGTCCACGCCGTGGCTTCGGTTTCCGGAGGCATCGTGCGGGACGCTGGTGCGGCAGGAGCCGAAGACCAGCCGAAGGGGCCTCCCGGGAGCCAGGGTGGTTATTTTCGACGGCGGCAGGCCGGATTCCGGATCGGGCCACACCCGGGCCCCGTTGACCTGGAGAGTGTAGGGGGTGACGGTTCCCGGCTCCAGCCCCGCGACCTCCACCAAGGCGTAGTGATGGCCGTGGACAGTGAAGGTCCGGGCGGTCCAGATTCTTCCGATGGCGTGGACCGTGACTTCTGCCGAACCGCGCGTCTCCACCCAGATGCTCGCCGAGGTTTCATCCACGTACCGCATCATGGGGCCGAGCACCAGGGGCGACGTCATGAATAAGTTGTACCCGTTCAGCGGCGGCGGCGCCATGGTCAGGAGCTGAGGGTGCCTCTGACGATGCTGACACTGGAGTGCGCGGGATTGCCGTCGAGCGGTTCATCCGAGATGTCGACGATGGGGTAGCCGGAGAGGTCGAGCCCTGCCGGAACGTCAAAGCGGCCGGACGACGAGTTCATGATCCCCAGGCTGACCAGCCGGGAAAGGTCCGGGGCAATGAGCCAGACTTCCTGGTAACCGCGTGCTTCCGTCTTGTCCAGCTGCACTTCGATGGTCCGCGTCCCGTCACCTGCTTCGGTCACGGTGGCTGATCCGGTGGCGGAGAACTGCTCCAGCGGTTCCAGGCGGGCAGAGGCGAGCGGAACCGGGGCGACCGTCTGGTTGACGGCGACCACAACGCCGGTGGTGATCACGACGGCGGCCGCGGCGGCCGCCAGCCAGGTCACCGGCCGGCGAAGCCAGGTGACGTTGCTGCGTACCTGAACGCAACGAAGGTGGACGCCGAGGTGTTGGACCTGGCGTTTGCCAGCCCGGGCGACGCCGGGGAGCCCGGCTCCATTACGGACGATGTACCGGCATGACCCTCCGAGTCGGTCCGCGTCCGCACGTTTCAGAGCGGTTGAATCCTGGGAGCGGCTGATGGGTTGGTGAGGTAACGATCCAACGAGAGGGCCACGCCATGACAGTCACAGCAGATCTTGCTCCCCGCAGGCTTCGCGACATTTTTGGAACTTTCGCCACCGGTTTGACCGTGATCACCAGCGCCACGGAAGATGGCCCGGCTGGATTTACCTGCCAGTCATTCGCATCGTTGTCCCTCGAACCTGCCCTTGTGACCTTTAGCCCGGCGAGGACGTCCAGTACCTGGCCGGTACTGCGGCAAGCAGGGTCCTTTGCCATCAACATCCTCCCCGTAATGCACCAGCATCTCGCGGGGCAGTTCGCCAGGTCCGGAACGGACAAGTTTGCCGGTGTCGGCTATTCAGCCTCGCCGTTGGGCAACCCCGTCCTCGACGATGCCCTTGTTGGATCGACTGCGACTTCCATGCGGAGTACGGCGGCGGTGACCACACCATTGTTGTGGCTGCCGTGAGGCACTTGAGCGCCCGGGAGGACGCCGAGCCACTATTGTTCTTCAAGGGCCGGTACGCCGGGATCGCCCCCGCTGGCCGCGTGCTTGAAGAATCCAGCCAGGCATAGGGTCTACGGGCGGCGCCGCCGTGCCACGCCAGGCCAGAGCGCCAGCGGCTGCCAATCAATATGAGATGAACGCGACCAGTTCGCCCACCCGGTCCTCGGGGTAGTTGCGGGCAACGGCCGCCTGGCTTAGAACCCCCACCAGGTCGTGGCCATCGATCACCGGCAACCTGTGCACCTGATGGTCCTGCCTGGTTCGAATTGCTTCTTCAATCGAATCGTCAGCGCCAATGGTGACGCGTTTTCCTTCACCAAATTCTCCGGCGGTGGCCGTGCGTGGATCCCCCCCCCCGCTGCCAGGCATTGATAACGATGTCCCGGTCCGTCAGCATGCCCTTAGCCTGTTGTCCTCGCCGCAGATTGGGAGTGATCCCACATCGAGTTCCTTCCTTTCCGGGCTGGCGCCTCGAGCGTCTCTTTCTCGCCCACGCACTCTGCGCCCCTAGTCATGATTTCTTGCGTCACCGCGATCAAGTAGTAAGCTTGCTGACCAATACTAGTAAGCTTGCTGATTAATTGAGGTTAGGAGTAGGGCCATGGGCACACTTTTTTCTGCCGCCACGGCGCTGGCGGTTACCCTTGCCGGCGCAGCCGCGGCTCTAAGTGCCCCCTTTGGCGCTGCCGGGAACGGGGGCCAGTACCTGGCCGGCCACGTGCTGTTGGGGCTGGGCCTTGGTCACTCAACCGCCATCCTGCTGCGGATGGCAACCCGGCGCCTGATGGCAATCCGATCCGAAGGCAAGGAAGCAGCCGGCACTGCACCGGAGCCGGCTCAGCTCGCCACAGTTATCGTAATGCCGACCAGGCCCCCGGCCATGGCACCGTTGCGGGGCAGGCATGCCGCCTGAATCGCAGCCGCTGCGTGACGGCAAAGAAGGCACGCCACCACTGAAGCGCCTCCGCGCCTGGCAGGCCGCCTCTGCGCTACTGGCAGTGGCCGGCCTTGCCGCGGCACTGTATGCCGCCCCGCTCGTGCGGCCTGCGGAATCTGATGAAGGTACGCTCCGGGGGCTGCAAATCAGGGTGCTCACCATCAGCCAGGCTGCATCGGAAAACCGCATGGACGGTGCCCTTGCCGCGCTGGAGGCGCTGGAGAAAGACCTGAACGACGTCGCCAGTCAAGGCCTGATCTCGGTGTCGAGGTATCGCGGCATCGAGGCAGCCCTGGACTCTGTGCGTGCGGAGATTACCGGCCAGATTGCAGCGGTGTCGGCTGCCGCTGCTGAAGCCCCAACGGCGGGCACCGCAGACTCCTCCGCGGCTCCGGAACCCGCGCAGCAGCCTGTGCAGGTTGTACCGCAGCCGCCCCTGATCGTTCAGGCACCTGCCCCTGAGGTGGCTCCCGTCCAGGAGGAACCGAAGTTGCCGGAGCCCGCAAAGGAAGCCAAGGGTAAGGGCAAGGGGCCTGGGAAGCCCTGAGGGAACTTCCGGGCACAATGGACGGATGACTTCTCCAGCCGGACAGCAGACTGCCGGCAAACCCTTCGACATTGCAGCCATCGGCGCCGGCCTTGCCTTCGCCAGCTCAGCCCGGGCGCTGACGGAAGCTTTCACTGGCGGCGGCGACGGCCCGCGCTCCGCCGTTGTGCAGGCGCCGCCGGGAACCGGTAAGACCACCCTGGTTCCGCCGCTGCTCGCGAACCTTCTGGCGCCGGGCACAGGGCGGGTGGTTGTCACCCAGCCCCGCAGGGTCGCTGCCCGTGCCGCTGCGCGCCGGCTCTCGGTCCTGGACGGCACCCGGCTGGGCGGCCGGGTTGGCTTTTCCGTGCGGGGGGAACGGCAGGCCGGATCCGAAACACTCATCGAGTTCGTGACGCCCGGCATCCTGCTGCGCCGCCTGCTCTCCGACCCGGGGCTGGCCGGTGTGGCCGCGGTGATATTGGACGAGGTCCACGAACGCGGACTTGAAACGGACCTGCTCGTCGGCATGCTCGCCGAGGTGCGGGAGCTGCGCGGGGACCTCACCGTCGTCGCCATGTCCGCGACCCTGGACGCACCCCGCTTTGCCGCCTTGCTTGGCAATAGCGACGGCGGGGCACCCGCTCCCGTAGTGGACTGCCCCTCGGTGCTCCACCCCCTAAAAACAGAGTGGCGGCCTGCTGCGGTGCCGCGCCTGGACGGCAGGGGAGTGACACCTGCCTACCTCGATTATGTTGCCGCCACAGCTGCGGAGGAGCTCACGCAGGCGCTGAAGGGAGACAGCTCCACCGATGCCCTGGTCTTTGTTCCCGGCGCGCGGGAGGTCTCCCGGGTGGCGGTGGGCCTCCGCCGCAGGCTGGGACCGGCCGCGGACGTCCTGGAGCTCCATGGCCAGGTGGGCCCGGCGGAACAGGACCGCGCAGTTTCGGGCCGCGCACCGGGCGGCAGCCCCAGAATCATTGTCTCCACCGATCTTGCTGAATCCTCCCTTACTGTGCCGGGTGTCCGGCTTGTCATCGATTCAGGGCTCACCCGGGAACCGAGGCGCGACGCCGGCAGGGGGATGAGTGGGCTGGTGACCGTTTCCTGCTCCCGGGCCTCCGCCGATCAGCGTGCGGGGCGGGCAGCACGCCAGGGTCCCGGGCGGGTGGTCCGGTGCTATGACCAGCAGGCCTTTGGCGCCGCCCCGGCCCATGTGACGCCGGAAATCAAGGTGGCGGACCTGACCGGCGCCGCCCTGCTTCTGGCGTCCTGGGGTTCCCCGCGGGGAGAAGGCCTCGCGCTGCCGGACCAGCCGCCACAGCAGGCCATGGACGATGCCATGGAGATCCTGCGCGAACTTGGCGCGGTGACAGACGAGGGCCAGGCCACCAGCATGGGAAGGCTCCTGGCCACCATACCGGCGGACCCCCGGCTGGCCCGGGCCCTGCTCGACGGGGCAGCAGCCGCGGGTCATCTGCCGGCAGCCGAAGCGGTGGCGCTGGTCGCTGGCGATTACCGCGCTCCCGGCGCTGACCTGCCCCGCCTCAAGGCCCAGTTGCGAAACGAAACAGGACCGGAAGCACGGCGCTGGGCGGAGGATACCCGCCGCCTGGCAGCCCTTGCGAAGCAGGGCGCGCCGACTGCTTCGCCTGCACAGCCCGCCCTGCCCGGGAAGGTCACCGGTGCAGCGGTGGTGGGCGCCGTCGTCGCACTCGCCTTCCCTGACCGCGTGGCACGAAGGGTGGACGGCGACATCCCAAACCGCTATCTCCTTTCCTCGGGTACCCGCGCCGGGCTGCCTGCCGGCAGTTCGCTGTCCAGCCATGAATGGCTGGCGGTGGCGGAAGTGACCCGCGCCGGCGGGAGGGACGCGGCCGGAACCGGCGCAGTTATCCGCTCGGCAGCGCCGCTCGAACCCGAACTGGCGGAAGCTGCTGCGTCGCACCTCCTGACCGATGCCGTCGAGGCTGAATTCACCGCCGGCCGCCTCTCTGCCCGGAGGGTGCGGCGCCTGGGGGCCATCATCCTGGCGTCCACGCCGGTCCGCCCGTCGCCCGCCGAGGGGCGCGCGGCCGTAGCGGAAGCCCTGCAGCGGGGAGGCCTGGGCGTCCTTGACTGGTCGACGGCGGCAGATGCGTTGCGCCGCCGTCTCGCCTTCCTGCACCGCGGGCTGGGTGCGCCGTGGCCGGACGTCTCGGACCAGGCGCTGCTGTCGCGGCTGGGGGACTGGCTGGGACCGGAGCTGGACGCCCTCGCCGGCGGAGCGGCCGCACGCTCCATCACCCTCGGCGACCCGTTGCGCCGACTGCTGCCTTGGCCCGAGGCGGCCAAATTGGATGACCTCGCCCCGGAGTGGCTCGAGGTGCCCAGCGGGTCCCGGGTCCGGATCGATTACCCGGACGTTGCGGACCACACTGCCCGGCCGGTGGTGGCCGTCAAGCTGCAGGAGTGCTTTGGGTGGGCGGAGACGCCGCGACTGCTCGGCGGCCGCGTTCCGGTCCTCTTCCACCTGCTCTCACCGGCCCGGCGACCGCTTGCCGTAACGGACGACCTGACATCGTTCTGGTCCGGCCCGTACGCGCAGGTCCGGGCAGAAATGCGGGGCCGCTACCCCAAGCATCCCTGGCCCGAGGATCCTTGGACGGCCCCGGCCACCGCACACGTCAAGCGGAGGAAGTAGCCGCCCAAGCGGCGGAATCCAAGTCCACGGAGTTCAGCGTGAGATCTCCGATACACAGTTGAAACCTCGCGTCGATGGACTGAAACATCCCGTGGATAGGCTCGGTTGCACCTGGACGACGTTGTCCACACCCTCACATTAAGGACGTGCAGATGTTTCTCCTCAACAGCCTCAACCTCTTGCTCGACGGCCAGCGGAACGATGACAGCCGGTCCCGCAGTGGTAGCGATGGACAGTCCGATTTTCCGCAAGGTCAGCTGAGCTCCGCCGCCTGGGAAGGGTGGTGGCAGGACGACGCCGCGTAGCTGCTGTTCCCCGGCGGCCCACTGGAGCACGTGGGCCGGCTGTTGTGGCTGGATGTTCGCTGTCAGGAGTGGCCGCGGATAAAGGCAGCCACGGGTTCGGCAAGGGAAGCACCCACCTCGTCCGCCGAACGCTTAAGCCCGGCGACGACGAAAGAGTGGTCACCGCCCTCCATCCACTGGAGAACGGCATTGGTCCCGATCCGCGAGACCACGCCCGTCAGGATTTCCGGTGTTGCGAACGTGTCCCGGCTTCCCTGCAGGAACAACATGGGCGTCGTCAGCCCGTACAGGTGTTCATCCCTCAGCTTGTCCGGTTTGCCGGGCGGGTGCAGGGGATAGCCCAGGTACACGAGACCTGCGGGTTCCAACCCCTCGGCAACCGCCATGGAAGCCATCCGGCCCCCAAAGGACTTGCCGCACGCCCAGATCGGGCCAGCGTCGTTATTGGCTGCTGCCTGCTCCGCCGCCGCGGCCATCGCAGCACGCCAGGTGGCGACGGCGACGGGCGGCCGGTCGGGGAATCTTCGGCCCGCTTCCCGGTAGGGGAAGTTGAAGCGCAGCGTTGCTGTCCCCAGCGCATTCAGCGCCGCCGTGAACCCGCGGAGGAAGGGATGCTCCATCCCGGCGCCCGCCCCGTGGGCCACCACAAGCGTTGCGGTCGGATCATCCGGGCGGGCGTACACAGCAGAGACGTTGACGCCGCCCACTGCGAGGGTCAGGGGCACTTCTGAGGCAGGCATGCCTCCATCATGCCGGACCCGGATCCCCAAATCTGAACGCAGACAGCAGCCGGGGTGTACGTTGTCCCCATGGCGAGCGAACAGACCACCATCACAGTTCCGGGCCCCGACGGCGAGCGCGAGATGCGCATCTCCAGTCCCAGCAGGGTGCTCTGGCCCGACCTGGGACTCACGAAACTCGACCTCGCACGCTATTTCGCCGATGTGGGGGAGGCATTCATCACCGCCAACGGCGACAGGCCGGTTGCCCTGCAGAGGTATAAGGACAACGTTGATGGCGAGATGTTCTTCTCCAAGAACCCACCCAAGGGCACCCCGGAGTTCATCCGGACGATGAAGGTGGTTTTCCCGAGCGCCCGCTCCCATCCCATGCTGGTCCTGGACGAACCGGCCGCGGCCATCTGGGCGGTCCAGATGAACACTGTCGTTTTCCACCCGTGGCCGTCCCGTACCGCGAACACGGACAACCCGGACCAGTTGCGCATCGACCTGGATCCGCAGCCGGGCACCGACTTCGACGACGCTGTCCCGGCGGCGCTGCTGCTGAAGGAGGTCCTGGCCGAGGCCGGGCTTACCTGCTTCATCAAGACCTCCGGAAACAGGGGACTGCATGTGTACGCGCCCATCGAGCCCACACGCGAGTTCCTTGATGTGCGGCATGCCGTGATTGCTGCGGCCCGGGAAGTGGAGCGCAGGATGCCGGAGCAAGTCACCACCGCCTGGTGGAAGGAAGAACGGGGCAAGAAGATTTTCCTGGACTTCAACCAGGCCAACCGGGACCGGACGATCGCCGGCGCCTACAGCCCCCGGGCGCTGCCGCACGCATCAGTGTCATGCCCCATCACCTGGGATGAGCTGGAGACCGCGGATCCGAAAAACTTCACCATCCTCACTGTGCCGGACCGGCTCAAGACCGTTGGTGATCCCTGGGCGGACATGCACAACAACCCGGGAACCATCGACACCCTTCTTGAGTGGTGGGACCGGGACCTCAAGGACGGCCTTGAGGAAATGCCCTTCCCCCCGGACTACCCAAAGATGCCGGGCGAGCCGCCGCGGGTGCAGCCCAGCCGTGCCCGAAAGCAGGATTAGCGGCCTACTCGAAGCGGGACGGGTCACCTGTCCCGCGGCGGACCACCTCGGCCACGCCGCTGGAAAAGTCCACCACGGTGGTGGGCTCGGCACCGCAGTCGCCGGCGTCGATCACGGCGTCCACCTGGTGGTCCAGCCGCTCCTTGATCTCCCAGCCCTGGGTCATTGGGTCCTCCTCGTCCGGCATCAGCAGGGTGCTTGAGAGCAGCGGCTCGCCGAGCTCTGCCAGCAGCGCCTGCACCACGCGGTTGTCCGGGATCCTGACTCCCACGGTCTTCTTCTTGGGGTGCAGCAGGCGCCGCGGAACTTCTTTGGTTGCCGGCAGGATAAAGGTATAGCTCCCCGGGGTCACGGACTTGATGCTGCGGAAGACGTCGTTGCCGATGTTCACGAACTGCCCCAACTGGGCAAAGTCCCTGCAGACCAGCGTGAAGTGGTGCTTGTCGTCCAACTTCCGGATGGACCGGATCCGGTCCAGGGCGTCCTTGTTGCCCAGCTGTGCCCCCAGCGCATAGCAGGAGTCCGTTGGGTAGGCGATCAGCCCGCCGTCGAGCACAATGCGCACTGCCTGGGTGACGGCACGGGGCTGGGGATCCTGCGGGTGAACGTCAAAGTATCTGGCCATATACCCGAGCCTACGTTCCCCGACCCGCCGCCGCACGCATTGGCACTCGGGGCATAGCCAAAGCAGCCGGCAGGGCAGATGACCCCTACCCGCCGACTCCGGATTGGGGCAGGATGTTGTCTGGTTCCATCCCTTTCAGTACAACTCAAGGAGATCCAGCCATGCCCACCACCCTCAACCCGTACCTCGGCTTCCGTGACAACGCCCGCGAGGCCATGAACTTCTATCAGTCGGTTTTCGGCGGCGAGCTGACGCTCAGCACCTTTGGGGAGTTCCAGGCCAGCGAGGACCCCGCCGAGGCGGAGAAGATCATGCACGGCATGCTGACCACCACCCAGGGCCTGGTGCTGATGGGAGCAGATACGCCCAACAACATGGAGTTCAGCGCAGGCTCGTCCATCTCCATTTCGTTGAGCGGTGACGATGAGGCGGAACTGCGCCGCTACTACGAAAAGCTCAGCGGCAACGGCGGCAATGTCACGGTGCCGATGGAGCAGGCGCCGTGGGGCGACGTCTTCGGAATGTGCACGGACCGCTTCGGCGTCGCCTGGCTGGTCAATGTCAACAACCCGGAGGCTGCAGGCCAGGCAGCCGGGTAACCAGTCCAGCCGCGCTTCCTTGAGGAGGGACGCCACGCAGTGCGACGATGTACGCGTGGAGTCCCTCTTTGAGATCCTTGACGATAAATGGTGGCTCGTCTTCCCCGCTTTGGCCTTTGCCGGTCACTGGGCGAACTCCTGGCGCAAGGCGAGCGACCGGCGGCACCAGCGGAAGGTGGAGCTGTACAAGCTCAAGAACCGGGCACGTGAGGTTGAGAAAGCTTCGGCCGCTGAGGTGGAGTCACTCATGGCCGCCCATGACGCTGCCAACAAGCGCTGGCTGGACTACGAACTCGACGTGGGCAAGCTGGTTGACTTCCCGCTTATGACCGACGTCCGGGAACCCCTCACTGTGGCGTTCCTTCGGGCCAAACGTGAAGCCGACGGACTGCGGCCGGCAGCAGCGCAGGACATGACCTCACGGGCCCGCCGGGAACTGGACGGCCTTATCGTCCTGCCCGATATGACCGTGGCGGCACTCGAAAAGAGCATCGCACCGATGCTGGACCCGGGCGCGCGGCCCTCCAATTTCCACCACGCCTGATCCGCCGGAAGTAGCCGTGGCCGTTCGAACGCTCTACCTTGACGTCGACGGGGTCATCTGTCCCTTTGGCCCCGAAGGGAGCACCGAATGGGGAACGCCCTGGAGCCGTGCCGATGCCGGGCTGCTGCCGGTGGCTTACGCACCTGATCTTGTCAAAGGACTCAACCGCCTGGCTGCCATGCCCGGGCTGCGGTGCGTCTGGCTCACCAGCTGGGAGGACCTGGCGCCCCAATACCTCTGCCCGGCCATCGGTCTGGAAGGTGGCCGCTGGCCCTTCCTAACAGCAGACGGGCCCGGAAGCGGACCCGGCTGGTGGAAGCTCCGGGCCCTTCAAGCCCATGTGGAAGAGACTGGGCCCGGCGCGGTGGCATGGGTGGATGACCAGCTCGCGTTCGAGGCGGAAGCCCAGGCCTGGGCGGGGATCATGGGCCAGCGTTTGCTTACCCTGTCGCCGGACCCCCGGCGGGGAATCTCGCCCGCGGAATTGGACGCCGTCGCCGCATTCCTCATGGGGCCGGTGTTTTGACCTCCTGCCGAGGACGCGTACGATCGATAAGGTTTCTCGCCGGTTGTGTTAGCCCATCGTGTTAACAGCGCAAGTCATTCCAAGCAAACAGCGGGTGAATCATGCTGTGCAAGGCAGCCGGGGGCAAGAAACTGCTGAACGTCGACTCTGCAGATTGGGCAACAGGTGGATATCACCTTCATGGTGGCGCTGGTCATCGCACTGGCACTATTTTTCGACTTCACGAACGGCTTCCATGACACAGCGAATGCCATGGCTACGCCCATCGCAACCGGTGCCATCAAGCCGAAGACAGCGGTAACCCTCGCGGCCGTATTGAATCTGGTGGGCGCCTTCCTATCTACGGAAGTCGCCAAAACGGTCTCCGGTGGCATCATCCGTGAAGGTTCCGAAGGCGTGCAGATCACGCCGGACATCATCTTCGCCGGTCTTATGGGAGCAATCCTGTGGAACATGATCACGTGGCTGAAGGGCCTGCCGTCGAGTTCTTCGCACGCCCTGTTCGGCGGTCTGATCGGTGCGGCCATTGCCGGCATCGGCTTCAATTCCATCAATCTTGAGGGCCTCATGCAGAAGGTCATCCTGCCTGCGATCTTTGCGCCGCTCATCGCCGGCATCGTTGCCTACATCTGCACCCGCCTCGCCTACGCCCTGACGTCACGGCACGATCCCGAAACCGGCAGCAAGCTCACGCAGAAGCGCGGCGGCTTCCGGACCGGCCAGATCTTCACATCCAGCCTGGTTGCACTTGCCCACGGCACCAACGATGCCCAGAAGACCATGGGCATCATCACCCTGGTCCTGATTGCGGCCGGCACACAGACACCGGGGTCCGGCCCGCAGTTCTGGGTGATCGCCGCCTGCGCCTTCGCCATTGCCATCGGCACCTACGCCGGCGGCTGGCGCATCATCCGCACCATGGGCGCCGGGCTCACGGAAGTAAAGCCCGCGCAGGGTTTCGCGGCCGAGACCAGCACGGCGTCGGCCATCCTCGCGTCTTCGCACCTCGGCTTCGCACTCTCAACCACCCAGGTGGCGTCCGGTTCCGTCATCGGCTCCGGTATGGGCCGCAGGGGAACCAGTGTCCGCTGGAACATGGTGGGCAAGATCGCACTGGGCTGGCTCTTCACCCTTCCAGCAGCCGGCATTGTGGGGGCGCTGACCGCGCTGCTGGTCAAGACCGGCGTAGTGGGGGTCCTGATTGCGGCCGTCGCAGGTACTTCAGCCGTTTTGTTGATGTTCTTCTACTCACGCAAGTCCGCCGTCGGCCACCACAACGCCATCGAGGTGGAGGAAGCCGGGCAGGCCGTGCGCTTTGCCAAAAAGAAGGCGATGGCCCGGGCGCGCGCCAGGGCCAAGGACCACTCGAAGGCCAACGCCGAAGCAAACACCAATGCTGAAGCTAAGACCAGTACCGAGGCCAACACCAGCGCCGAGGCTGCTACCGAAGCTGAAGCCGACGCCATTACAACGAAAGATGCGCAGCGATGAAGTGGTTGGAACTGCTGACCGTGGCAGGAGCCACCCTGGCAGCCGCAGTGACCGTCGTGGTTCTCTACTCGCTGGGCGTTCGGCTGACAGCCATTGCCGGCGACATGCAGCAGGCTTCACCGGGGCTCAAGCGGTCCCTTGCCTACGTCTGCTTTGGGCTGTGCGGATTGGCCGTGCTGTTCGGCCTGTACCTGATCATCCCGTACTTCTCCGGGTAACGCCCGGTACCCGAGGCAAGGGCTGCCCACGGGGCCGTTGGCCAGACGGCGACGGATGGTTAGGCTGGGGCCATGTCCCGGATTCAGTATTTTGTAGCCGCGTCCCTTGACGGTTTTATTGCCACGCCCACAGACGATCTTGGCTGGCTCCTGCAGTTCGATGGTTTTGAGGGCGGCAAGGAAAGCTATGAGACGTTCATGGCGGGCGTCGGCTGCATCGTTATGGGCGGCGGGACGTATGCCTGGCTGATGGAGCATGAACCAGGAAACTGGCCCTATCCTGACACCCCCTGCTACGTCTTTACCCGGCATGAGTACACCGCCCCGGACGGGGCGGACATCACGTTTATCCGCGGGAACGTCAGTGAGTTCATCGCCGACTTCAAGGCAGACGCCGGAAGCAGGAACGTCTGGGTGGTGGGCGGCGGAGACCTCGCCGCCCAGTTTGCCGACGCCGGCCTGCTGGATGAGCTCATCCTCTCCGTTATTCCCGTCGTGCTTGGTGACGGCAAGCGGCTGCTCCCATTGACAGGGCCGACGCCGCCACTTGAGTTGACTGCCTCCCGCGCCATGGGCAGGGGCATCGTCGAGCTGCGGTACCTCCTGAATCTGTAACCCGGGGACTAACGTCTATTCGTTAGCCCGGATCATGTTGGTGATGCGGGCGGTGGACAGTCGCCGCCCTTGCCCATCCGTCATCACAATCTCGTGTGTCGCAAGAGTTCGGCCGAGGTGGATCGCGGAGCAGGTTCCCGTGACCATGCCCGACGCGATGGACCGGTGATGGGTGGCGCTGACCTCGATGCCTACGGCGTGGCGTCCTGGCCCCGCATGCATGCCCGCAGAGAATGATCCAAGCGTTTCGGCCAGCACCACGTGGGCGCCGCCGTGCAGGATTCCGGCCACTTGGGTGTTTCCCTCCACCGGCATGGTGGCCACAGTCCGCTCGGGACTCATCTCCAGAAAGCGGATCCCCATCTTCACCACCAACGCGCCTATCCCGAATTGGCCCAGCCAGCCGTGCAGGTGCTCCGGGACGCCGGCGGCAATGAGCTCGTCGGCGAAGGGGCCGGGCGTGAAATTGTCCATCATGGCAACTAGGCTGGCACCTGTGAGTGAAACAACCAAACCGGCCCCTTTCCCGTCCAATGTCCTGCAGGAGGACAACGCCCCACAAGGCTCGACCGCCCTTGAGGACGCTGCTGTTCAGGACATGGTTCCGGGCCAGGCCGGTGGATCGGTTTCGGCCACTGCCGCCCCCGTGGTTCCCATCACCGGCCAGCCGCGGCTGCTGGTGCTGGACGGCCATTCCATGGCCTTCCGCGCCTTCTTCGCCCTCCCTGCGGACAAGTTCTCCACCGCGAACGGGCAGCACACCAACGCCATTCACGGTTTCACCTCGATGCTGATCAACCTCATCAAGGAGCAGCAGCCCACCCACATCGCCGTGGCTTTCGACGTCTCGGATGAGTCCACCCACCGCAAGGCTGAGTACAGCGAATACAAGGGCGGCCGGAACGAGACTCCCCGCGAGATGAACAACCAGATCGACCTCATTGGCCAGGTGATGGAGGCCTGGGGCATCAAGACCATCAAAATGCCCGGCTACGAGGCCGACGACATCCTTGCCACCCTAGCCGCCATGGGCGAGAAGGCCGGCTTCGAGGTGCTGCTGGTCTCCGGTGACCGGGACGCTTTCCAGCTGATCACGGACAACGTTTTTGTCCTCTACCCGAAGAAGGGCGTCAGCGACATTCCCAAGATGGATGCCGCTGCCATAGAGGCCAAGTACTTCGTCAGCCCGGCCCGCTACTCCGACCTCGCCGCACTGGTGGGGGAGACGGCCGATAACCTTCCGGGCGTGCCCGGCGTCGGCCCTAAGACGGCTGCCAAATGGATCAACCTCTACGGCGGCCTGGAGGGCGTCCTGGAGAACCTGGATTCCATCGGCGGGAAGGTGGGCGACGCGCTGCGCGAGAACGTGGAAGCCGTCAAGCGCAACCGTCGCCTGAACCAGCTGCACACGGACCTGGAACTTCCCGTCACCCTGGATGAGCTGTACGAGCCCCGCCCGGACCAGGCAGCCCTTGAGGACCTGTTCGACCAGCTCGAATTCAAGGCCATCCGCGGCCGGCTCTTCGCCCTCTACGGCGACGACAACACTCCGGCGCCTGAGCGTGCGAGCATCGAAACTCCCGAGTTCATCACGCCCTCCGGCGCTGCGGAGCTGGCTGAGTTCCTGACGGCGGCCGCGGGCCGGCGCTGCGCCGTCGCCGTTGACCTCGTGCCGGGACGGATCGGGGAGGACGCTGCCGGGCTGGCAATCGTCCGCGACGGCGCCGCGGCGTACATCGACCTCGCCGCCCAGGATGCTGAGGCGGAAAACGTCCTGGCCGCCTGGTTGCGCGACCCCGAAGCCCCGAAGGTGATGCACGGGTTTAAGGCTGCACTCAAAGCCCTGACCTCCCGCGGACTGGAGCTCGAGGGCGTAATGGACGATACCTCCATCTCCGGCTACCTCATCCAGCCGGACCGCCGCACCTACGAACTTGCCGAACTGGCGCAGCACCACCTCAACGTCGGGATCCCCGCCGCCACCGCCAAAGCCGGCCAGCTGGAGCTGTCCTTCGACGGCGACGACGAAGCAGCCGCCGGCGCACTGGTGCAGGCGGCCGCCGTCGTCCTTGAACTGAGCCGCTACTTCGAGGCGGAACTGAAGGAGCGCCGCGCCGAGGAACTGCTGTCCACCCTGGAACTTCCGGTCAGCCGCGTCCTGGCCGACATGGAACTCGCCGGCATCGGAATCGACATGGCCCGCATGGACGAACAGCTCGCGGACCTCGCCAGGGTTATCGACAACGCCCAGGAGCAGGCCTTCGCGGCTATCGGCCACGAGGTTAACCTCGGATCACCCAAGCAGCTGCAGACCGTGCTGTTCGAGGAACTCCAGCTGCCCAAGACCAAGAAAATCAAGTCCGGTTACACCACCGACGCCGCATCGCTGAAGAACCTCCTGGACAAAACCGGCCACGAGTTCCTGGTCCAGCTGATGGCCCACCGGGAAGCCGCCAAGCTGCGCCAGATGCTCGAGTCGCTGAAGAAGTCAGTGGCCGAGGACGGCCGCATCCACACCACCTACGCCCAAAACGTTGCGGCAACGGGCCGGATCTCCTCCAACAATCCCAACCTGCAAAACATCCCCATCCGCAGTGAGGAGGGACGCCGCGTCCGTGGAATCTTTGTGGTCAGCGACGGCTATGAATGCCTGCTGTCCGCGGACTACTCCCAGATCGAAATGCGCATTATGGCGCACCTGTCCGGCGACGCCGGCCTCATTCAGGCGTACAAGGACGGGGAGGACCTGCACCGGTTCGTGGGCTCCAACATCTTCCACGTGCCCACCGGGGAAGTCACCAGCGCCATGCGCTCAAAGGTGAAGGCCATGTCCTACGGGCTTGCCTACGGCCTCACCTCCTTCGGCTTGTCCAAGCAGCTGGAAATCTCCGTGGACGAGGCCCGCACCCTTATGAAGGACTATTTCGACCGGTTCGGCGCCGTCCGGGACTACCTCCGCGGCGTGGTGGACCAGGCCCGCGTGGACGGCTACACGGCAACCATCGAGGGGCGCCGCCGGTACCTTCCGGACCTGACCAGCACAGACCGGCAGTTCCGCGAGAACGCGGAACGGATCGCCCTCAACAGTCCCATCCAGGGCTCGGCAGCGGACATCATCAAACGCGCCATGCTCGGCGTCCATGCCGAACTCCGGTCGCAGGGCCTGAAATCGCGGATGCTCCTGCAGGTCCATGACGAACTGGTCCTTGAAGTCGCTGCGGGGGAGCGGGCAGCGGTGGAGAAGCTCGTCACCGGGCAGATGGCAGCCGCGGCGGACCTCACTGTCCCGCTGGAGGTCCAGATCGGTGTTGGTCCCAGCTGGTACGACGCCGGGCATTAGCACGGCCAGGCCCTGTAACTGACGGGGCGGGGCGCGATGGACAGCCGGGACGTCCGGAAACAGGTCAAGGAACTGTACGCGCCCCGTCCCCGCGGAAGCGTGTCGCTGCTGGCCAGGCGCCGGGCGGATTCGCTAGGCTCGGTCCGATGGCTGATCTGAGCGGGAACTATGAGATCCGTCGCTTCGGCGCGGTGTCCAAAGGCAGTGACGGCTATGCCGAGGCGGAGACCTGGGCCAGGGCGGTGGCCTTTGGGTTCCACGAGTCCACCCGCACGCCCGAGCATGTGGCGAAGTCCCTTGCCACCTACGAAACGGACGGCCGGGTCTTAACCGGGGTTTACCAAACAGGCCAAGTGGCGCCAAATTCGCTGCCCGCCGAAGTGCCGGTGGCCACTTTTGCCACCTTCCGCAAGAGCCTGAACATCGGTTTTGGCCGGACGCTTGAAACCCAGCTGGTCACCTCAGTGACCGTGCGGACCTCGCACCGCCGCCGCGGCCTGCTGCGCCGGATGATGAGTGAGGATCTGCGCCTCGCCAAGGAGGACGGGATCGCAATGGCCGCCCTCACCGCCTCCGAGGGAAGCATCTACGGGCGCTTCGGCTACGGTGTCGCCAGCTTCGAGCGGTCGGTGAAGGTGGATACCACTGCCCGGTTCAGTCTTGGGCACCAGCCTACGGGCAGCGTGGAGATAGCGGATCCCAAGGCCCTGCTGCAGCTCGCGCCGGAGGTCTTTGGCCGGGTCCACCAGCTCACCCCCGGGTCCCTCGGCCGGCAGGAATGGTACTGGCAGCTCGCGTCGGGATCTCTCGCCCGCGACGGCAAGGAGGACCCCGCCGTCAAGGTGGCGCTGCACTACTCGGCCGACGGAGCTGTGGACGGTTACGTCTCGTACAAGTTCCTCGGCTGGGACAGCGAACCGTACACGGTGGAAGTAGTGGACCTGGTGGCCGCGGGCAACGACGCCTACCTGGAGCTCTGGCAGTTCCTGGGCGCCATCGACCTCGTGGAGCGGGTTTCCTGGGACGAGGCGCCGGTTGATGACCCGCTGGCATGGGCACTCAGCGATCCCCGCTGCATCGACTCCTCGGATAGCCGGGACATGCTGTGGCTCCGCATCCTGGACGCCGGCAAGGCGCTGGAGGCCAGGCACTACCCGGTGGACGGCCGGGTGGTCTTCGACGTCCATGACTCCCTGGGCCTCGCGGCAGGAACCTTTGCCCTCACTGTGGATGGCGGCAAGGCCGCCGTCGAACGCCTGCCGGAAACCGCGGAAGCGGACCTGCTGCTGGATGTCTCGGCCCTTTCCTCCATCTACCTGGGCGCCGTCTGCCCCGTCACGCTGACGGCAGCAGGGCGGATCCGGGAAAAGACGGCCGGCGCTGCGCTGAAGGCCCGGCAGATGTTCGCCGTTGAGCGGGCAACACACTGCCTCACGCACTTCTGACCCGTACACCTGGAAACAGGAGTGCCGCTTTGACCCGTGTTGCGGGCAGCGACTAGAATAAACGGGCGTGTGTTACGTGTGCGCAGCTTTGGTTCGCACTTGAACGCCACGCAATCAGGATGACCCGGCAATCCGCCGCGCTCCGCCTCCAGGTCAGTACCCGGAAGTGGTGGTCGCCTGACCAACTAACTATCCACAACGGAGCCCCTACTACATGACCATCACCTCCACCGAGAAGCCCGGTACCCCCGTAGTCGCCATTAACGACATCGGTACCGCTGAGGACTTCCTCGCAGCAGTCGACGCCACCATCAAGTACTTCAACGACGGAGACCTCGTCGAAGGTACCGTCGTCAAGGTCGACCGCGATGAAGTTCTGCTCGACATCGGTTACAAGACCGAAGGTGTCATCCCCTCCCGCGAGCTGTCCATCAAGCACGACGTTGATCCCGGAGACGTTGTCTCCGTTGGCGATCTCGTCGAAGCCCTGGTGCTCACCAAGGAAGACAAAGAAGGCCGCCTGATCCTCTCCAAGAAGC
>JBKJVX010000113.1:0-18712 GCA_046717065.1 Arthrobacter sp. | reverse complement strand
GACGGGGATAACCGGCCAGACGGAGAACAGCAGGCCCGCTGCGCCCAGGGCTTCCGCGGCGATGACCACCACCAGCTGGAGCCACCACAGCCAGCCCACGGTGGCGCCGGCGGTTTTTCCGAGAGCCTGCTCGGCGTAGACGGAGAACGCGCCGCTGGTGGGATTCGCAGCGGCCATCTCGCCCAGCGCCCACATCACCAGGATGATGAGCGTTCCGGCGACCAGGTACGAGATCAGCACGGCGGGCCCCGCGGCCTGGATGCCGGCCCCCGAGCCCAGGAACAGGCCGGCGCCGATGGCGCTGCCCAGTCCCATCATGGTGAGCTGCCGGGGTTTCATGGAGTGGCCGAGGTGGGATTTCGGCCGCACTGCCGTGGACTTCGATGTCATGCCTGTGAACCTTCTTGGGGTTGGGGTGGTGCCCCCCGCGGGGACCACTTGAATTTACCGCCTAAGTTGACCATCAACCAGGACCTGGGCCACGATGCGGTGGCCGAGGCGCTGGCCGCGATCCCGGAACTGATCGAGGTCCACACCGTTTCGGGCAGTTCGGACCTTATTGCGAGGATCGCCGCGCGGTCCAATCCGGACCCGCAGCGTGTTCTGGATGCGATGATCGCCACCAGGACCGTGCTCCGCGCGTCGTCCGTGATTGTCCTCAACACCCATTTCCAGGGCAGGACGCTGAACCCGCTCGAAGCCGCGGCCGCCAGGCGGCCGCCAGGCAGCCGGGGTAAGGTCGCCGGGGCCGGCCCAAGGACCCCTCGTCCAGTCGCGTGGGGCGGCGAAACATTTTGAATCAGAGGAACGGGGCCGTAGAATCAGTTCTAGTCAAAATGACTATAACTAAGCGATGGCAATGAAGCCGAGAAGCAGGGAGCGGGTGAGTGACCGTGTACAGCAGCTCAGCGAACGTCTCCGAGCGGGCCACCGCAGCCCCCTCGCTCGCCATCTCCACCGTCATCTTTGCCTTGCGGCCCAGCGAATCCTCGGGCCGGCCTACCCTTTGGCTTCCCTTGGTCCGCAGGATCCGTGAACCGTACAAGGATCTTTGGGCCCTTCCCGGCGGACCGCTCACGCATGTTGAATCCCTGCAGGATGCAGCATCCCGGAACCTCCGGGAAACCACCGGACTCACGCCGAGCTACCTGGAGCAGCTGTACGCGTTCGGCGGGCTGCACCGCTCACCCACCCAGCGCGTGGTGTCGATCGTGTACTGGGCGCTGGTCCAGCCCACCGAGGCCGCTTTGGCCGACGAATCGGAGAACGTGAAGTGGTTCAGGGCAGACAAGGTGGGGGACCTGGCCTTTGACCACAACGCCATTGTTGAGTACGCGCTCCGGCGCCTGCGGAACAAGCTGGCCTACGGTTCCGTGGCCTACCACTTCCTGGGGGAGTACTTCACGCTCGCCCAGGTCCGGGAGGTCTATGAAGCCGTCCTGGACACCCGGCTGGACCCGGCCAACTTCCGCCGCCAGCTCACATCCACGCCGGAGATCGAAGAAACCGGCGAATACCTCCAGGGCGGCAAGCACCGCCCGCCACGTCTTTACCGCTTCACCGGCCGTCCCGGCCTTGACCCCGATAACAGGAGCACACCATGAGCAGCGTCAACACAGCCATCCAGCTGATCACGCGCGAAGAAGCCGAAAGCGCGGCCGGCATTGCGGCCCGGAGCAAAACAGCAGCCACCTGCAGCCCGGCGCTCGCCAAGGGCCCGTGGGAATACGACCTTGCCGAGGCGCTCGCTGGTAGCCCGGCTTACGGACCCGGAGCCTCCAGTGCGGACGTGGCCCCGGCCGCCACACCGCGCCAGGGCCAGTTGCCGGAAGAATACAAGCTCGCCAGCGATGCCGAACTCGACGTGCGCATCCGTGCGGCCAAGGAAAAACTGGGCGACCGGGCCGTGGTCCTGGGCCACTTCTACCAGCGCGACGAAGTCATCCAGTACGCCGACTTCGTGGGTGATTCCTTCCAGCTGGCCAACGCCGCGCTGACCCGGCCGGATGCTGAGGCCATCGTGTTCTGCGGCGTGCACTTCATGGCCGAAACCGCTGACATCCTTTCCGCGCCCAGCCAAGCCGTTATCCTGCCCAACCTGGCGGCCGGCTGCTCCATGGCGGACATGGCTGACGCCGACTCCGTGGCCGAGTGCTGGGAGCAGCTCGAGGAGATTTACGGCACCGAGCCCGACGCCGACGGGCGGGTTCCGGTCATTCCTGTCACCTACATGAATTCCTCCGCAGCCCTGAAGGCTTTCTGCGGTGAGCGCGGCGGCATTGTCTGCACCTCCTCAAACGCCAAAACTGTCCTCGAGTGGGCGTTCCAGCGGGCCCGGCGGGTGCTGTTCTTCCCGGACCAGCACCTCGGCCGCAACACGGCAAAGGCGCTGGGCGTGCCCCTTGAGCAGATGCCCATGTGGAACCCGCGGAAGGACCTGGGCGGCAATGACGAACAAGCACTGCTGGATTCCAGGGTCATCCTGTGGCACGGGTTCTGCTCGGTGCACAAGCGGTTCAACGTAGCCCAGATCGAAAAGGCCCGGGCCGACTTTCCCGGCGTCCAGGTGATCGTCCACCCGGAGTGCCCCATGGAAGTGGTGGACGCCGCCGATTCTGCCGGATCCACCGACTTCATCAAGAAGGCGATCGCCGCCGCCACGGAGCCCACCACGTTCGCGATCGGCACCGAAATCAACATGGTGAACCGCCTCGCGGCGGAGTACCCGCAGCACACCATCTTCTGCCTTGATCCCGTCATCTGCCCCTGCTCCACCATGTACCGCATCCACCCCGGCTACCTTGCCTGGGTCCTCGAAGAACTGGTGGCCGGGCGCGTGGTCAACCGGATCACCGTCGCGGATTCAGTGCAGGACCACGCCCGGACAGCACTCGAGCGCATGCTCGCAGCCAGGCCGTAGTGGCAAGGCCGGCTTTTATGCCCCTTGAGGGTGGCGGTACGCCCGGGTCCGGCGGTGTGCCCCGCGGCCGCAACGTTGCGGGCCGCCCGCGGCTGATCGTCGTCGGCAGTGGCATCGCGGGCCTGTACGCTGCCCTGCTGGCCACGGATGCCGGCGCCGACGTGGTGCTCTTGAGCAAAGGAAAGCTTTGCGACAGCAACACCTGGTACGCCCAGGGCGGGATTTCTGCGGTGCTGGACGGGCCTGCTCCGGGTGACACCGTGGCTGCCCATATCGCGGACACGCTCCAGGCTGGAGCGGGGCACTGCCACGAAGCCGCTGTCCGGCTGATGTGCGCGGAGGCGCGCCGCGACATTGCAGGGCTGCAACGGTTTGGTGTGCAGTTCGATTGGGGCTCCGACGGCGGCCCTGAGCTCGGGCTGGAAGCGGCCCATTCTGCCCCGCGCATCCTCCACGCCGGGGGCGACGCCACCGGGGCAAAGGTGGCCGGGGCCCTGATCCGGGCAGTGCTCGCGCGGCAGGCGGAGGGAACCCTGACGGTCCGAACCTCAGCCCACGCAACATCCTTGCTGCAGCAGGACGGGCGAGTTATTGGAGTGGAATTCCTCCAGGACGGCATCGGGGCCGCCGTGCACGGAGATGCCGTCCTGCTGGCAACCGGAGGAGCGGGCCAGCTGTTTGCCCAGACCACCAACCCGGCAGTGGCAACCGCCGACGGCCTTTCGCTCGCAGTCCGCGCCGGAGCTGCGGTAGCCGACCTCGAGTTCTTCCAGTTCCACCCCACCTGCCTGGTTTCCGGCGCCGGTGCCGCGAACGCGGCCGCCGCTCCGGGCCTGGACCGGGATCCGCTGCTCATTTCCGAAGCTGTCCGCGGCGAAGGCGCGCTCCTCGTCGACGGCAACGGGAAACGGTTCATGCGGGCCTACCACCCGGACGCTGAACTGGCTCCGCGTGACGTCGTGTCGCGCAGCATCGCCCTGCACCTGGCCAAGCTCGGCGACCCCATCGGCCACGTCTATCTCGACGCCCGCTCCATTGAGGCGGCCCAGGGGCAAGGATTCCTGGCGAAGCGCTTCCCTACGCTGACGCGAAGGACGCTTGCGGCGGGCATCGACTGGACCCGCGAATTGGTCCCCGTTGCTCCCGCAGCCCACTACTGGATGGGTGGAGTGCGCACCGACCTGCACGCCAGGACCACGGTTCCCGGGCTGTACGCAGCCGGGGAAGTGGCCTGCACAGGGGTCCAGGGCGCAAACCGGCTGGCCAGCAACTCCCTCCTCGAAGGACTCGTCTTCGGCCGCCGCGCTGTTGAAGACTTCCTGGCAGGTGACGACGGCGGTGGCTGGGGGGCGCCGTCCCAGGCTGTTCCTCCGCTCGCTGTCTCGGCCGCGGGCGGCCTCCCCTTGACGCTCGCTTCCGGAACACCCTCGGCCGACGTCGGACCGGCACCTTCCGAAGTTCTCCCCTTAGGTGCGGCTGCCGGGCCGGGTGGTACGGCCGAGAGCCTGCCAGCCAGCTTCGGTGGGGGAAGTGGGGCGTTCTCACGGGAAGCCCTTCGGCGGTTGATGACTGCCAAGGCCGGGGTGCTTCGCAATGGGGTGTTGCTTGGGGAGGCGGCGGAGACTCTTGGCCGGTGGGCCGCCGTCGTAGGTCCTGGTGCTGTTCCCGCTGGCGGGCACACCCGGGACCACGAGGACCGCAACCTGCTGCTGGCTGCCCAGTTGCTGGTCGCTGCCGCACTTGCCCGCCGCGACTCCCTAGGGGCGCACTACCGCAGCGACGATCCCGAAGAACCCGATACAAATTCCCTCCGCCCGAAAGCGAGCCTCGTCAATGACTGAACACTCCGTGATGGGACAGGCCACCCGCAAACCGGCGGCGCACGCCCTCACCCTGCCTGCGGCGCCGGTGCGGGAGATCCTGGAGCGGGCCTTCGCGGAGGACGCTCCTGCCGGGGACATTACCTCCCAGCTGCTGATTCCCGCCGACGCACGTGCCACGGCCGTACTGAACGCGCGGGTGCCCGGAGTCTTCAGCGGCGCCACCGTGTTCCGGGACGCCATGCTGCTGGTGGATCCGGACACCGACGTGGAGCTGTTGCTGGGGGACGGAGAAAAGTTCGACGCCGGCACCCACCTCGCACGGGTCAGCGGCAGGGCCAGGTCCGTGCTGCTTGCCGAACGCGTGGCCCTGAACCTGGTGCAGCGGATGTCCGCCATCGCCACGAGGACCGCAGAGTTTGTCCGGCTGACCGAAGGCACCTCCGCCCGAATCACCGACACCCGCAAGACCACGCCCGGGCTGCGGATCCTGGAGCGGTTCGCGGTGCGCTGCGGCGGCGGCGCCAACCACCGGTACAGCCTCTCCGACGCCGTCCTGGCCAAGGACAACCATCTCGCCGTAATGACGGGCGGGGACCCGGCCAGGCTCACCGCGCTCCTCGCCGCAGCCAAAGCACAGCTGGGGCACACCACGCACTTTGAGGTGGAGGTGGACCGGATGGACCAGATCGAGCCGGTCCTGGCGGCCGGTGTGGACACCATCATGCTGGACAACTTCACGGTTGGGGAGCTCGCGGCCGGCGTGGCCCTGGTAGCCGGACGCGCGCGGGTGGAGGCCAGTGGAAACGTGAACCTCGGCACGGTGGCGGCGATCGCGGGCACGGGAGTGGACGTCATTTCCGTTGGCGCCCTCACCCACACCGTGGCGGCCCTGGACCTCGGGCTGGACGTCGAACTGACTGCCAGGTGACTTTTCCATGATCTTCCTTGACGCAGCCGCCACCACCCCCGTCCGCCGTGAGGTGCTGGATGCGATGTGGCCGTACCTGACAGGTGAGTTCGGCAACCCTTCAAGCCATCACAGCCTGGGCGAGGCCGCTGCCGATGCGCTCGCCGGTGCCCGCTCCTCCGTCGCGGCCGTTCTTGGCTGCCGGGCCGGTGAAATTACGTTCACGTCCGGGGGCACCGAAGCGGACAACCTCGCCATCAAAGGGATCGCCCTGGCCCGGCAGGCGGCGAATCCACAGCTTAACCGGGTGGTGATCAGCGCCGTCGAACATCCCGCGGTGGAGGAGTCTGCCCGGTACCTGGAGCGCTTCCATGGGTTCGCGGTTGATGTGGTTCCCGTTGACGGGGAAGGGCTTGTGACGCCGGAGGCAATTCGGACCGCGCTTCGGCCGGAAACCGCGGTGGCCAGTGTCATGTACGCCAACAACGAAGTGGGGACCGTTCAGCCCATTGCCGAACTGGCCGCCCTGGCGCGCGGACTCGGCATTCCGTTCCACACTGACGCGGTCCAGGCGGCCGGCTGGCTGCCGCTGGACACCAAGGCATTGGGCGTGGATGCGATGAGCATTTCGGGGCACAAGATAGGGGCACCCAAGGGGTGCGGCCTGCTGTTCGTCCGCGGCCGCACCAGGTTGGAGCCGTTGTTCCACGGCGGCGGGCAGGAACGCGGCCGCCGGTCGGGGACAGAGAACGTGGCGGGAGCCGTGGGCCTTGCCACCGCGCTCACGCTGGCCCAGGCGCGGCAGGCGGAGGAACGACGCCGGGTGACGGCATTGCGGGACACGTTTATCAGTGCCGTGATCACCGGTGTGCCGGACGCAGTCCTGACAGGGCATCCCGTGGACCGGCTGCCTTCCATCGCTTCGTTCTGCTTCCCGGGAACCAGCGGCGAATCGGTGCTCCTTGAACTGGAACGCCAGGGCGTGGTGTGCTCCAGCGGGTCAGCCTGCGCGGCTGGTTCGGACGCGCCGTCGCCGGTGCTCACGGCAATGGGAATTGCCCCGGAAACAGCCCAGACGGCCATCCGGTTCAGCTTCCCCACAGCGGTAACCGGGGCGGACCTGAAAGCCGCGGCAGCCGCAGTGCTCGACGCCGTCGGCCGGGTCAGGGCGCTCGGCGGCTAGCCCACCGGAATTTGGTGGGATCGGCTGGTGGCGCTTGAGCTGGCAGGACCCTGCCACGGGGAGGTCCTGACCGGGTTCACAAGCTCACCCACGCCCTGAACCCTGCACACCACCGTGTCCCCGGGGCTCAGCGGTGCGCACTCGGCCGGAAAGCCGGTCAGCACCAGGTGGCCCGGGTGGAGGGTCATAAAGGACGTCAGGCACACCAGGATCTCGTCCACTTTCCAGCCGAGGTCAGCGGTGCTGGCCGCCCGCAACGGTGTGCCGTTGGGCACCACGTCAATGGCCAGGCTGGACTCGTCCAGGCCCGACGCGTCCAAGCCCGTGACGATCCACGGCCCTGCCGGCACCAAGGTGTCCTGGCTCTTGGCGCTGATCCAAAGTTCGTCGGTTTCCGGCAGGTCCCGGCAGGTGAATCCCAGCACCGCGCCGCGGGCGTTGGCAGGCGTCAGGCCGCGGGCTTTGGCGCCAATCACAACAGCCAGCTCCGCCTCCGGGTCCACCCTGCGCATGCCCTGAGGGAGCTTTATCGCATCCCCCAATCCGATGACGCTCGTGGCCGCCTTGTGGAACGCCTGCGGCGGCAGATCACGTCCAGGCTGGCCGGTGTTGTGCCATTCGGGCAGCAGACAGGGGGCGGACGCAAGCGATGCGGCGGGGGAGGGCAGACATGAGGGAACCCTACGGGTCCGCGGTAAAGCCCCCGAACTTAACCCAGCAGCCCCGTATAGGGCCAGCTCCGTCAGTACAGCTCGCCCACCGGGATCTCAACGGCCAACCGGTTGGACGGTCCGGGCAGCGGGCAGGCCCAGGCCTCGTTGTAGGCGCATGATGGGTTGTACGCAAAATTGAAGTCCAGGACGAACTCTGCATCCGGGCCGGTCCCGTTGACGCCGTGGAACGCGCCCTTGATGGTATCCAGCAAATACCGTCCGGCCCCATAGCTGCCCCCGGGCTGGCCGGCCGTGGCGTCCCGGAACGGTACAAAAATACCGCCGCCGTACCCCTGCAGCTTCCACACTGCGAGCTGGCCCATCTCCGGCAGGTCGAACGTTCCCAGCCGGACAAACCGGACCAGGCCGTCAGTGCCCGTGTCCACGCTCATTTCGCGCCCTGCGCCCTCTTTGGTCAGCGGCACATGGAAACGGTAGATGGGATCGTAGTCGGCAGTCCTAAGCCCGGAGAAACGCGCCTTGTCCCGCGCGTCCAGGGCAGAGGCCGGGTGCGTGGCGAACATCAGGTCCCGCTGGTGACGCCAATAGGAGTGCGCCTCGGCCGGGCTTTCCAGCGAAAGTTTCCGGACGTTGTGGTACAGGGCAAAGGTTTTCAGCCGCCAGTCAGCGATGTCGACGGCGGAGATGTCCGTCCGGTCTTCTTCAGCTGTTCGCAGGTGCTCTTCCATAGCCCCCAGCCTAGTCCCAGGAGCCGGCTATACCGCCCGACGGCGACACGCACCCGGGTGCCCGCCCTTCCGGGAGAGGAAACGCCCTTCCGGTCACGCCGGCCGGCCGCCGGCCCCCGCTAGGCTTGCTGCATGAGAGGCAAGGCAACAACGACGGTCCTGTCTGGTGCGCTGCTGATGGTTGGCGCCCTTCTTGCAGGCTGCTCAACAGCGGGGCCCGGCGCGCCGGCCTGGACAGCGCAGCCCGGCTCTGCCGGCGCCGGAACCACCGCGCCGGCTTCAGCTGACGCCTCGGCAACGTCGCCGCCGACGGACGGTCCCGCGGCCAGTGCCACGCCGACCACAGACCCGCAGGCGGTGGCTACTGCGCCGGTCTGGAAGACTTTCTCGGATCCCGGCAAGTCCGTCAGCTTCGACCTTCCGGAGGACTGGATAGCGCAGTCCGTCACGCCCGAGGAAGGCACCCTGCCCGGCGCGCTGAAGGTCGAGGTGAAGAAGCCGGACGGCACTTTCCTGGCAGCGCTGCGGACCGGCCTGCCGCCGTCGTCCGCTGAATGTGCTGACGCCTCGCGGCGGCAGTACACCGTGATCAGCAGCGTTCCGGTCGAAGTTTCGGCCGCAGGCGGGGAGGGAACCATACCGCCAAGGGTGGTTTTCCGGGTGATCCAGGGGTACCGCTTCTTCGGCTCGTACGGCATCACCAATGTGGTGGCAGGCGCCGGCGGACAGGCGTGCGAGCTCCGCAACATCGTCCGTGGACCGGCCGGGAAAGGGGACTACTCCTTTGGTGATGTGGTCTCCGTCAAGGCCTTTGCCCCGGATGAAAAAGTGGCGCCGGCAAAGGCCTTCGACACCTTGGACCAGGCCGCCCGGTACGCTTCGGAAGGCACTGAATTCGCCAACGTCCAGCGGATGCTAATGTCTCTGGAGATCAAAAACTAGTCCCGTTTCCGGCCCCACCATGCGCCGGGCAGAGCGGGGACTTGTCTTCCACCGCCGAATACCCCCGGAGAGCCATGGAACGCAGTGTTTCCGCACGACTGGTCTTCAAGACCGTAGCCAACACCAAGGTGGCCATGGCCATCGCCGCAGCGCGGAACAACGGCTACTCCTCGTTCGATGAGTCACTGTCCGTGACAACCGGGGGAGTCGATGTTCCGCTCACCGAGGTATCGGACCACCACGGGGGCAGGTTCCATTACATGGAGTTCGCCGAGCCGGCGGAGGTAACGGTGGAATACTCGGCCACGGTGGCCGGCAAGGCGGAGCCCGAGGACGCCGGGCTCGCCGACAGGATCCGCTACGTCCGCCCCAGCCGCTACGCCGAATCCGACCGTCTGCTGCCCACGGCTTATGCAGAGTTCGAAGGAGTCCACGACGGCGAGCTGCTGCACGCCGTCCGGAATTGGGTGAACGGGGAGCTGCGGTACCTCAGCGGATCATCCCGGGGTACAGACGGTGCGGTGGAAACGCTCCTCAGCCGCCGTGGGGTCTGCCGGGACTTTGCCCATTTGGCCATCGCGCTGCTGAGGTCCAAGGACATCCCGGCCAGGCTGGCCGCCGTCTACGCTCCGGGCCTGAGCCCAATGGATTTCCACGCTGTGGCAGAGGCCTATGTGGAAGGGGCCTGGCACGTCATCGATCCCACGGGCCTTGCCCCGCGGGAATCGATGCTGCGCATCACGGCCGGCCGCGACTCCGCCGATACCGCCTTCCTCTCCACTGTGGGGGGAAGCCTCATCCTCAACCAGCTGCAGGTCACTGCAGTTGTCAACGGCGCCCTGCCGGTAGAGGATCCTGCCCGGCTTATGCAACTGGGCTAACTGGATTCTGCCCAGCAGGTTCCGGCAGGCCGGCGCCGGGTCCGGCGTCGGCCTGTGCCGGTTTCTCTGACGCAGCCGGTGTCCCGGCACAGCGGGTCTTCCAGCGGGTCTTCCAGCGCAGCGCGTTTTCTAGCCCAGCGGGCGGGGACCCAGCGAGCTCCTCAGCTTCTCGGTCAGCCTTCGCAACTCCTTCTGCTCGGCTGGGGTCAGGGCGGGGCCCATCAGGGTGGAAATGTCCCGCACGTGCTCGCGCCCGATCTCCTTCTGCAGGTCCCGGCCGGCGTCCGTCAGCTGCAGGAGCACGCCCCGGCCGTCCTCTGGGGCAGGCATCCTGGCCACGAGCCCGCGCTTCTCCAGTCGCTCCACCAGCCGGCTGAGGCTGGACTGGCTCAGCAGGACGTTGTCGTTGAGCTCGTTGAGGCGGAGCCATCCGGTGGGACAGCGTGAGAGCGTGAACAGGACGTCATACTCGTTGACCGCGAGCTTCCGGAACGCCGGGCCGGACTGCAGCTTCCGCATCACGGCCACCTGGGCCCGGAACAGCGACTCCCAGGTCTCCGCGGCGAGGCGGACCGGCGACTCTGCATCCCTGGCGGCCATCATGCCTCCGCGGCAGACTTTTCGGCGTCCTGTGCTGCCAGCAGTGCAGCCACCCGGCCGGCGTGGGTAGGCGGTTCGGGAACGTGGGCCGGCTTGCGGGCCGCGTATTCCTTGCGCAGGACGGGCAGGACTTCCTCTCCGAACAGGTCCAGCTGCTCCAGGACGGTTTTCAGCGGCAGGCCCGCGTGGTCGATGAGGAACAGTTGCCGCTGGTAATCGCCGAAGTACTCCCGGAACGTCAGGGTCTTCTCGATGACCTCCTGGGGGCTTCCGACGGTCAGCGGCGTCTGCGAAGTGAAGTCCTCCAGCGATGGTCCGTGACCGTACACCGGAGCGTTGTCGAAGTACGGGCGGAACTCCTTGACGGCATCCTGCGAGTTCTTCCGCATAAAGAACTGGCCGCCCAGGCCCACGATCGCCTGGTCTGCCTTGCCGTGGCCGTAGTGCTCGTAGCGCTCACGGTACAGGCCGATCAGCTGCTGGTAGTGCTCCTTGGGCCAAAAGATGTTGTTGGCGAAGAAGCCGTCGCCAAAGTATGCGGCCACTTCGGCAATCTGCGGGGTGCGGATCGAGCCGTGCCACACGAAGGGGGCGACGCCGTCGAGCGGGCGGGGGGTGGACGTGAAGTTCTGCAGCGGCGTGCGGAACTTTCCGGACCAGTTCACGGTGTCCTCGTCCCACAGCTTGCGCAGCAGGCTATAGTTTTCGATCGCGAGCTCGACGCCGTCCTGGATGTTCTTTCCGAACCACGGATAGACGGGAGCCGTATTGCCGCGCCCCAGGACCAGGTCCACCCGGCCGTCGGCGAGGTGCTGGAGCATCGCGAAGTCTTCGGCGATCTTCACGGGATCATTGGTGGTGATCAACGTGGTGGCCGTGGACAAGGTGATGCGTTCGGTCTGCGCCGCGATGTAGGCAAGGGTGGTGGTGGGGGAGGAGGAGAAGAAGGGCCGGTTGTGGTGCTCACCCAGGGCGAAGACATCCATGCCGACTTCCTCGACCTTTTTGGCGATGGCGACGGAGGCCTTGATGCGTTCGTTCTCGGTGGGGGTACGGCCCGTGGTGGGGTCCGTGGTGATGTCGCTGACGCTGAAAACACCGATCTGCATGATGTGCCTTTCCGTTGCTTGGACTTGCTGGCCTTGGTTCCAGTATAGGCCAATCTAGATGCATTTGCATCTATCGCCGGATATAACGCTGCCGGCCGGAAAATATTCCGCTTTCGCTATTCGGGGCTTCCGGGTGCGGCGCGGCGCCCGCTGACCTTCGGGACCATCCCGGTGGTCCAGTCGCGGAACTCTTCGTCCATGTCCGCTCCGGGGCCAAACTCCGGGCGTTCCTGCAGTTCCCGGAGCAGCGCCTTCCTTTCGCGGCGGCCCTCCACCAGGCGGTAGAGCACAGGCACCAGTACCAGGGTCAGGGCGGTGGAGGAAATGAGCCCGCCAATCACCACAACGGCCAGCGGCTGCGAGATGAAGCCGCCGCCGCCCGTGAGGCCCAGCGCCATAGGGGTGAGGGCGAAGACGGTGGCCAGGGCGGTCATGAGGATCGGGCGGAGCCGCTGGCGGGCGCCATGGGTGATGGCATCAGCCACGTTCATCCCCGGCCGGCCGTCGCGTGGTTGCCGGTACTGATTGACAAGGTCGATGAGCACAATGGCGTTGGTGACCACGATTCCCACGAGCATCAGCATGCCGATCAGCGAGGGCAGTCCCAGCGGGACCCCGGTCACCAGGAGCAGGGCCACGGCACCGGTGGCTGCGAACGGTACCGAGACCAGCAGGATCAGCGGCTGGATCAGTGACTTGAAGGTAGCCACCATAATCACATAGACGATGGCGATGGCGGCCAGCAGGGCGAGCCCGAGTTGCTGGAATGACTCCTGTTGCTGGGTGGTGGCACCGCCGAGTTCAGCGGTGACTCCGGCCGGGAGCTGCACCTCCGCAAGGCGTTTCTGGACTTCTGCGTTGACCGCACCGAGGTTGGATTCCGACGGCGTCACGGAAACGCGCGCTGTGCGCTGGCCGTTGCTGGCGGTAATGGATACCGGCACGTCCACCTGTTCCACCGATGCGATGCTGGCCAGCGGGACGGGCCCGCCGGCGGCAGGCAGGGGGATGCGGCGGACAGCGTCAATGCCCGTGAGCCGGGTGCCCTCGCCGATCTGTACCGGGAAATCGTCGGTGTCGATCCGTACTGTTCCGGCGGGGATGGGGCTGATGGTCGACGCGAGGACGCCGGCCACCTGCTCTTCATTAAGCCCCGCAGCCACAGCTTTCGCCCGGTCCACTTTCACCTGCACCACCGGCTGGCTGGCTGCAAGGTTGGTGGCAACCTCGGTGGTGCCCGGAACGCCGGTCATGGCCTGGACCATGGTGTCGCTTGCTGCCTGCAGGTCTGCCGTGGTGGCAGCCTTGATGGTGATGTCCACGGTGGACGAAGTCCCGAAGCCGCCCTGCTGGGTGCCCACGGAAACCTTCCCGGAGCCGGGCACCTTTGTCAGTTCGTTCCGCACCGTCTCCTGCAGTTGCTCCTGGTCTGCCTTTTCATCCGTCACCACGGTGAACGTTGAGTTGGAGGAGCCGGTGGAGGTGAGAGCCGCAAAGCCGGCCTGGGCGTTGCCGGACGTCACCTGGACGTCCCGGACGCCGTCGACCCCGAGCAGGACCTCCTCGAGGCGGATGGCCGCGGCGCTCGTGTCCGCCAGGCTGGTGCCCGCGGGGAGCACCTGGCGGACGGTCAGGCTGTTCTGGCCGGAATTGCCCAGCAGGTTGGTTGCCAGCAGCGGGGTCATGGCGGCGGTCGCGCCGAGGACCAGGCCGGCGGCCACGAGGGTGATCACGGGATGCTTTTGGGTCTTGGACAGGATGGGCAGGTACCCCCGCTGCAGCCTGCTGCGCTGTTCCGCTTCCTGGGCCTTGGCCCGGGCGTCGGCTGCGTTCTGCCGGACTGGGTCGCTGCCAGGGGAGCTGGCGGGATTCCGCAGGAACCAGTACGCCAGCACGGGAACGATCGTCAGCGAGACCAGCAGGGAGGCCAGCAGCGCCATGGTGACTGTGAGTGCGAACGGCCTGAACAGTTCGCCGGCCAGTTCACCTACGAAGGCGATGGGGAGGAAAACGGCCACGGTGGTGAGGGTGGATGCTGTGATGGCGCCGGCCACTTCCCTGATGGCCGTCAGGATGGCGGTGACTTTATCTTCCCCGTAGCTGAGGTGCCGCTTAATGTTTTCGATGACCACGATCGAGTCGTCAACCACCCGGCCGATGGCTATGGTGAGGGCGCCGAGCGTGAGGATGTTCAGCGAGTAGCCGGTGGCTGACAGGCCGATGAAGGTGATCAGGAGCGAGAGCGGGATGGATACGGCCGTCACCAGTGTGGACCGGGCAGACATCAGGAACACCAGGATGACCGCGACGGCGAAGCCCAGTCCCAGCAGGCCCTCGGTAGTGAGGTCCTGGATGGATTTTTCGATGAAAGGGGCCTGGTCGAATACCGGCGTGAACTTCGCGTTCGAACCCAGTTCGGCTTCAAGTTCGGCAAGTGTGTCCCGCACGGCATGCGAGATGCCAACAGTGTCGCCTTCGGGCTTCTTGGTGACGGAGACGGCGAGCGTCTCCTCGCCGTTGGTCCGCGTGATGGAGGTTCGTTCGTCGTCTGTGAGGGAGACGTCGGCGACCGTGCCGATGGTGGCGGCGTTCTTTGCCCCGGCGAGGGGGAGCGCCTTGATCGCGTCCAGGGAATCAACCGGGCTGCCGATCTGAAGGGACAGTGTTTTGCCCTTCTCTTCAAGGGTGCCGGCCGGAACCAGGGTGCCGTTGTTGCCCAGCGCATCGCGGATGGCGGTGATGGTGGCGCCGGCCGAAGCCATGGCGTCCGGGCGGGGAAGGATCTCGATGTGCTGGGTGGCCCCGCCGGTCACGTCGGCGCCCCGGACGCCGTCGATCTTCTGCAGCCGGGGCACGCTCAGGCGCTGCAGGTCGGCATTGAGTTCGCTCAGCGTCTTGTCCGAGGACACCGCCAGGAACACGATGGGGAAATCATTGATGCTGCCTGCGAAGGCCTGCGGCTGGACGTCCTCGGGCAGGGACCGCTTTGCGTTGGAGATAGCGCGGTCGATCTGGTTCCGGGCCCGGTCCAGGTTGGACCCGTACGTGAAGACCATGGTGATCTGCGAGACACCGTTGCGCGACGTGGAGGAGGTGGATTCCAGCCCCTCCACGCCGTTCAGCGCGGTCTCCAGCGGCCCGCTGACCTGTTTGTCCACCACCTCCGGGGAGGCCCCGGGCATGGCAGTCAGCACCGTGATCTGGGGAAACTCGATCGAAGGGATGAGCTCCTGCTTCAGCGACGACATGGTGATCACGCCGAAGACGGAAGCGAAAACGGTGATGAGAGCGATCAATGCACGGTTTGCCAGTGAGAGTTGTGCCAGCCGGAACATTGAATCGGTCTCCTGTGGGGCTTTACTTACTGTTGCGGTACCGGAAGCCGCCACATACCCCGGCAGGGGTCAGTGGTTGGCGGAAACGCTCTCCAGCTGGAGGGACCTTGCCGTTGCCCTTTCGAGCTCCATCGCAAGTTCCGGGTTGTCGTCAAGCTTGACGCCGTAGCCGGGCATCATGTCCTTCAGCTTGGACTGCCAGCCCTTGAAATTCTTCGGGAACGCCTTCCTCAGCAGTTCGATCATGATAGGCACCGCGGTGGAGGCTCCGGGCGAAGCACCGAGGAGTGCTCCGATGGAGCCGTCACGGCCGGCGATCACTTCAGTGCCGAACTGAAGGACACCACCCTTCTGCGGGTCTTTCTTGATGATCTGTACACGCTGGCCGGCCGTGATCAGTTCCCAGTCGCCTGCTTTGGCTTCCGGGTAGTACTCGCGAAGCGCCTCCACCTTGTCGGCGTGCTTTTTGGCCACTTCCTTGACCAGGTATGCCGTGAGGTCCATGTTGTCCTTGGCGACAGCCAGCATCGGGATGATGTTGCTGGGCCGGATGGACAGAGGAAGGTCCAGGTAGGAGCCGCTTTTCAGGAAGTTGGTGGAGAAGCCGGCGTAGGGGCCGAAGAGCAGCGAACGCTTGCCGTTGACGTACCGGGTGTCCAGGTGCGGCACGGACATGGGGGGAGCCCCCACCGACGCCTGGCCGTACACCTTGGCGCTGTGCTGCGCCGCCAGAGTCTCGTCGGTGCAGCGGAAGAACTGCCCGGAGACCGGGAATCCGCCGTAACCCTTGCTTTCCGGGATGCCGGAGGCCTGCAGCAGGTGGAGCGCGCCGCCGCCGGCGCCAACAAAGACGAACTTGGCGTGGATCTTGCCGTGCTCCCCGGACTTGGGATACTTCAGCGAAAGGTTCCAGCCGCCGTCGGACGCCCTGGAGATACCGGTCACGTCGTGGCCGTAGTTGATCTCGACACCGTTGTGCCCCAAATAAGTGGTCAGCTCCCGGGTGAGTGCACCGAAGTCCACATCGGTGCCCTCGGCGGCGCGGGTGGCCGCGATCCGCTGTTTGGGGTCACGCCCCTTCACGATCAGCGGAGCCCACTTGCCGATCTGGCCGTGGTCTTCCGAGTACTCCATGCTGCGGAACAGGGCGTGCGGCTTAAGGGCCTCGTAGCGGGTCTTCAAGAACTTGGTGTTTTCCTCGCCGATCACGAAACTCATGTGCGGCACGGTGTTGATGAAGCCCTTGGGCGAACCGATCAGGGACTGGTCAACGAGGTGGGACCAGAACTGGCGGGAAAGCTGGAACTGCTCGTTGATGAGCAGTGCTTTGGTGGGGTCCACCGAGCCGTCTTTGGCTGCGGGGGAGTAGTTCAGTTCACAGAGGGCGGCGTGGCCGGTTCCGGCGTTGTTCCACGGGCCCGAGCTTTCCAGCCCGGGCTCGTCCAGCCGCTCGAACATGGAGATGGTCCAGTCCGGTTCCAACTGCTTGATGAATGCCCCCAGCGTGGCGCTCATGATGCCGCCGCCAATCAGGACGACGTCGGCATGTGGGGTCTTGGAAATGAAGGTCACGATCAGTCTCCGATTGCAGCGGCTCTGGCTGTCACAGAATATCCCCGGGCGGCCCTACTACTGAAATTGGACGGGCCCGTCAAGGCTTCAGTTGCACTTTGGTGAAAACTTCATTTAAGACAGGCGACGCCGGATAGCTCAGCACCCGGTCTGACAGGGCCAGTGCCGAGATGGGGAAAGCAATGGGCACCGCGGGGACGGACGCCGCGATCTGGGCGTTGATGGTGTGATATTGCTCATCGCGTTCCTCTCCCTCCGGCAGCCCGCGTGCGCGGTTGATTTTGGAAAAGACCTGCGGGTCCTGGTAACCGAACTCGCCGTTTTTCTCCCCGAAGAGGGGGCCAACGAAGTTGTCGGCGTCGGAGTACGAGCCGTTCCACCCCAGCAGGTGCAGCGCGTGGTCCCCCGGGGACTGGACCCTTTGGAGGTAGCCGTCAGACCAGTCGATGGGCACCGGCTGGATGTTGAGCCCTACCGCCGTGAGCTGGCGGCTGATTTCGGCGTATACCTTCTCCGGCGTTGGAAGGTAAGGCCGGGTGACGTTCATCGGATAGTAGAACCTCAGCGCTTCGCCGGCGTAGCCGCCCTCCTTGAGGAACTCCCTGGCCTTCGTGGGGTCATGGCCCAGGGCGGGGGCATCGTTGTTGAACCCGCTGATTTTGGGCGGGACGAACTGGGTGGCTTCAGCGGTGTTGTCGATGAAGAACCTGCGGATCAGCGTCTCTTTGTCGATAGCCATCTCGATTGCCTGCCGGATTTTCAGGTTCTGCAGGACCGGAATCTCCTGGTTGATACCCAGGTACATCACCGAGAACGGATCTCGCTGCACAATCTGTTTTCCGCGCTTCACCAGCTGGTCGAAGTTGCCCACCGTGACGGCGTCGTACCCGTCGATCTTGCCATCCAAAAGTGCCTGGAGGCGCGCCTGGGGATGGTTGTAGGCCACGAAGTTGATGGTGCTGATCTGTCCGCGGTCCCCCCAGTAGGTCGCATTGCTGGTGAGGGTAACGCTTCCTTCATCCCAGGACTTCAGTCGGAAGGGCCCTGTTCCCACAGGATTCGTGCCGAAGGCGGATACGGCCTGGCCGCTGCGGTTTTGGTCCAGCGCATCGGCATTGCCCGCGGCCAGTGCTGCGGGGGAGGCGATGGCGAAGGCCGGCAGGGTCAGAGCCTGCAGGAAACCGGTAAAACGCTGTGTGAGATCGATCTGCACGGTGTCCTGGGACACGGCAGTACAGCTCTTGAAGATGGACAGCTGCGGCTCGTCGGAGTGGGCCTTGAAAACGCCCCTGAAAGAGCTGCCGGGAGCCTGCCGGCGCAGGTCCTTCGAGAAGGCAAACCACCGCTTGAAATTGGTGCAGACCGCGTCGGCGTTGAACGGGGTGCCGTCCGAGAATGTGACGCCGCTGCGCAGCTTGAAGGTGTAGGACCGGCCCTCATTGGACTCGCTCCACTCGGTGGCGAGCAACGGGGTGGGCTTCCCGGTGGTCTGGTCCACGCCCACCAATCCCTCGAGGATCTGCCGGGTGATGCGCTGGGACTCAACGTCGCTGGAGAGTGCGGGGTCCAGGCCCAGCGGCTGCACTGCGGTGCCGAAATTGAACGTGGCAGTGGGCTCGGCAGTGGCGGTGGGGGCCGGCGAGGTTGACGACGGCGAAGGGGCCGGAATGCCGGTGCATGAGGTGACGCTCAACGCCAGGAGGACGGCGCCGGTCGTGATGACCGTCCGCCGCGATGGACTGCTGGGCACTCGTTTATCACCTCTGGATCTTGCCGCCCCCGCCAAGTGCGGGCCGGAACCCAGTCTAGTTGACCCCATACTCCCGTTTACCGGCGGCCTTCGCCAGGGTGCCCACCACGTGCGAAGGGCCGGGGCCCGGTCCTGTTGGATCGCGCCCCGGCCATTCCTGTGGGATTACTTCGGCATCAGCACCGAGTCGATCAGGTAGACGGTGGCGTTCTTTGTCTGGACGCCGCCGCAGATCACGCTGGCGTCATCCACCTTAAGGGCGTCGCCGCTGCCGGTGACGGTTACGGA
>JBKJVX010000112.1:0-10521 GCA_046717065.1 Arthrobacter sp. | reverse complement strand
CAGCACCACCTCTGCCGGGGTGATCCGCAGCCGCTTGATCGTCAGTTCCCCGTCCAGGACCGCGACGACCACGCATCCGTCCCGGGGCTCGAGCGCCCGGTTAACGATCAGTTCATCGCCGTCGCTGATGCCGGCGCCTTCCATTGAGTCCCCGGACACCCTCACCACGTAAGTGCTGGTGATGTCCTTGATGAGATGCTCGTTCAGATCGATCCGGCCATCAAAATAGTCCTGCGCCGGTGAAGGAAACCCCGCCGCGACGGTTACCGGAGAGATCAAAACCGACAACAAAGACTCGCCTGCGTCTATCACGCGGGGACCGACAATAACGCCCACAACACACCCTTATTCGAATATATGTTCGATACTCTGAGTGTACTCCCCGGTCCGGACATTCACAGCCAGCGGCCATCCTGCCGGGCGGGAGAAGTAAAGCAGACGGGAGCTGCGCGCTGATTTTGATGGGATCGCCCTTAGTGGGCAGTTCCCTCCACCAGCGCCGCCATTTTGTCGAGGCACTGCTCAAGGCCGCTCTGCGACATGTCGCGTGCTTCCTGGTTGCCGTACCCTCGCTCGGTCATATGTAGCATCGTGCGCCCGTCCCCGAGGGCGGTCAGCACGATCTCGTGTGCACCGTCGGAGGGAACCCCATCGGCGGGAATGCCCGCTTCTGCCGGAGTGATGCGGTTGCCATCGGCATCCGCGAAGTTGAATACGTAGCGGATGCGACGCAACGGTTCCACCTCGGTGATATTCCACGTGCTGTGTTGCTCGAACCCGCCCCACTCCATCGGGGCGCGCATGGTCACGAGGATTCGGCCGCCGGGTCGAACGTCGGCTTCCGCCCGCGGGCATGTGAAACCTGTTGGTCCCCACCACTGGCGCAGATCGCCGGGCTCCGTCCAAGCGGCCCAGACCCGCCCCAGCGGAGCATTGAACTCCCGGACGACATCAACATCGTAGGTGTCGGACACGCGAACCTCTTTCGGTTGGAAAAGCAATCAAGCTGGGTGGATGGCGGAAAGCGGATGCCAGCGACGAATCGACCGCTGCGTCACGAGTCCGGAAGCGCACGAAGCGACACGTGACGACGACGGACTACGGCGTCCGCTCCACCGCCGCCTGGATGGCGCGGGCGAGTTCCGCAGGCTTTGTGAACTGGGGCCAGTGCCCGGTGGGGAGGTCGACGTACTCGACGTCGCGCATCCGGGCCAGTTCGGCAACGAAGGGGTGGCCGCCGTCGATCCATTCCTTCAGCATGGAGGACGGAAACTCGCAGGCGATGATGGTGGCCGGGACGTCATAGCGGCGCTCGCCACTCAGGTGCTGCTGGTCGTACGCGACGCCTTTCGGCTGCGGGATGGCCCGTGCACGGAAAGCCTGGCGAAGCCCCTCGTCCAGATCCACCAGGTCGGCGTCTTCAAAGCCCTCCCACGGCGGAAGTGGCACGTCGTCGCCGTCAGCCGGCAGTTCGTCGTTGATGACGCCCCCTTCGCCGAGGGGACCGCTGTCCACATAGATGGCCCGCTCCACCCGGTTCGGCCGGGCATCCAAGGCGGCGTGGATGATGGCACCCCCGCCGGAATGCCCCACGAGCACAACCTTGCCTTCCAGGGAATCGAGGGCAGCCACCACCGCATCGACATGGTCGCGGAGGCCGATTCCGGCACGGCTCGCGTCCACGGATTCAAGCCCGGGAAGCGTGAGCGGATGGGTCCGATGGCCGGCGGCCTCCAGGGCAGGCGTCACCTCCTCCCAGGATGAGGCGTCCAACCAGAATCCGGGTACGAGGATGATGTCCATGACGGAACCCTACTCCCCGGGAGGCACCGACAGGAGCTGGACGGACAGGAGATCCCCTGTCCTCATGCCGGGCGGCGCCGTGACGGTGAAGACGAGCCCGCCGCCCGGGGATGCAGCCCGATGGGCATCACTGATGCCAAAGTCGCCCAGCACCACCCCGCCCTCCTGCTCCTGCCGGACAGGTTCGCCCAGAGGCAATCCGTTCAGACTCAGCTGGTGGCTGCGGTTTTCGTCCGGGCGGAAGCGGACCCGCAGCAGGCTGGCGCGGGCATCACGATCATTAAGGAGGTAGGAGAACCACCCGGTTGCGCTGCGCCAGTGGATGCCCTCGCCGCCCCCGGCACGGGTACCTTCACCACTGAGGCCATGGTCCGCCTCCGGCTGCTGCTCCCCGGCGGTGACGCCATCCACCAGTTCCCCCTGCACGACGGCGGCCCGGTCCAGTTTAAGCAGTTCCTCCCACCGCTCGCGGGGCTCACCGGAGGGCCAGTACACGGTGTACCGCTCGTCGTGGATGGCGTGGAACGGTCCCAGGACAACGGTGCCGGGCTGCCCATTGGCGTCGATTACTGACAGCTCCGCCGTTACTGTGGCTCTGTCGCGAAGCCGGATGGATGCGGCGTTGGGAACCACCGGGGTTCCGGCAAGCGGCAGCAAGGGCCCTGAGGCCACGTGCCCCATCCGTTCGTCCGTTGCCTCGAACCCGGGTACGCCTTCCGTTCCCGCCCGCGATGCCAGCACCACGGGGCCGTAAAGGAATGAGACCCAGGGCGAACCGTCCGGCAGACGTTCGGACCGGAAGCCGGGGGTGAGCCGGATCCGGACGGCGGAATCGCCCTGCCAGGTGCGGCTGATGCTGACATGGCCGGCGCCCGCCGGTGCTGCCCCGCCGTCGACCTCGAATGCCGTGGCCCATCCCGGACGCCTCAGGGTGATGGTGGCCTTGACGGAGGTGTGTGCTGAGACGTTCAGCGTTGCCTCGTCGGAGTGCGGGAAGTCCGTTTCGAGCCTGACCTGCAGGCCCTTATCCGCCCAGTCGAGGGTCGAGGGGATGTAGAGGTTGACGAGCAGTTCGTTCCCGCTGTGGCTGTAGATCAGTTCACCGTAGCGGGCATGGTTCTCCAGCCCCGAACCGACGCAGCACCACATGGACTCCTGCACCCGTGAATAGACGCGGTAATGCCGGGGGCGCACGGGCGTGAAGTACACAAAGCCGCCGCGGCGGGAGTGCTGGGAGGACAGGATGTGGTTGTAGGTTGCCCGTTCATAGAAGTCGACGGCGGCCGGGTCGCCCAAGTGTTCAAAGCGCAGCTTGGCCAGCTTCAGCATGTTGTAGGTGTTGCAGGTTTCGGGGCCCTGGGCGTCAAGGATCATCGGCGTGAAGTCGGCTGAGGGATGGAAGTGCTCCCGCAGGCTGTTTCCGCCGAGGGAAACGGAGCGGCGCAGGACCACCGAGTCCCAGAAGCTGGAGCTGGCATGCTCGTATTCCCGGTGGCCGGCGGCGGCGAGCCTGGCGTAGCCCACCACCTTGGGGATCTGGGTGTTGGCGTGCAGCCCGTCCAATTGGTCATGGCCGGCGGCAAGCGGCTCCAGGATGGCGCGGTGCGCGAACCGGTGGGCTTCCTGAAGGTAGTCGGCCCGGCCGGTGATTCCGGCAAGGATGGCGAAGGCTTCGTTCATGCCGCCGAATTCAGTATGCAGGAGTTCCTCAAAAGCCTCGCCGGAAATCTTGGCCGAGATGCCCAGCCACCAGTCGGCAAGGCCGGCGGCGCTCACCAGAGCCTCGGCTGAACCCGTGTACGAATAGGCGTCCAGCAATCCGGCGAGCGTTTTATGGAGGTTGTAGAGCGGGACCCACCTTCCGTTCAGGGTGAAGAGGTCCGCATCCACGGTGCCCGCGGCCAGTTCGTTTCCCAGCTTCCGGCCGCCGGGTACGCCGCCCACATAGCCGTCATCACCGGCGTCCTGGCACCTGCCAAGGACGCCAACGACGGCCTGCACCTTGTCGAGCAGGCGCGGATCCCCGGTTGCCGCGAACAACTGCGCGCAGGCTGACAGGTAATGGCCGCCGATATGCCCACCCATCCCGTCCCGTTCCCAGCTTCCGTACGGTTCAACGCCGGTATCCAGGCCGGCCTCCGTGAGGTAGGGGGCGCAGAGCCTGTCTGTATCAAGTTCCAGGACGTACCGGATGGAGGTCTCCTGGGCACTCTTGAAGCCACTGTCAAGGAGTCGGACCCGATCAAGGGGGAACGGCGACACCGGACGCCCGGCCCCGAGCCTGAAATTGGCGGTGCTACTGGTCATCGCATGGGCTTTCTTGCTGGCGGGCGTTACTGCTTGGAAGAGAGTCCGACGGCGTCCGTGGTCACCTTCCCGTGGGCGTTGCGGAACACGGCGCGCACCAGCAAGGCAGGGTCGCCGGGTATCCGGGGCGGAAGTTCGAGGGTGGAACGGTAGGTGCCCTCGTCGGTGCGTTTGGTGACCGGCTGGGTCCCGACCCTGTGCCAGCTTGCGCCGCCGTCGGAAGAGGTCTCCCAGGCAGCAACCGGACCCGGTGTTCCCGTGGCGGCGGCACTGAAGCTGGCATTTTTGCCGCTCCCCGCCTCTACGGCTTTGGGCTGCTTTGCAATCACCGGCAGCCCCACGGTTTGGTTGAATACCGGCCAGCCGTCAGCCCATTCGATTTTCTGCACACCCAGGGTGGGGAAGTAGGGGATCTCCTCGTTGGAGCCGTCGTAGTAGTGGAACGCCAGGTAGTCGCCGAAGACCGACTGGCCGCCGGGGCCGGCGATGGCTCCATGCGAACCCAGCACCACAGAACCGCCGCCGCCAAACATGTCAAGGCCCGCTTTGTCCAGGTAGGGGCCTTTCACGGAAGTAGACCGGCCCACGGCTACTTTGTACGTGGAGTCGCCCCCGCGGCAGCAGGAATCGAACGAGACAAACAAGTAGTAGTAGCCGCCATGCCGGGTGATGTATGGCGCCTCGATGGGGTTGCCGGGCATGAAGCGGTCCGCAATGTTCACAGTCTTTGATTGCCAGTCCGCTACCGGCTTCCCGCTTGGCCACTCGATGGGTACCAGGAAGATGCCGTACCAGAAGGAGCCAATGGCCATGTAAGGCGTGCCGTCAGCGTCCTCGATGATCCCGGCATCGATGGCGTTGAAGGTTTTACCCGGGTTGCCTGGGTCCAGTCCGGTCACCGGAGAAGAAACAACGAGGCCCTGGTCAACCCATTCATAATCCGGGTGGTTTGGATCGAGGGTGGTGTTGGTGGCCAGCGCCGTTACCGAGTTGCTGCCGCCAAACCGCGACGCCGAATAGTAGAGGTAATACGTGCCGTTGTGCTCTGTAATCTCAGGAGCCCAGAGATTGCCCGGCAGCTCGCCGTCGGAAAAGTGTTCGTCGATCCAGGCGGGGATCCGGTCCCACACCGTTCCGCTGTATTCCCACGTGGTTCCCGCGTCATGGGACGCCCACATCTGGATGGTGCCGCCGTTTTCCCGGTTCACCAGTCCGGTGGAATAGACGTACCAGGTGCCGTCCTCCGCGATGATCAGCGCGGGATCGTGGATGGGGGACGTCTGGCCCACCACGGTCTTGCCTCCGGGAAGGTCCGGCTGGGCCTTCTCCTTGGCGGGCCATCCGGGCACAGACTTTGGTGTCTGCCGGGCTTCCGACGCTGCTGCCGAGGTGCTGACGGGACTGGCCGTCGTCGGAATCGCTGCTGCTGCAAGGGCGATACCGATGGCTGCAGCTAATCCTGCAGAGCGCAGCGCCCATGGACGTGACTTCATCATCACGTGGTCCTTCCGGGAAGTGGTGCGGCACCGGGCCGCAGGCGGGGGAACAAATGCTTGCAACGTTGTAATGGAAAATATTGCATGCGACCTGGATCACGTCAAGCAGCCGCCCTCGGCGTTGAAGCCAATCGTTTTCTAACCCTTGACGATTCATCTGCTGCTGTGTGATGGTTTCTTACAACGTTGCAAAAGAACTCCGCAAAGACGCTCCGCTATCGCGGCGTGCGGGGTGCGGTACCGCTCAGCTCAGCCCATACACTTGTTTGCTCCACCCAACCCGGAAGGACTGCGTGATGATGAAGTCACGTCCCATGGCCGCGACCCTGGCGCTCTTTACCGCCGCCGGCCTCATGCTCGGCGGTTGCTCCGCCCCCACCGGTGGAGACGCCGGCGGCGAAAAGAAGCTCACGTTTATGTTCCGCGGAGGTGAAGACGAGAAGAAGGCCTATGAAAAGGCCGTTGAGCAGTTCGAAGCTGCCAATGGTGTGGACGTGGACATCATCGTTACCACCGCTGACCAGTACGCCACGAAGCTGAAGGCCGCGATTGCCGGCAAGCAGGTCCCGGATGTGTTCTACATCGGGCCCGGCGACGTCCAGGCCTACGTGCAGAACGGAATCGTCAAGGACATCACCGAATACGTGGAAGGCTCCGACACCATCGACCTGGAGAACATCTGGGAGTACGGCGTGGACAGCTACCGCTACGACGGAAAGAGGGTGGGCGAGGGGGCCATCTACGCCCTGCCCAAGGACGTGGGCCCCTTCTCCTTCGGCTACAACAAGACGATGCTGGAGAAGGCCGGGATTCCGTTGCCGGACAAGGACAAGCCCTACACCTTTGACGAGTTCGTGGCAGCTGCCAAGAAGCTGACGGCGGACACCAACGGCGACGGCACCCTGGACCAGTGGGGCACCGGCCTGAACGTCCAGTGGAACCTGCAGCCGTTCGTCTGGTCCAACGGCGGGGACTGGCTCAACGAGGACCGCACCAAAGTCACAGTGGACACCCCGGAATTCGCCGAGTCCCTGCAGTGGTTCGCTGACCTGCAGAACGTCCATGGCGTGACCCCTTCGGTGGCGGAAGCGCAGACCTTGGACACCTACCAGCGCTGGATGAAGGGCGAAATCGGGTTCTTCCACATCGCCCCCTGGGACCTTTCCACGTACCAGAAGCTGGGCTTCGACTGGGATGTGATCCCTTACCCGGCGGGTGACTCCGGCGAGACCGCCAGCTGGATCGGCACCCTGGGCATCGCCGTCTCCGAAAGCACCAAGCACCCCGAGGATGCCGTCAAGCTGGTCGAATTCCTGACTGCCAACAAGGAAGCCCAGCAGAGCCTGGTTGACGCCGGGATCCAGATCCCCAACCTGAAGGACATGGCGGAAACCTGGGCCGCGGACACCACCACCAAGCCGGCCAACAAGGCCGAGTTCCTGGAGATCGTCAAGGACTACGGCCGTGCCCTCCCGGGCGGCAACACCTACAACGCCGAGTGGTACGACGAGCTCTTCACCAACATCCAGCCCGTGCTGGACGGCAAGCAGACCGCCGCGGACTACCTGAAGGAAGCCCAGCCCAGGATGCAGGAATTCCTGGACGCCGCCAACCAGCAGGCCGGCAACTAACCCAGCAGACCAGGTGCCGCGGCCCTGCCCGAGCGTGGCCGCGGCACCTTATCCACCAGTCTTCTTCCTGGTGCCGAAACCGGCGCCACCATCAAGAATCAAAGAGGATCCAGCGATGACAACCATCACGCGCCCGCGACGCTCGCGGCTTCACCGGAAGGAACACCAGGCCGCGCTGCTCTTTGTTGCCATACCGGTGATCGGGTTCCTCCTTTTCACGCTTTTTCCCCTGCTGTTCTCCGTCTACGCCTCCTTCACGAACTGGAACGGCATCTCCGCCCCGGTCTTCAAGGGCCTGGACAACTACACCAAGATGTTCGGCGACCGATACTTCCTGAAGTCGCTGTGGAACACCCTGTTCATGATGATCGGCATCCCTGTCGGCCTGGTCATCTCGCTGGCGCTGGCACTGGCCATGAACCGCAAGATGCGCGGCACCACGTTCTTCCGCACCGTCTACTACCTGCCCGTCATCTCCTCGATCGCTGCTGTGGCCATCCTCTGGCAGTGGGCGTTCAACGGGGACTTCGGCCTGATCAACCAGGGTCTGGGCCTGATCGGCATTGAAGGCCCCAACTGGCTGCAGGACACGTCCACCGTGAAGCCCGCGCTGATCATCATGGCCGTCTGGAAGGGCCTGGGGTATTCCATGCTGCTGTATCTGGCCGCGCTGCAGTCCGTGCCGCGGTACCTCTACGAGGCGGCTTCGCTGGACGGCGCCACATCGTGGCAGCAGTTCCGCCACATCACCATCCCCATGGTCCGCCCGGTCACGTTTTTCCTCATTGTCACGTCCATCATCGGCGGCTCGCAGATCTTCGTGGAGATCAACATCATGACCCCCACGGGCGGACCGGAGTTCGAGTCCGCTTCCATCGTTTGGTACATCTGGCAAAAGGCGTTCGACAACCTCCAGATGGGCTACGCCTCGGCCATGTCCGTGGCCCTGGGACTGCTGGTGTTCATCATTACCTTCATCCAGTTCCGGCTCAACCGCCGCAAACAGTTTTCGATCGATTGAGGCAGGCAGCCATGTCGACACAGAACATCGTCACCACCCCGCCGCTGGAACCCACCGAAGCGATCCCTGGCCGTGCAGGCGGCCAGCACAAGAGCGGCCCGCGCCGGGGAGCCAAAGGCCAGAGGTCCGCCAAGGACGGGCTGAGACTGGGTAACATCCTCACCACGCTCGTCCTGTCCGTGGGGGCCATAATCATGTTCGCCCCGCTGGCGTGGACGTTTTCCACGTCCCTGAAGACCAGGGACGGTGTGTTCGAACTGCCGCCGCAGTGGATTCCGGATCCGTTCGTCTGGGAAAACTACGCCCGGATCTGGACGGCCGGGCCGCTCCTGTCTGGCATCCAGAACAGCCTCATCGTGGCGTGCTCGGTGACCATCATCGGCTCGCTCACCTCGGCGCTGGCAGCCTTCGCCTACGCCAAGATGCGGATGCCGTTCAAGAACGTCCTGTTCCTGGGCCTCCTGTCCGGCCTGATGATCCCGTTCACCACCCTGATGATACCGCAGTTAACCATCTTCTCCAGAATCGGCTGGGTGGAAACAATGCTCCCCCTGATCGTGCCCGGGCTCTTCGGCAACATCATCATGATCTTTTTCCTGCGCCAGTTCCTGAACAGCGTCCCGGACTCGATCGTGGAAGCGGCCCGGATCGACGGCGCGTCCTACCTGCAGATTTTCTGGACCCTGATCATGCCGGCCATCCGCCCCGCCCTGGCAGCCCAGTTCATCCTCTGGTTCATGGCGGTGTGGAACGACTACCTGGCGCCCATCATCTACCTGAACTCGCCGGGCACGCAGACACTGCAGCTGGTCATTGCCAACTTCAACGCCCAGTACGCCATCCAGACCGACTACCCGCTGATCATGGCCGCCTCCTTCATCGCGCTGCTGCCCGTGCTGATCGTCTTCATCGTCTTCCAGCGCCAGATCATCGAATCCATCGCCCTCTCCGGATCCAAGGGCTGAACCATGACGACCGCAAACAGTACCGCCTACGGGCGGATCCAGCAGGAACTTCAGCCGCTTCCGGGCGGGGTCTCCGCTGACCCCGCCGCCTGGGGTTCCAGGCATGCACACGACCCCACCGTGGTCCGCGACGACGACGGCACCTATTACATGTTCTCCACCGATGCGGTGGCCAACTCGAATAATATTCCGTCCGGGGTACATGTCCGGACGTCCGCGGACCTGGTCGACTGGACATACGCCGGGACGGCATTCGGCGGCGTCCCGGGACGTGCTGCCGAATGGTCCGGCGCCCCGGGCCTGTGGGCGCCCGAGGTGGTCTGCTGGGCAAGCGGCGAATGGCACATGTACTACTCCGCCTCCACGTTCGGCTCCAATACGTCGGCCATCGGGCTGGCTGTTGCCCCTTCCCCCGCCGGCCCTTGGCAGGACCGCGGCCTCGTGGTGGCCACCCGTGCGGGCGAACACTCCCAGAACGCCATCGACGCCGCCATCACCCTGGATGCCGACGGTGCACCGTGGCTGACCTATGGCTCCTTCTTCTCCGGCATCTACACCCTGCCGCTGGACCGGAAGGACGGGACACCGTTGGTGTCAGGGGACCTGGGGACCGTCATCGCCCGCCGGTCCAAGTCCGTGCAAGGCGCGGTGGAAGGCGCCTTTATCCTCTACCGTCCCGAGGAGGACCGCTACGTCCTCTTCACCTCCTACGATTCGCTGTTCAGCTCCTACAACGTCCGGGTGGCGGTGGCTGACACCATCACCGGTCCCTACCGGGACTTCCGCGGGCTCGCTATGACGGATCTGGCGGCTCCGCCAGCGTCGGTGGGCACCAAAGTGCTGGGCAGCTACCAGTTCGACGGCGGCACGGGCTGGCTCGCCCCCGGCCACAACTCGGTCCTCACCCAAGACGGCCCGGACGGGCTCCCCGAGCATTTTATGGTCCACCACGTCAGGTTCGCAGCAGACCCCACCCAGCATGTTGTGCAGCTGCGCAGACTGTTCTTCAACGCCGCAGGCTGGCCCGTAGTCTCACCCCAACCGTTCGCTGGCCGGGGGACTGAAGCTTTGCCCGCCGCCGAGCCCGTGGCCGGCATCTGGCAACTGCTCCGGTTCGATCCGGAAACCACGGAACTGGTCCCGGCGGTGACGGCAGCGCTCGAATCCCTGACGCCTGAGACGCAGGTCTCCGACGGAACACCGGCTCCTGCCCGGCTGCGTCTCGCCGTGGTGCTGGACGGATCCGCGGAGGCCGTTGAACTTGATGCCGTGGTGTTCGGTTCGTGGGACTGGGCCCG
>JBKJVX010000111.1:0-6357 GCA_046717065.1 Arthrobacter sp. | reverse complement strand
CCTTCACGATGGTGTCGATGGTGCCGGACACCTTCTCCAGGTTCAGCCCGGTGACGAACTGGGCCAGGTCGATAGCATGAGCCCCGATGTCCCCCAGCGCACCGGAGCCGGCGTGTTCTTTCTGCAGGCGCCAGGCCAGCGGCATCTCAGGATCCACCAGCCAGTCCTGCCGGTAAGAGGCACGTACCTGGTTAACCGTCCCCACGGCGCCTTCAGCGATGAGGTTGCGCAGGAAAGTGATGGCAGGGACGCGGCGGTAAGTAAACCCCACCATCGCCCGTATGCCCTTTGCTGCCGCCCGGTCCGCCGCTTCGGCCATCGCTTCGGCTTCGGCCACCGTGTTGGCCAGCGGCTTCTCGCACAGGACATGCTTCCCGGCTTCAAGGGCTGCGATCGCGATCTCGGCGTGGGAATCACCGGGGGTGACAATGTCGACGACGTCGATATCGTCCCGTGCGACCACTTCGCGCCAGTCCGTGGAAGACTCAGCCCAGCCCCACTTTTGGGCGGCCGCGGCCACCGCTTCGGCGTTCCGTCCAACCACAACCGCCATTTCCGGTTCCGCCGGCAGGTCGAACACCCGCGGCGCCGTGCGCCAGCCCTGGGAGTGGGCGGCACCCATAAAGCCGTAACCGATCATGGCCACGCGCAGGGTGTTCATGCCAGCACTACCTTGCGCTCAACCGCCACCCGGTTTCCGACGTAGCGCATGGGTGCGATCTGCATGTAGAGCAGGCGGAGGGTAAGGATGACTTCGACGTCGATTTCCTCGCCGGCGTCGGGGATGCGGTCCAGTGGGATGATCACATCGGGCTTGTCGGCGACGAACCACAGCGTTTCCCATTGTTCGGGAAGCTCCGCGATAAAATAGGACTTTCCCTGGAGTTCGAAGCGGAGGGCTTCCTTGGGGATCGCCACGCCGTTGACTGTGGCGGCGACATCGTCGACGGCGGAGAGCCAGAGGCTGCGGTACCAGGGCAGTTGCACGGACACCGAAATGCCCTCGGGGTGCCTGCGGACGTCGGCGTCCTGGAACAGGGAGTTGTGGGTTGCCATGGCTTTCCTTACTTCGCAGTCTCGACGAGGGACGGGTTGGAAACAGTTGCATCAACGGATTCTTCGATGGCACGGCGCATGAGCGAATGCTGCTTCTTGACCAGGTCGACGGGGTCCGATTCGCCCAGGTCGGCGAAGGCATGGCCTTCCCATTCGCTGGAGAGGAATCCTGTGTAGCCGCCCTTGACGAACTGCCGCACGATGCGCGGGATGTCCATGGCGGGCTCGTTGCCGTTCTCGTCGATGTCATAGAACTTCGCGTGGACGTGGAACATCTGCGGCATGATGTCCAGCCACTCCTCCGGCGGAACCAGTCCGTGCATGTTGAACGCCAGCCGGGTGAAGGGGCCCAACCGGGCGGGATCGAAGCTGTTTTCGCGCAGGTAGTCCTCAAACTCCTGGTTGCGCTCCTGCATGGGCAGGGGCTTGCGCCAGATGTCCTGCATCACGGCGAAATGTTCCTCGGGCAGCCCCATCTGGGTCAGAGTGCGGAAGAGGGTGGGCGACAGGCTGTGCATGGTGGAGCTGAAGTCAGCGGTGAAGCCCAGCCGGTCACTGCCGAGCTCCTCATACATCTCGCGGATCTGCAGGATCTTGGGATCGTTCGGGCCCTGCGGTGCGTGGATCTCATAGCCGAGCTTCTGGTCGTACTTCTCGGCCAGCGGAAGCAGCCGGCGGAGCAGTTCCTTGCCTGCGGAGCGGATGACGATCTTGTTGAAGCCCAGCGTGTTGGCGGTCTTGAGCTGCCTGGCGAAGAAGTCATATTCCTCGTCCGGCGTCATGTCCCGCTCCTTGCGCCGGCCCATGTCCAGATTGGTGCCCACGGCGCTGGGGGTCAGGCCGTACCGGTCCATGCTGTCCCGCCATAACCGGACAAAGTCCTCGTCCACGTCCGGGTAGGTGCGCAGCATTTGTGCGATGTTGAACTCGACGCCGGGCCCGAGGCCTTCATCGGCGACCGCCTTGATGAGCGTCTCCGGGGTGTAGAGTCCTGCGGCGAATTCGGAGGTCAGTGAATAAAGTGTGATGCCAAGCTGGATGCCCGAGCCTGCGATGCCTTCTGACATGTGTGTTGTTTCCTTCGTTGTCAGCCGCGGACGGGCTGGGCGAGGTGGCTGCTGAGGATGCGGCGCGCTTCTGGGGCGTCGGTGATCATGGCCGAGCCGGCGTCAGCCGCGGCGGAGCGCTGGACGGCCTGCTCGCCGCGGATGATCTCGAACGGGTCCTGCCAGTTGTTCCAGTGCCAGCCTTCATATTCACTGGAGATGGCACCGGTGTAGCCGTTTTCCACGAGTTGGCGGACCAGGCCACGCACCGGAACCGAGGGCTCCTCGCCGTTTTCGTCGATGCCGAAGAACTTGCCGTGCACGTGGCGGACCCACGGCATGATTTCCAGCCACGTGTCCAGCGGTGCGGGACCGAACAGCCCCGTTCCGTTGATGGCGAAGTCGATTCCGAGGTCCGGACGGCCGTTGCGGGCGGCCAGGCCGATGAAGGCACCAAAGCGCTCACCGTGGACCTTCTGCGTGTTGGGCGGACCTTCCGCGTAGAAGCCGTTCCACAGCTCAACCACCTGCCGGAGCAGGTCCTCGGATGCACCACGACGGCGGTAGGCCTCCAGCAGGGAGGGGGCAAAGCCGGTGACAGTGGCGCCCCAGTCGGCGGTGAATCCCAGCAGCGGGGAATCGAGCTTTTCGTAGCGGTCGCGGAGGGCCAGAACGCGCTCGTGGGCGCCGTGCTGGTCAGCGTGGACTTCCAAGGCCAGTGTGACGCCGTACTTCTCGGCGACCGGCAGCAGGCTTTCCATGGCGTCGGGTGTCAGCGAGATCTGCACGCGGGCAATCGGGAAGCCGAGCCTGGCCGCCACCTCGATCTGCTTGCGCATGTATTCGACCAGTTCATCATGGTTCATCAGCCGATCCCGGCGGATCCCGGTGTCTACGTTGACTGCCAGCGACGTGGGGACCAGGTCCACCTCAGCCACCAGGTCGCGGAACTGGCCCACAAAAGCGTCGTCGATGCGGTCCGGGAAGCCCCGGAGGCTGGAGAATCCGATGACCTCAAGCCCCGGGCCGAAGCCTTCGGCGGCTACTTTACGGATGAGGCCGTCGAGGTCGTACTGCCGGGCATGGAAGGCCCGAGTGAAGCTGTAAAGGGTGACGCCCTGGATCGGTGTGCCGAGGCTGGTCATCGCTGTGCCACCTTCATGGTCATGGTGTCGTGCTCTTCGATGTGCAGCACGCCGTGGTCGGTGATGATGTACGGAATGTAGAGCTTCAGGTCCACCCGGACCTCGTGTTCTGCATCGGCATCTTGGACAGGAAGGTCGCCAGAGAGGACGGCCGAATCGAGCGGGAACCACCATTCGCCGGTCTCGTCCACGAGCTCCGCAAAGCTGAAAGTCCGGTTGTTCATGGTCCAGCGCAGCGTGTCCTCGGGGGCGGCGACGCCGTCAACCGTCAGTGCTGCCCCGGCGATGCACGAGCCCGGAAGGGCGCGGTACCAGGGGATGCGGACTTCGACGGCGGTACGGCCGTCCTGGGTACTGAGTGTTCCCTGCTCGATTATGCGATCGGCGATCATCGAGACCTCCTTGTCTGCGGCATGCCTTGCCGGTGAATGAAATGCCTGTGATTGAACGAAAGGGCCACACGCTGCCACTTCTTCATTATTTGATTATTTTATTGTCTGATTCAGACATAAGTAAAGCGCTGGCCAGTTCTCCTGCGATTTTTCGGGCCCCGCGCACGGCGAGCGCCACCGCCGTCAGCGTGGGATTGCACGCCGTGGCGGTGGGGATGACGCCGTTGCCGGCCACGAAGAGGCCGGGGACCTGCCAAACCTGGCTGTCGGGAGAGCAGACGCTCCCGCCGTCGTCCGTTTCGCCCATCCGCGTCGTGCCCTGGTAATGCAGTGACGCTCCGGGGGGCATCACGAACGGACGCTCGTCGAGTGGTTCGCCCACCGCCTTGCCCAGGCGGACGATTTCCTGCTTCGCGCGCTCCACCACCTCGTGGTCCCGCTCGGTGAAGCGGTAGTGGATGCGCATGGCGGGCATTCCGTAGGCGTCGCGCGCGTCGTCGTCGAACGCCACCCGGTCCTCCCGCTGCAGGTCCTTGGCGCAGAACAGGCCCAGTCCCACGATCGATCCAGGAACAATGGGATCATCGTCGGCCAGCGGGACCGGGGACGCATCCAGCTGCATGATCTGGCCGTGGAAGGGTGCCTCGTCAATGTAGGGAACCCACGCCACGCCGCTCTGCTCGCTCAGGGCACCGTCCGCAGCCCGCGTCACGTGTTCGGCGGAAACGCCGCGCAGCCTGCTTGCGAACACCACCTGCGCCTGGTCGTTGAGGTAGCGGCCCAGGGCGTCGGGCCTGATGCCGGAAGCCCACAGCAGCTGCGGCGTGCGCAGCGCGTCACCTCCCACCACAACATAGCGGGCGGCGACGTGATGTGTTTCGCCGCTGCGGCGGTCCTGGACTTCGACGCCGGACGCAATCCCGTCCTCCACGAGCACCCGGGTCACCAGCGATTCGTCAAAGAGTTCAAACTGCGGGTTTTCCCGGGTGACGTCCCCCATCACGACGTCGGAGCCTGACCAGACGAGGCCGCCGTCCTCCCGTCGGTGGACAGCAAGCGGCATGGGCTGGACTCGGAAGGCGGGGTCGCGGCCCTCGTCCAGGACGGCCGACAGGCGGTTGATGACGAGGTCCGAGAACGGTGCGTTATCGAAGGCGTGGGTGGTGACGCCCAGCAGGCGGTCGGCATCGTCAAGAAGCTGCTCAAGGTCCGGCAGGAACGGAATGCGCTCCGTGCCTCCGGGACGGGGACAGGCGGCGGTCCAGTGCGCCGCCATGCCGCCCACGTTGCTGGACATGGCGGCGACGGGCATGCCGTCCTCTCCGGGGAAGGCGTAACCGTCAGGCAGGAGGTACGTGCCTGCCCTGGCCCGGCGCTCTCCACTCTTGGCGGCGCCGGGGGAGGTGATCGTTGCGGCCCCTGCCCCCGGTCCCTCAGAAGCGCGCTGGGCGATGCTCCGGCGGTCGGGATCCCCAATGTTCTTGACGTGCGCCCCGGGTGGATTGCTGACGGTGGGACCCACTTCGAACATGGCGATGGTGGTGCCGGGGGCTTCCTCGCTGAGGATCCGCGCATAGGCCGATGCTGTGGGCCCGCTGCCGACGATCGCGACGTCGACGCGGGCGGGGTAGCGGCTACCGGCCATGGCCCGCCACCAGTTCCTGGATGCGCCGGACGGACTTTGCCGAGTCAATGGTCGGGTAGTACTCCAGCCCGATGGGGCCGGTGTAGCCGCTGTTCTGCAGGTCCGCGATCCGGGCAGGCCAGTCGATGGAACCCGACCCGGGCTCCCCGCGGCCCGGAGCATCGGCGATCTGCACGTACTTAATGAGGTCCCCGGCGTTGGCCAGTTCGGCGACCACGTCCTCGCCCTCGATGGTGGAGTGGTAGAGGTCATAGAGGACACCGAAGTTCGGTGACCCCACTCCCCTGGCGATGAAGACGGCTTCCGAGGTCCGGTCCAGGAGGGCTCCGGGGTGGTCCACACGGGTGTTCACCGGCTCGAGGACCAGGGTGATGCCCGAACCCTCGATATGCGCAACGCCGCGGGTGAAGATTTCGATCAATTCATCCAGCTGGTCCTGCCGCTTGCGGCCACCAAAGCCTGTGCCGCTGCCCACCACAATCCGTGGGCAACCGAGCTGCTGTGCCACCTCGACGCCGGCATCGAGGCCGGTATAGAAGGGCGCGTGGTCCTTGGGCGGGATCATGAACTGCATGCGGGGTTCGGCCAGTTGGGCGGTGAGCTGGACTCCGGTTTCCTCAAGGGCTTCATTGAGGGCGGAAATGTCCTTGCCGGTGGGACCCCACATTTCCACGGCGTCGAAGCCGGCGGCGGCTGCTGCGCGGACCCGGTCTGCGGCGCTGTCGCCTGCTTCTGAGAACAGGAGGTCGATATTGGGCGCAAGTTGGTACATGGATTTCTCCTTAAAGTTGAAAGTTGAGCTGAAATTTGGCGCGTCAGCGCCCGGATCCACCGGTTTTGGGTGTGAAAGGGCGCCGCGCAGCGGTCGAAACGCTGAGCGGTGGTCAATAGTTGCGGGTCAGCCCTTCAGGCCGCCGGAGAATCCCTGGATGAAGCGCTTCTGCGCGAACAGGAACAGGGCGAGGATGGGAATCATGGACACAATGACAATGGCGAAGATCGAGTTCCACTGGGAGACCAGGGAGCCGATGTAGTAGTACATGGCCACCGGCAGTGTCTGGTTGGCGGAGCCG
>JBKJVX010000110.1:0-7670 GCA_046717065.1 Arthrobacter sp. | reverse complement strand
GGTTGGTCACGCCGGCGTTTTCGCCGATGCCCACCAGCATGTCCTTCTTCATCTCGGGGGTCACCTTTTCGCCGAACTGGCGCAGGTGGTTCTTGGAGGACTTGTAGGAGCAGTGCTCGCTCCACATAACGGAGTACATGGCGAGCTCTGCGCCGGTGGGACGGCGGCCCAGGACTTTGACGATCTCGTCGAACTCGTTCTGCTTGAGGCCCAGTTCGGCCCAGGGGAGTTCGGTATCCGGAGTCTTCGCGGCATGCTCAACGGTGTCGATGTTGAACTTCTTGGTGGTTTCGATGCTCACTTGTCGCCTCCCGCGATCTTGGTCAAAACGGAGGTGAAGAAGCCCAGTCCGTCGGTGTCGGACCCGCCGACACCGTCGAGCGACTCGGGACCGAATCCGGGCTCCACGGCGTGCTCGGGGTGCGGCATGAGGCCCACCACGTTGCCGGCGGCGTTGGAGATGCCGGCGATGTCGCGGCGGGAGCCGTTCGGGTTGAAGCCCACGTAGCGGAACACCACGCGGCCCTCTGCCTCGAGCGCGTCCAGGGTTTTGTCATCCGCGAGGTACTGGCCGTCCTGGTTCTTGAGCGGCACGGTGATTTCCTGGCCGGTTTCGTAGTCCAGCGTCCATGCGGTGTTGCTGTTTTCGACACGCAGGACCTGGTCACGGCACATGAACTTCAGGTGGTCGTTCTTGATCATTGAACCGGGCAGCAGGTGCGACTCAGTGAGGATCTGGAAGCCATTGCAGATGCCGAGCACTGGAAGCTTGGCGTCGCTGTTGGCGGCATCGATGATCCTGGACATCAGCGGTGCGAAGCGGGCGATGGCCCCGGCGCGGAGGTAGTCGCCATAGGAGAAGCCGCCGGGAATCACGACGGCGTCGACGTCGCCAAGCTCTGTATCGGCATGCCAAAGCTCGACGGCGGTGCCGCCGGCCAGACGGACCGCACGGGCGGCGTCGCGGTCATCCAAAGTGCCTGGGAACGTGACGACGCCGATCCGGGCACCAGCGAGCCCGCGAGCACCAGAGGCGTCTGTGGCGACGGCGATTGCCTCGCCGATCAGGGGAAGTTCAGTCATTTCAGGCCTCGACGACCTCGACGTTGACGACGTCCTCGATCACAGGGTTGGACAGCAGGGTTTCTGCGGCGTCGCGCGCCTGGGCCAAGATCTCCTCGGTCACCTCGCCGTCGACGGTCAGTTCGAAGCGCTTGCCCTGGCGGACAGAACTGAAGCTGGTAAAGCCCAGCCGGGGGAGAGCGCCGACGATAGCCTTCCCCTGCGGGTCCAGAATCTCGGGCTTGGGCATAACGTCAACAACGATCCGGGGCATCCGGTAACTCCTGTGCGTGAGCTTGGGTAAGGGCGCAGCGGAGTGGCCGTCTCACGCCGTACCGAGGTGTTGATGCACACCTTGTTAAACCTTGTGGACGGGCGCTCCGCGAGCTTGCCACTCCATTCTACCGGCCGGAGCACCCTAGCCTGTATTCGGCAAGTTCCAGCCACCGGCGGCAGCCGGAACCCTGGGAGAGGGGCGCGGCGGCGGGCGGTTCGCGGCGGGATCTGGAGTTGAGTCAAAGGTGTCACTAGGATTGCTGAATGGCAGAGAAATCGAGATCCGTGCTGTTGCCCATGGTTGCTGCGGCAGTGTTTGCCGGACTTGGGCGAATGGTGCTCCAGAAGATCAAAGCCGACAGGTTCGCCCGGGAAAACCGGGTGACGGGGCCGATGGATGAAAAGACCCGGCAGTGGATCAGCGACGTGGTGCGCACACCCCGGTAGTTGGGTCTGCCGGCACTCACTCTGAGGTTGCCAGGGCGCCCTGAGGGGCGCCCTTTTCCATGCCCTCCTGCCCTGCCCAGTGCAGGCGTAGGACTGGCGAGAATTCTCATTGTGCCCTATGTCATATTGAGCTATCAGTCTGTACTCTTTGAATCGACTGGTCTCACGAAATGACAAGATCTGTAATGTCGCTGACGGCCAGTCATTTTGGGCCCGCAGTCGTGGCGGGGCCGGTACCTCGTGAAAGGGTTGCACGTGAGATCTACTGGAAAGAGCCCCTTACGGGGCGGGGGATTCCGGAAGGCTGCGGCGCTGGCCGTGGGTCTGCCTCTTCTCCTCACCTCGATGGCCGTAAGTCCCGCTACCGCGGCGCCGGCCGGACAGGATATTGCATTAGCTGCAAAGAAGACCACACCCGCGGAGTTCAAGGACGGACGCTACATCGTTGTCCTCGCAGGTGCGGCAGCTGCGGCCTACGAGGGTGAAACGCCGGGACTAGGGGCGACCAAGCCACAGAACGGCCGGAAGCTGGAACCCGGAAGCGCCAACTACAAGGCCTACGACGCCCATCTCCGCAAGCAACAGCGTGAGGTCGCTGCCAGCCAGGGGGTCACCCCGGTGAAGCAGTTCACGGCTGCCCTCAACGGGTTCAGCGCCGAGCTGAACGCAGGGCAGGCCATGGAGTTGTCCAGGGACAACCGGGTTCTGGCAGTGGCGCCGGATGTGGAGAATGCCCCGGACTACACCACCACTGACTTCCTCAAGCTGACTGGCCCCAACGGAGTTTGGGCCAAGCAGTTCGGCGGGGAAGCCAACGCCGGCAAAGGAGTTGTCGTAGGGGTCATCGATTCCGGGTATGCCCCCGACAACCCATTCCTGCAGGGTGAGCCAGTCCAGCCGCTGAGTGGTCCCGCGCAGGTGGGCGTGCCGTACCGGACCGCCGATGGCCGGATCGCCATGCTCAAGGCCGACGGCACCACCTTCGAAGGCGACTGCCAAAAGGGCCAGGGGACGGGGGCCTCATTCGACGGCTCCCAGTGCAACTCCAAGGTCATCGGCGCCAGGTACTTTGCCGATGCTTTCCTGCAGTCCGTGGCGCCCGGAAACCGGGCGCCCGAAGAGCTCATCTCACCGGTCGACGTCGGAAGCCACGGCACCCACACCGCCACTACCGCGGCCGGCAACGCGAACGTAGAGCAGGTGATTGACGGCGCCGGGTTCGGCAAAAGCTCCGGTGTTGCTCCCGCCGCGAAGGTCTCCGTCTACAAGATCTGCTGGGAGGACACCAACCCCGATACCGGAGGCTGCTACTCCTCTGCTTCCGTCGAAGCAGTGGATGCCGCCATCAAGGACGGCGTGGACGTCCTGAACTACTCGATATCGGGCAACAACAACAGCACGACTGATCCGGTGGCACTGGCGTTCCTCAACGCTGCCGCCGCAGGTGTTTTTGTTTCCGCGTCCGCAGGCAACTCTGGCCCCACCGTCTCAACGGTCAACCATGCCTCACCCTGGCTGACCACGGTCGCTGCGTCCACCTTTCCGAGTGACCTGCTTGGCACCGTCAAGGTCTCCGATGGGTCGCTCTACCGTGGAGCTTCGATTATGAAATCGGAAGTTGCCGACAAACCGGTTGTGGTCGCCTCAGCTGCGGCAGCAGCAGGTGCTGCCAATCCGAACCTCTGCGGCCCCGGTTCCCTCGATGCTGCCAAGGTAGCGGGCAAGGTAGTGGTCTGTGACCGCGGCGTTGTGGACAGGACGGCCAAGAGCCAGGAGGTCCAGGACAAGGGCGGCGTCGGGATGATCCTGGTGAACCTCACCAGCAGCTCCGAGGATGCGGACAATCACGTGCTCCCCACGGTGCACGTCAACGCTCCGAAAAGCCTGGAACTGAAGTCCAAGCTTGAGGCCAACCCCGCTTTGACAGTCAGCCTGGTCAAGGGGGACTTGACCGGAGAACCCGCTTCCCCGGCGCCCCAGATCGCCGGCTTTTCCTCGCGCGGGCCAAGCCTTGCTTCCGGTGGCGACCTGCTGAAGCCGGACATCGCTGCACCGGGCGTGAACGTCCTCGCGGGCGTTTCTACCATCGGCAACGACGGCGAGCAGTTCGGCTTTATGTCGGGCACGTCCATGGCCGCACCGCACATCGCCGGTTTCGGGGCGCTGGTGCTCAGCAAACAGCCCAAGTGGACGCCTGCCATGGTCAAGTCGGCCATGATGACCACTGCCTACCCGCTGGTCAACGCTGACGGTTCACCCAACACAGATCCCTTCCAGGGCGGCGCGGGCCATATCGACTCAACCCGCTTCCTGGATCCAGGCCTGGTCTACAACTCGGGCATCAAGGACTGGCTCGGCTTCCTCAACGGCCAGGGTGTAGAGACGGGGGCTCCGCAGGCCGGCACCATTGCCGCCCGCGACCTGAACCTGCCGTCCATCGCGCTCGGCAGCCTGGTGGGGGAAGTGCAGGTCAAGCGCCAACTCACTGCCCTGGTTCCCGGGATGTACCGGCCGGAAGTCAACATGCCGGGCTTCAACGTCCAAGTCGAGCCGAAGGCGCTGAAATTCGCCAAGGCAGGCCAGACCCGGGAGGTTACCCTGACCATCAGGAACGTGAGCGCTCCGGTAGGTAAGTTCAGCACCGGCACCCTGACCTGGAAGGGCCCGCGCACTGTGAGCTCTCCCATCGCCATCCGTCCTGTTGATGCCCAGATCGCCCCGTCGTTCACCTTCAGCTCAGCCACCGGCAGCGGCAGCGGCACCATGGAACTGGTGTCCGGTTCGGACAACCCCATCAAGGTAGGGGTGGAAGGCCTTGCGCCCCTAAGCCGGACAGCCATCACCAAAACTCCGGGGGAGTACGCGCCGAAGAATGATGCACACAACGCACTGCTCCAGGTAACGGTGCCCGCCGGGGCTTCATTCGCCCGCCTGGGTGTCCAGGCGCAATCGAACGACGTCGACTGGGACATGGTGGTCTACGCACCCAATGCTTCGGGCGGGGTGACGGCAACACAGGTGGCGACGGCTTCCGCCAGCGAGTTCCTGGATGTGGAGGCGCCGCGCGCAGGCACGTACTACATTGTGGCCAACCTGTACTCCACGCCTGACAATGGAGCAGCCAGTGCGTCCGTTCAGGCGGTCACGTTTGCGGGGGACGCCGGCAACCTTACGGTGGAACCGAACCCGATTGTTGCTCCGAACGGCACGGCCACCTCGGCCACGCTGGCTTGGACCGGCCTGTCCGAAGGGGCTTACGCTTCGCGCCTCAGCCTGGGCGACAACGGCATCAGGACCTGGATCAACGTCCAGGTGGGCGGCGCCTCCGCTGCTCCTTCCGGAGCTCCGCAGGTAGCTCCCGCGGACGCGGTTCCCGGGGCCTAGCAGCCTGACGTTTACGAAACAGGATCCCCGGCGGTTGTACCCGCCGGGGATTCTGTTTTTCCGGCTTGTTCCTCCGGCAGGCGGCATTGCCTTAGATGGCGCCGGACGCTCCACTGACGTTACCCAGCAAAGAAGCCATTGTTTTCCAGCGCGAGATTTCGCAACCGTCGGTCCGCGTGAAGACCGCTTCAACTGCGCGCCCGTGGAACGTCCCGGTCACTACGGCGACCTGCGGTCCACCGTATTGCTGCGTGCACAGCTTGGGAGGTCCCGGTTTCGGAAAGAAAATATCCTCGCCGTAACGTTCCACCGCGGCCAGCGCAGCCTCAGGGTCCGGCACTGTGCTTTCAGCCGAAGGACGCCCTCCGTCGGCCACCAAGTGGAATTCGTGCTCCCCGGCGTCGGGGCTTTCACGCAGCCGGATGGTCAGGTCGATCACGGCTGTCCGCTCCCGGACAAGGCGGCCAGTTCCAGGGCCAGCTTTTCCCGGAGTCCTGCTGCCTCGGCTGCAAAGGACCGCTGGTGCTCCACATAGGCAGCCTTGCCCTGCGGGGTTTCGATGGGGATGGCGGGGTAGCCCCACTCCACCAGGTCGTAGGGGGAGGCCTGCATATCCATGGCCCGGATCCGCCACGACAGTTCAAAGCAGTCCATCACCAGCTCACTGGGCAGGGCGGGCAGCAGCTTGTACGCCCATTTATACAGGTCCATGTTGGCGTGCAGGCAGCCAGGCTGTTCAAGGTGCCGCTGGGTTTCCCGGCTGGGTGCCAGTTCGTTCAGCGGAATGGCGTCGGGGGTGTAGAAACGGAAGGCATCAAAGTGGCTGCAGCGGATCCGGTTGTCCTCCACCACCTTGTCCGTCCCGGCCGACCCGAGGCGCAGCTGTAGATACTCGTGGCGCAGGTCGAACCGGTCCTGGTGGTAGACCATTGCCCATTCATGGAGCCCGAAGCAGCCAAACTGCGCAGGGCGGGCGGCAGTGCCGCGCAGGATAATCGCGGCGAAGCCGACGGCATCCTTGCGGTCGGCGAGAAACGCGTCCCGGTCCATGGTGACCGCAGGACTTCCCGGCGGCAGCCCGAGGAAGGCAAGTTCGCCGTCGTCGAGCGTCCGGTAGTGTTTCCACCCGCGGCGGCCTGCTGCTTCCCGGCCCAGCAGTACGACGCCGGCGCCCGGGTGCCAGCGGCGGAGCTGGCCCGGTTTCCGGGTGTAGTAGGTGAAGAGGAAATCCTCCACCGGATGCTTTTCTCCCGCTGAGCGGCGGGCAAGATAGGGGTCCGCGTAGCGGCTCACGCGCTGCTGGTGGGCTTCTTCCTTGGCCCGCCACTCGTCGGCCGCCAGGACGTTAAGACGCTCCACCAGCTGCACCAAGTACATCCTTCGCAGCATCCCAGGCGCTGATTTCGCAACCGTTGGTGCGGGTAAAGGCAGCATCAACAGAAATCCCGTCCACTACGCCGGTAACGGTAGCTTCCTGCGGCCCGCCATACTGCTCGGTGCAGACCTGGTCGGCCCGTTTCGGAGAGGGGCTCAGCAGCGCCGCGTTCTCCTTCAGGGCGGAGCAGGCGGCGTCAGCAGTGGGATGGTTGCTTTCTTCCTCAGGCGTGCCGTCGACGCAGACCAGGGTGTAGTTGACCTCGGACTCGCCGGCAGACGGCTTGAAGGCGATGGCCAGTTCGGCGTTGCCCTGCCCGGGGCCCGATGACGGCGCGGCAGGTTCGGGGGCCGGCGCCGGCACAGAAGTCTCAGCCTCAGGGTCCGCGCTGCCCGACGGGGCAGGGGAACCTGGCGATGCCGTCGAGGAAACGGAGGCCGAGGGCGAGGCTGAGGCATCGCCGGAAGGACTTCCGCCGCCCCCATCCGGGGTGCAGGCGGGCAGCAGCACCGCCGCGAACAACAACGCCGTGATGCGGAAGTGCATGGTGGCTTTGGGACGCCTTGGGCGGGGACAATCCGCTGGGCGAATCACATGCACTGTGTCCCATGAATGCACATTGAGCCCGCGCTGTGGCAAGTCCGTCATAATGCCATTCTACTGCCGCGGTCCTGAGGGCTGGCTAAGACTGCCGGCCTTGGGAAGTGGCTGCAATGAGTCCCATCATGGATGCGTGCAGTTCACTGACTTGGCTTCGGGTCAGGCCCAGGCGTTCCATCATGGTCCCGGGTACATTGAGGGCCTCCTGTCGAAGGGACGCTCCTTCGGGCGTGAGATCGACGGCCAGGGCGCGCTCGTTGCCGTCCACCCGCCGTCGTGAAATGAGCCCTGACGCTTCAAGCCGCCGCAGCAAAGGCGAGATGGTGGCCGGTTCCTGTGCCAAGGCATCGCTGATGTTTCGGACGGTGCGCGGGCTGGATTCCCAGAGGCACAGCATGACCAGGTATTGCGGATGGGTGAGGTTCAACTTCTCAAGCACGGGTTTGTACGCACCCACCACGCTGCGTGATGCGACAGTCAGGGCAAAGCAGAGCTGGTGCTCAAGCAGCAGATCGTTGTCCTCCGG
>JBKJVX010000109.1:0-14985 GCA_046717065.1 Arthrobacter sp. | reverse complement strand
GCTCCGCGATGGCATACGCAGCTGCAAGCTTCATGGCAGGGGTGATGCGGCGGGCACCGGCGTCCAGGGCTCCGCGGAAGATCCCCGGGAAGGCCAGCACGTTATTGATCTGGTTCGGGAAGTCGCTCCGGCCGGTGGCAACCACAGCGGCGTACTTTACGGCGACCTCGGGCAGCACCTCGGGGTCCGGGTTGGAGAGGGCGAAAACGATGGCGTCCTGGTTCATCAGGGCCAGGTGTTCCTCGTCCAGCTTCGAGGAGGAGACACCAATAAAGACGTCCGCCCCGGCCAGGGCCTCGGCAGGGCCGCCTTCGAGGCTGCGGGGGTTGCTGCGGCCGGCGATGTCGGCCTTCTTGCTGGCCTGGTCCGCGGCCAAATCCGTCCGCGTGCTGTTGATGATGCCACGGGAGTCCAGCAGGACCACGTCGGTGATGCCGGCTGCCAGCAGGATTTCGGCGACCGCGATGCCTGCCGCGCCGGCGCCGGAGACCACCACGCGCAGGGTTTCCAACCCGCGGCCGGTCACCTTGGCGGCGTTGGTCAACGCGGCGAGGGCAACGACGGCGGTGCCGTGCTGGTCATCGTGCATCACGGGGCAGTCCAGCGCCTCGATGAGCTTTTCCTCAAGCTCGAAGCAGCGGGGAGCGGAGATGTCCTCAAGGTTGACAGCGCCGAAGCTGGGGCGCAGGCGGACGAGGGTTTCCACGATTTCGTCCACATCCGTGGTGTTGAGCACCAGCGGGATCGAGTCCAGGTCGCCGAAGGTCTTGAAGAGTGCGGACTTGCCCTCCATCACAGGCAGGGAGGCACTGGCGCCGATGTTGCCCAGGCCAAGGACCGCGGTGCCGTCGCTCACGACGACCACCAGGCGCTCAGCCCACGTGAGGGTGCGGGCGAGTTCGGGCTTGGCGTGGATGGCGCGGCTGACCTCGGCCACACCGGGGGTGTAGGCGATGGACAGGTCGCGCTTGTTGGACAGCGGGACGGTGCTGGTGACCGAGAGCTTGCCGCCCTTGTGGGCTTCGAAGATCTCGGCTTCGCTCAGCGCGGTGGCTGCGGAATTGTCAGTGGCTGCAATTGCGTCAATGGACACGTCGTTGTCTCCTGGTGCTCGCCGTGGGCACACGGCACGTGGGGCCCAGGCCCAAACAGGCCTAAGGCGGAGTGGTGCGGCGGAAAACCCAGGGGTGGCGGGTCTGGAAGGAGCATCGGGGATGCGCCGTGCTGCTCCCTTTCGAACATGGTAGGCAGCGGTGTGAGGGGCTTGTGCGCGATTTGACTGCCCGCACTCGTGCCAAAACGGTTCTGCAACGGCTTTCGTGACCTACGTCACGGCAATAAGCCCGATTTAATGGCCAATTGGTCTAGACCGATTACGCGGTTTGATGAAGTGTGTAGCTGCCTTCGGTGGCCGGAGCGAGCCGTGCGCAGGCCTTTTTAAGGTCTTCCTCCGCCTCGAAGAGTGAAAGGCGGCGGTTCCGGACGGACTGGACCAGACCAGTGACCGTCAGCAGGAGCACCCTGGCTGCCGTGGCGTCGCCGCAGGCATTTGCCACCACTTTTTCACTCAGCGCGTCGATTTCGCGCAGGAGGGCCGTGGTGTCCCTGTCCGGAAGGTAGACGCCGCGGCTCAAGCACTGTTCAACCGCGGGCTGCATGACGCGCATGTGGAAGAGCTCCATTACCAGTCCGCCCAGCGCCCGGCCCCGGAACCGCGCCGCAGTAGACCGCCCGGCAACCTGCAGCTCTCCGAGCTGGTGGCGGTAGAGCGCGAGCATCAGGTGGGCGCTGGTGGGGAAGTACCGGTACAGCGTGCCCAGGGGTACATCGGCCTTCAACGCCACCTCGGGCAGTTCCACTGCGTCCAGACCCTTCCGGGCAAAGCCGCCGGCGGCTTCAAGGATGCGCGAATAGCGCAGGCGCTGGCGTGGAGCTGAGGGCATGGCAGCCATGGGCGGATTGTCTGGAAAGGTCTCAGGCATCAGTATTCCGGGGTTGTGTTTGACGGTGCAGCAGCCAGGAGCGTCCCCATCCCGGACCGCCTGCAATCCGGTTCAACTATACGGCACGGTACTGTGCCGTAATTAGTCAGCCTGCCTTACTTCCGGCATCCCGGCAGGTCAACGGACACCCTTGATCTTCACCACAAAAACAGCCCCGAGCAGGCCGATGACCGCGGCGGCGAGGAACAGCGACCTGTAGCCGCCCCAGTACGTGACAGCAACCAAAGCGAGCGCGGGCGCCACCACCTGGGGCAGCGAGTTTGCAACATTGATGATGCCCATGTCCTTGCCCCGGTCCAGCGCCAGGGGCAGGACCTGCGTAAGCAGCGCGTAGTCCACCGCGACGTAGGCCCCGAAGCCGACGCCCAATACGGCAGCGCCGGCCAAGGCCCCGGGCCAGACCGGGAAGAAGGCCATGATCAGGGCGGCCATGGCAATGATGACGGAAGACCCGATCACGAACGGCTTCCGGCGCCCCACCCGGTCGCTCCAGGGGCCCGCCACCACCGCGGTAACCATCACCATCAGCGCGTAAATGCCGGTAAGAACGAGCACCCCTGCCGGGGGATCTTCATGTTTAAGGATGTCGCGCAGGAAAAAGAGCAGGTAGACGATGGTGAGCTGATTGCCCACGTTCACCAGGAAGCGGGTGAGCCCGGCCCAGGCAAAATCCGGGTACAGCCGGGGACTGATCCAGAACCCCCGGAGGAAAGTAGCCAGCCGGAACCGGGGCAGGACGCCTTTAGGCAGCACTGGGTCATTGCGGTGCACAAGATAGGGGAGTACGGACAGCAGCAGGGCGCCGGCGCACAGCCAGTAGCCCACCATGAAGTTGCCGGACACCACGGCGCCGAACACCGCGCCGGTGAGGACTCCCAGCGTCTGGCCCATGGCGGCGAGCCCCCCAACCTTGCCGCGCTGGAGCACCGGGACCCGGTCCGGAACCGCGGCCGTGATGGCTGCGTACGCCGCGTTCGCCCCGAGCTGCATCAGGCACCAGAAGGCCACCATCAGCGCCACTGTGGTGGCGCCGGACATCGCCAGGAGCGCAATGGCAGCGAGCACCGCGCCCGCCAGCACCCATGGCGCGCGGCGGCCGAAGCGGGACGTGGTGCGGTCCGAGAGTGCTCCGAAGAGCGGATTCGCCACCAGCGAGACCGCGGCGCCGCACGCCGTGGCAAGGGAAAGGACCGCTTCCTTGCTGGGTTCATCGATGCTGATGGCCTGCTGGCCAATGAAGATGTTGATGGGTCCAAAGAAGGCGGCGTTGATCCCCACGTTGACCAGGACCAGCCCGGTGACCCACCGGGGCGTCACCTTGCGTGTGGGCTCCCCGAATGCAGCAGCAGGACCGTCCGGCCCGGTGCCATGATCAGGGGGAGCTGGAGTGTTGGACAGGCTCATGGCGTTTCCCCCGTACGGCTGATTGGCTAGGGAATCAGACTATCGTGGGCTTTACCGTGCCGCCGCTGTCAGAGGGCGCGCGGCAACCACTGACGGCAGCCAGGCATCAAGGAGAACTACATGAGCGCAGCGTCCCCTCCGGCGGAAAGCACCGCCGTCAACACCGCGGACCTCTACGACGAGCGCGGCGAGGAACTGGCCTCGATATCATTGCAGTTTCAGTCCTTGGGCGGCCGTTCACACTTCAGCGGACAGGCGCGCACCATCCACTGCTTCCAGGACAACGCGCTGGTGAAGTCCACCCTGGCAACCCCGGGCAACGGCAACGTGCTGGTGGTGGACGGCGGCGGCTCGCTGGGGACAGCCCTGATGGGGGACATGATCGCCGAAAGCGCCGTGGCAAACGGGTGGGCCGGCGTCGTCATCAACGGAGCAATCCGCGACCGTGAAGCGATCGCCAGGCTGGACCTCGGTGTGAAGGCCCTGGGCAGCAACCCGCGGAAGAGTGCCAAGGCCGGTGCCGGCGAGGTGGACGTGGACCTGGTGATCGACGGCGTAACCATCCGGACCGGGGCCAAGATCTGGTGCGACCCGGACGGCATCCTCGTGGAGCGCTAGCCCCGTCAGCAGAAAGTTCTGGTCCCGGGGAATAGACCTGCGCGTAACATAGTTACTGAAAGCAACTATCCGCGTCTGATTCCTTCCCCTGGAGCACCCATGCCCAAACCCGCTGCCGCGCGCGCCGCAGGAGACACCCTGACCCCGCGCCAAATCGTCACCGTGATGGTGGGCCTGATGCTGGGCATGTTCCTGGCATCGCTGGACCAGACGATTGTGTCCACATCCATTTACACCATCGCGAATGACCTGGACGGGCTCTCGCTCCAGGCCTGGGCCACCACCGCCTACCTCATTACGTCCACGGTGAGCACCCCGCTGTACGGCAAACTCAGCGACATCTTCGGCCGCCGCCCGCTCTACCTCACCGCCATCGTCATCTTCCTGGCGGGGTCCCTGTACGCAGGCTCGGTCCATTCCATGACCGAGCTGGCCCTGGCCCGCGGCGTCCAAGGCCTGGGCGCGGGCGGCCTGCTGGCCCTCGCCCTGACCATCATCGGCGACATCGTCTCACTGAAGGACCGCGCCAAGTACCAGGGCTACTTCATGTCCGTGTTCGGCGTCTCCTCGGTGCTTGGCCCCGTAGTGGGCGGCGCTTTCGCCGGTTCCGCCAACATTCTGGGGTTCGAGGGCTGGCGCTGGGTGTTCTTTATCAACCTGCCCATCGGCCTGGCCGCACTGGCAGTGGTGTTCCTGTTCCTGCACCTGCCGGCGAAGCACGTGAAGCAGAAGATCGACTACTGGGGCGCAGCGGCTATCACCCTGGCGATCGTGCCGCTGTTGCTGGTTGCGGAGCAGGGGCGCAGCTGGGGCTGGGCTTCCCTGAATTCCTTCCTCTGCTACGGCCTGGGCGTGGTGGGCATTGCCTGGTTCCTGCTCGCCGAGAAGCGTGCCGGCGACTACGCACTGATCCCGCTGCGGCTCTTCCGGAACGCGACCTTTGGCCTCTCATCGCTGCTGAACTTCATCATCGGCATCGGCATGTTCGGGGCCATCGCCATGCTCCCGATGTACCTGCAGTTGGTCAAGGGCCTCACCCCCACCGAGGCCGGCCTGATGATGATCACCTTCACCGTCGGCATCCTCAGCGGCTCCATCACGGCCGGCCGCACTATCTCGGCGTCCGGCACCTACAGGATCTTCCCCATCATGGGCACGGCCATCCTCACGGCCGCCGCCCTGGTGATGGGGCTGTCCCTGGGCGTGGACACCGGCCTGTGGGTCCCGGGGGTGATCGCGGTCTTCTTCGGCATGGGCCTGGGTTTCTGCATGCAGCCGCTCACCCTTGCCATGCAGGTGTCAGTGCCGCGCCGCGACATGGGCGTGGGCACCTCCTCCGCCGCGTTCTTCCGCTCCATGGGCGGCGCAGTGGGAACCGCCGTTTTCATCTCCATGCTGTTCAGCCTGGCCGCCGCGCGGATCGCCGACACCATGAAGTCCGCGATGGGAAGCGCGGAGTACCAGGCAGTCCTTCAGGATCCCGCGGTGGCCGGAGACCCCGCCAATGCCAAGCTGTACGAGTTCTTCCGGGACGGCGCCTCCAACGAATCCCTCAACGACACCAGCTGGCTTCACACCGCCAACAGCACGCTGACCCGCCCCATCACCGAGGGCTTCGCCTATGCCATCGACGCCGTGATGCTCACGGCGGCCGTGCTCACCGGCATCGCATTCCTGATCAGCTTCGCGCTGCCCAACAAGAAGCTCACGGACTCCAAGGCAGCCCAGCAGGAGCCCGCCGCGGTTCACTGACCTGCCCCTACCCCGAACCATGTGACGACGACGGCGGGCGCCTCCCGCCGTCGTCGTCCTCTGTTTCGGGGCCAGCAGGCTCCTGGCACCCCTCGACTGGAACAGTCTGCGGTGGCGTGGAACACTGTGTAGCGCGTGTGCGCCGGCCAGGTGGCCGGTTCCGCAGCCGACGACGTCCGCACCGCATCCACCGAACCTCCAAACCAAGGGAGAACCATGCCCACTGCCCAGGAGCAGACAACCGCCCAGATACCACGGCGGGTGATCTGGCTGGCGCTCGCAGGTGCGGTGGGCGGATTCCTGTTCGGCTTCGACTCGTCCGTGGTGAACGGCGCAGTGGATGCCATGAAGGACGAGTTCGCGCTGTCCGAGGCTGTCACAGGCTTCGCCGTGGCCATCGCCCTGCTGGGCTGTGCTGCAGGCGCGTACCTGGCCGGAAAAGTCGCCGACCGGTACGGACGCATCCCCGCCATGAAGCTGGGCGCACTGCTCTTCCTGGTCAGCGCCCTCGGCACCGGCTTCGCCTTCAGTGTCTGGGACCTGATCTTCTGGCGCCTGGTGGGCGGGCTGGGCATCGGCCTTGCCTCCGTCATCGCCCCTGCGTACATTTCCGAGATTTCGCCGCGCAAGGTCCGCGGCCGCCTGGCGTCGCTGCAGCAGCTCGCCATCACCACAGGCATCTTCGCGGCGCTGCTCTCGGACGCGCTCTTCGCCACCAGCGCCGGCGGCGCCGACCAAGCCTTCTGGCTGGGGATCGAGGCATGGCGCTGGATGTTCCTGGCCGCCGCCCTGCCGGCAGTGGTCTACGGCTGGGTGGCCTACACGCTTCCGGAGTCGCCGCGGTTCCTGGTGTTCCTGGGCAAGGAAGACGAAGCACGCGAAGTCTTTGACTCGATCGCACCGGCCGAGGACACCGACCGGCACATCCGCGAAATTCGTGAAGCGATCGAAGAGGACAAGCTGGCTGGCCAGAAAGGCTCGCTCCGCGGCAAGACCTTCGGCCTGCAGGCGGTTGTCTGGGTGGGCATCATCCTGTCCGTCCTGCAGCAGTTCGTGGGCATCAACGTGATTTTCTACTACTCCACCACCCTGTGGAAGGCGGTGGGCTTCCAGGAAAAGGATTCACTCACCATCTCGGTGGCCACCTCCGTCACCAACATCCTGGTAACCCTCGTGGCCATCGCACTGGTGGACCGCATCGGCCGCCGGCCCATCCTTCTGGCGGGCTCGGTGGGTATGGCCGTGTCCCTGGCTGCCATGGCCCTGGCGTTCGCCTCGGCGGTTGGATCCGGCACCGAGATTTCTTTGCCCGGAGCCTGGGGTCCGGTGGCCCTGGTGGCGGCCAACGTGTTCGTGGTCAGTTTCGGCGCGTCCTGGGGACCGCTGGTGTGGGTGCTCCTGGGCGAGATCTTCCCGTCCCGGATCCGTGCCCGCGCCCTTGGCCTTGCCGCGGCTGCGCAGTGGGTGGCGAACTTTGCCATCACGCTCAGCTTCCCGGTCATGGCCGCCGGTTCGCTCCCGCTGACGTACGCCATGTACGCACTGTTCGCGGCGGCGTCGTTCTTCTTTGTGATGTTCAAGGTGCCGGAGACCAACGGGATGTCGCTGGAGCAGGCGGAGACGCTGTTTGTGGCGAAGGGCTCCGCCAAGGGCTAGACCCTCTCTCACTTGACGTGGGTTTTTCCGGAACGCTCTCTCACCTAACGGGGCCTTTTACCGAACGCTCCATCACCTAACGCGGGTTTTCAGGGAACGCTCCATCACCTTTGGCAGCCCAACGGCCGACCCTCCCCCACATTCCCTTGTGCGGGAGGGTCTGGGCTTTTCGTGCAGAACATGAAGGAGCGTCGCCCCAAAGTCCACATCAAGCGAGAGAGCGTTCCTGAAAAGTCCACATCAAGTGAGGGAGCGTTGCCCGAAAACCCACATCAAGTGAGAGAGCGTTGGCAAGCGTCAGGCGAAGTACACGCCGATCCGGTTACCGTCGATGTCCTCGATGCGGATGTCGATGTCGTACACATCGCGGAGCATGGCCTGCTGCATGATCTGGCGGGGGCTGCCCTGGTGGACCAGCCGCCCGTCCTTCATGGCCAGGATGGTGTCCGAGTAGCAGGACGCGAAGTTGATGTCATGGACCACCAGGACGATTGTTTTCCCGAACTCGTCAGCCAGCCTGCGCAGGAGCCGCATCATCTCCACCGAGTGCTTCATGTCCAGGTTGTTCAACGGCTCGTCGAGGAGCAGGTACCGGGTGTCCTGCGCAAGCACCATGGCGATGAATGCGCGCTGGCGCTGGCCGCCGGAGAGCTCGTCCACGAACTTGTCCGCCAAGGGAGTCAGGTCCAGGTGGGCGATAGCCTCCTCCACCTTGGCGAGGTCCTCTACTGTGGGCCGGCCGCCGGAGTGGGGGAAGCGGCCAAAAGCCACAAGGTCCCGGACGGTGAGCCGCATGGTGAGGTGGTTCTCCTGCCGCAGGATGGCCATGGTCCGCGCCAGCTCCCGGCTGTCCGTGGCGGCGATATCCAGGCCGGCCACGGACACTGCACCTGCCTCGAGCGGCTGCAGCCTGCTGATCAGAGAGAGCAGGGTTGACTTTCCCGCCCCATTAGGGCCGATGATCGAGGTAATGCCGCCCGCGGGGATCACGCAGCTGACGTCGTCGAGGACCGCCTGCCCGCCGTAGCTCTTGGAGACGTTCCGGACCTCGATCATGGCAGCGTTCCCGCGGTTGTGGCACCTGGACGGGGGCAGGTCATTTCAGGGAGCCTTTCAGGAGGAGGTAGAGGAACAGGATGCCGCCGGCGAATTCGATGACCACGCTCAGGGCGGTGCCGAAGCCGAACACTTTTTCCAGGAGCAACTGCCCGCCCACCAGGGCAACGACGCCGATCAGCACCACAATGGGCAGCAGCCAGGCGTGGCTGAAGCCGCGGCACAGCTGATAACCCAGGCTCACCACCAGCAGCCCGAAGAACGTCACGGGCCCGACCAACGCTGTGGACACCGCCACCAGCAGCGAGCACCCCAGGAGGACGCGCATCACCACTTTCCGATGGTCGACACCCACGTTGATGGCAACGTCGCGGCCCAGCGCCAGCACGTCCAGCGTGTGGCGCGCCCGCCAGACAACAGCACAGACAACAGCACCGATGACCGCGGAGACGCCCAGCAGCGCGGGATCCACATTGTTGAAACTGGCGAAAAACAGGTCCTGGAGGATGATGAATTCGCTCGGCTCCATCAGCCGCTGCAGCAGGGAGGAAAGGCCGCGGAACAGGCTGCCCAGGATGACGCCCACCAGCAGCAGCAGGTGGAGGGAGCGGGTGGCGCCGGTGAACATCCAGCGGTACAGCAGCGCACTGAACGCCACCATCAGCAGCACTTCGACGCCGAACTGCAGCGTGGGCGGGGCGGCCACCACAGCGGCGGCCCCGAGCGTGAACGCCATCGCCGTCTGCACCAGGATGTACAGCGAATCGAAGCCCATAATTGACGGCGTCAGGATCCGATTGGCCGTGACGGTCTGAAACAGGAGAGTGGACACTCCTACGGCAACGGCCACCAGCAGCATCGCGGCCACTTTGATGGCCCGGCGCGGCAGGATGTAGGCGATGTTGCCTTTAAGTTCGAAGAACAGGAAGAGGCAGACGACGGCGGCCGCGGCCGCAAGCAGGACGCCCACCACCAGGCGGGGGGAGGCGTTGCGGATGGCCGCTTTGAATCTGAGCGTTGCCCCCGTGGCCTGGCCCTTCACAGTGCCGGGCTCTTTGGCGGGTGGCAGCAGCGTTGTGCTCTCACGCATTGCGCTTCCTCAGGATCAGGGCGAGGAAGAGAACGGCGCCCAGCACGGACATCACCATTCCCACGGGGACCTCGTAGGGGTAGCGGATGGTCCGGCCGATGACGTCGCACACCAGCACGAAGGCGGCACCGAACAGGGCGGTCCACGGCACCGCCCTGCGCAGGTTGTCGCCGAAGATCAGGGACACAATGTTGGGCACCACGAGTCCCAGGAAGGGGACGGCGCCCACGGTGGTGACCACCACCGCCGAGATCAACGAGACGATGACCAGTCCCAGCCGCATGGTCCGGCCGTAGTTGAGCCCCAGGTTGGTGGTGAAGTCCTGGCCCATTCCCGCCACCGTAAAACGGTCGGCGGCGAGGAGGCCCAGCAGCATCAGGACAGCGACGATCCAGAGCAGCTCGTACCGGCCACGGAGGACCCCCGAGAAGTCGCCGATCATCCAGTTGCTGAGGGTCTGCAGCAGGTCGTAGCGGTAGGCGAAGAACGTGGTGACGGCAGCAATCACCCCGCCCAGCATGATCCCCACCAACGGGATGAGCAAGGTGTTGCGGGCCGGCAGCCGCCGCAGGATGGCCAAAAAGAGCGCAGTTCCCAACAGTGCAAAGGCGCTGGCCACCAACATTTTGGCCAGCACCGGGGCCTGCGGGGCGACGACGGTCACAACCAGGATCCCAAGGGTGGCGGATTCAACCGTTCCCACCGTTGAGGGCTCCACGAAGCGGTTCCTGGCCATGAGCTGCATGATCAGGCCGGCGACAGCCACCGCCATCCCGGCGAGCAGCACGGCGAGGGTCCGTGGAACACGGGAAATCCAGAAGACCTCCACCGTTGCCGGTTCGCCCGACAGGAGGGCCGGAAGTGAGACGTCGCTGACGCCCACAAACATGCTGGCGGCCGCGAGGGCAAGGACGGCAACTGCGGCCGCAGCCAGGCCTGCACTGCGGCGGGCCTGGCTGCGGGTTGCCGGCGCAAGCGGGCGCACGGCGGTGGCGGTCATGGGGTCTGTTACTCAGTTGGGTGGCGTTAGGCCACGGAGGCGGCGACGGCGTCCACCATGGCCTTGACGTTGTTCAGGCCGTAACCCACGATGTACCAGCCGGCGGGGTCAAGGTTGATGACCTTGTTGTTCTTGGAGGCGTTCGTGGACTGGACGAGTTCGTTGTCCAGGATGGGATTGGCGGCGGAAGCTTCAGTGCCTACTGCCGTGTCGCGGTTGATGACGTACAGGATGTCCGGGTTGGCCTGCTTGATGTATTCGAAGGAGATTGCCTCGCCGTGGCTGCCATCAACCTTGACGTCTGCTGCCGTGGGAACGCCCAGGACGTCGTGGATGATGCCGAAACGCGACCCGGCGCCGTAAGCGGTCAGTTCGCCGCCGGAGGTCAGGATGATCAGGCCCTTGCCGGCGTCGGCGGCCTTGGCCTTCGTATCGGAGATGGTGGCGTCCACCGCGGCGAGCTTTTCTTCCACTTCCGCTGCCTTGTCAAAGATGGTTCCCAGCTTTTCGGTCTGCGCCTTGAAGCTTTCCATCGGCTGGGCAGCATCGATGGACAGGTCGATAGTGGGGGCGATCTTGCTCAGTTCCTCATACGCTCCCGCGGTACGGCCGGAGATGATGATGAGGTCGGGTTCGCCGGCGCTGACGGCCTCGAAGTCAGGCTCCTTCAGCGACCCGATCTTGCTGTACTTCGCGTCGGCGTACTTGCTGAGTGCCTCCGGGTAGGCGGCTTCCGGCACGCCTGCGGGCTCAACGCCGAGGGCATCCAGCGTGTCCAGGACGCCGAGGTCGAACGTGAAAACCTTCTCCGGGCTCACGGGAACGTTGGCCGTGCTGCCCTGGGCGTGCTCCACGGTGATGGTGGTTGCTTCGTCAGCGGGAGTCGCCGTCGCGCTTCCTCCGCAAGCGGTGATGGTCAAAAGCGCCGCTCCCGCCGCAAGTGCCCCCAGGTAGCTCGACAGCCTCTTCTTCACGTTTTTCTCCGCTCGGGTAATACGTCACAACTTCGTTGCCTAATGACCCAGAGCCTATAAGTAAGGAAAGGCTAACTTCAAAGCGGAAGTGGCAGTTTGAGTCACAAGTGGGAGAGATCACACAGCACGACGCCGGCACTTGGGGAAGTGCCGGCGTCGTGATTGCAGGAGGGTTGCCGAAAAACCCGCAGGATGTGAGAGAGCGTCTAGGCGGGGGTTTGGGCGAGTTCCGCCTGGCGTTCCTCCACCAGGGTGGAGACGGCGTTGAACAACGGATGCCCGGGCTCCAGGCCTGTGATCCTCGCCGTGGCATCAGCCGGGCTGGCCGAGGCGAGAATCCCGGCAAGCTCTGTTGCCTCCGTATCAGCGGGATCGTTGAAGCGGAGGGCAGCAGCGATGGCGCCAAGGAGCGCCTCCGGCACCACACCCCGTTCGGCGAGTTCCGCTGCCGGTCCGATAAAACGCTCGTGCCTGCCCAGCTTTCGCAGCGGGGCACGCCCCACCCGGTGCACCGTGTCCGGCAGGTACGGGTTGGAGAACCGGACCAGAATCTTCTGGACGTAGGCTTCCTGCTCATCGTTGCTGAAACCGTGCTTGGAAACCAGGAGCTGCTTGGTCTCCTCCAGCACCGCCCGGACGTCCTCGGCAACGTCCTGGTCTGCCATGGCGTCGGAAATCTTCTCCAGGCCCGCCTCGAATCCGAAGTAGGCGGCCGACGCGTGGCCCGTGTTCACCGTGAACAGCTTCCGCTCGATGTAGGGCGAAAGATCGTCCACAAAGGTGGCGCCCGGAATCTCGGGGGCGGCACCGGCAAACGCGGTACGGTCGATGACCCACTCGTAGAACGTCTCCACCGTGACATCCAGTCCCTGGCCGGCTTCCTGGTTGGGGACTATCCGGTCTACCGCGGTGTTCGCGAACACCGCTTTGCCGTCCAGCGCCCCGGCGGCGGCCCCCGGCTGGGAAGCCACTTCCTTGGCCAGGATGTCCGTGGCGTTGATGGCATTCTCACAGGCCATCACCTGCAGGGGAGCCAGCTCCGCCCCCCTTGCAACGATGCCCCTGGCAATCACCGGCGCCACGAACTTCAGGATGTGCGGGCCCACCGCGGTGGTGACGATGTCCGAGGTCGCAATTTCTGCGACGAGCTCGGCCTCCTGCGTGGTGGAATTCAACGCCCGGAAGTTGTTCACCGTCCGCACCGCAGGGTTCTCCCCCACTTCATGCACGGCATAGCTCTCGGCCTTGGCGAGTTCGGCGATGAGGTCCTCCGCTACGTCGGCGAACACCACCTCATAGCCTGCGTTGTGCAGGAGCAGGCCCACAAAGCCGCGCCCGATGTTTCCGGCCCCGAAATGTACCGCCTTCACTATGCGTTGACCTTTCCGAAGAGCTCCAGGACCTCGTCCTCTGACGTTGCGGCCTCCAGCCGGGCCACCTGTTCCTTGTTGGTGAAGACCTTCGCGATCGAGGACAGGATGTGCAGGTGTTCGTTGTTGATGCCGGCGACACCCACCACGAACTTGACCTGCTTGCCGTTCCAGTCGATGCCCTCCGGGTAACGGATCACTGACACCGCGGACTTCCGGATGTGGTCCTTGGCCGCGTTGGTGCCGTGCGGGATGGCCAGGAAGCTGCCCATGTAGGTGGACACCGACTGCTCCCGCTCGTGCATGGCCCTGACGTAGTCCTCATCCACCGCGCCGCGGGCCAGCAGGAGCCGGCCGGCTTCGTCGATGGCGGCATCACGGGTGGTAGCTGTTCCGCGGAGCACTACGCTCTCCCGGGCCAGGATTTCGGACGTTCCGGTCCCTGCGGGTTCGGCTTCGAACGTTCCGACGGCGGTGCCCGCGGCTCCTGCAGCTGCAGCTCCAGCCGCTATTCCCGTCGCTGGTCCGGATGCGGACGCTCCGCCCGGTGTTCCGGCGCCGGCGTCCGGGCCTTCCGTTGCAGAGGCGCCCTCGGTGTTGCTCTCCCTGACCAGCTCCACGATTTCGTCGTAGCGCGGGCTGCTCATGAAGTTGTCAACGGAATAGTGGACGGCGCTGGAGGTGGCCGGCTTGGCGCGTTCGGTCAGGTCCTGGTGGGTGACCACAACGTCGTAGTCGTCGTTGAGGTTGGCGATGGAGGCATTGGTGACCCTCACGTCCGGGAACCCGGCCGCCTTGATCTTGTTCCGCAGCACCGAGGCGCCCATGGCGCTGGAGCCCATGCCGGCGTCGCACGCAAACACGATGTTCTCGATGGGACGCGTCAGGACCGCGGTGCCGCCGGCGCCCGCACCCGTGAGGGCGGAGGCGACGGAGCTCTTCTTGCCCTTCATGTCCTCCATGCGGCTGGTAGCGGCGCTGAGATCGCCCTCGTCACTGTGGCGGGTGGTCCTGAGGATCACCGAGGCGACGAGGAAGGAAACTGTTGCTGCGAGCAGGACCGAAAGGATCACTCCGACGTAGCTGTCGCGGGAGGTCTGCGCGATCACCGCGATGATGGAACCCGGGGCCGCCGGAGCCACGAGTCCGGAGTTGGTCACGGCCAGCGTGGCGATACCCGTCATGCCGCCTGCGATCGCGGCCAGGATCAGCAGCGGGCGCATGAGGACGTACGGGAAGTAGATCTCGTGGATGCCACCGAAGAAGTGGATGATGGCCGCACCCGGCGCTGAGGCTTTCGCCGCGCCACGGCCAAAGAACATGTAGGCAAGCAGGATGCCCAAGCCCGGGCCGGGATTGGCCTCAAGCAGGAACAGGATGGACTTGCCCTGCTCCAGCGACTGCTGGATGCCCAGCGGGGTCAGCACGCCGTGGTTGATGGCGTTGTTGAGGAACAGCACCTTGGCCGGTTCGATGAAGATGCTGGTCAGGGGCAGCAGGCCGTTGTTCACCAAGAACTGGACCACGTTCCCCGCCCCGGTGCTGAAGGCTGTTACCAGCGGGGAGATGCCATAGAAGCCAAGCATGGCCAGGAGAGCGCCCCAGATGCCGGCGGAGAAGTTGTTGACCAGCATCTCGAAGCCGGGGCGAATCTTCCCGTGCCAGATTGCGTCGAGCTTCTTCATGGTCCAGCCGCCGAGGGGGCCCATGATCATGGCGCCGATGAACATCGGGATGCCGGCGCCGACGATGACGCCCATCGTGCCGATGGCGCCGACGACGCCGCCCCGGACGTCGTAGACCATCTTGCCGCCGGTGTAGGCAATCAGGAGAGGCAAAAGATACGTGATCATGGGACCGACGAGGCCCACATTCGGCTCACCTGCGGCGTTGGTGCCGAAGCCGCCAAGCGCAGGCACGGGGATCCAGCCCTTTTCGATGAAGAGAGCCGTGATGAGGCCCCAGGCGATGAACGCCCCGATGTTGGGCATGATCATTCCGGACAGGAACGTCCCGAACTTCTGGACGTGAACCCGCACGCTGGTGCGGGGTTTTGCAACTG
>JBKJVX010000108.1:0-7346 GCA_046717065.1 Arthrobacter sp. | reverse complement strand
CGTCGTTGATGAACAGGGTCTTGACGTTTACGCCTTCAGCGGCGGACATTTCCTGCGCCATTTCGAAGACCATTTTGTCGCCGGTGTAGTTGTTGACGAGCAGCAGGACGCCCTTCGGGGAGGCCATGATGCTGGTGGTCTCGTGCACGTAGTCGAACGGGGGCGCGGCGAAGACGTCGCCGGGGCAGGCGGCATCAAGCATTCCCTTGCCCACGATCATGACGTGGGCAGGCTCGTGCCCGGAGCCGGATCCCTGAACAATGGAGACCTTGTTCTGGTCCGGGCCGTCCGCGCGCATAATCAGGTTGTACTCGGGAATGTACTTCAGGGTGTCAGGATTGGCGAGGGCAAGGCCCTCGAGCATCTCGGGGACGAACTGCTGGGGGTCGTTGACGAACTTTTTCATGAGGGCTCCACGTCGTTGTGATGGTTGGCTGTGAACAAAAACAGAGGTAAAGACGCGAACTAACGCTCCGGCCATTCGGCGGTGATGCGTTCGATGATGATCGCAATGGCCACAGCTCCGGCGTCGGGAGAGCCTATGCTGCGCTCGCCGCTGTAGCTCGCTCGGCCCCGCCTGGCTTCCATGGTGCTGGTGGCTTCGGCACACTCGCGGACGGTCTTCGCGAATGCCGCCCGGCACTCGGCGGCGTCGGCGCCCGCAGCGAGCTGGCGTTCGAGTTCGTCGGTGCCGGGGATGAGCGCATCGAGCAGGGTCTTGTCGCCGAGGTTCGCGTTACCGCGGGCCTTGATGCCGTCGGTGGCTGCACGGAGCATCGCCACGGCGGCGGCACCGTCGATCCTCTCAAACGTATTAGCCGCAGCTGATGCCCGCAGGAACGCCGTTCCCCACAGGGGGCCGGATGTTCCGCCGATGCGGCTGGAGATGGCCAGTGCAATCTGCTGCAGGAAGGTGGGGACGTCGTCGCGCTTGATCGTGTCCCAGTCGGCCAGCACCTTCTCGAAGCCGCGGGCCAGGGAATAGCCGAGGTCGCCGTCGCCCACCACGGCGTCCAAGTCGCCGAACTCTTTCTCCTTATCGACGGCGGTCTGCGCGAGGGTGCGGACAACGTATTCGACGTCCGCGAGGTTGGTGGCGGTCATGGTGTCTCCGTCCGGATCGAAGGTGCGGCTGTTGGGGCGGGAAGCTCCAGAATCTGCTGGAGCGTTTTGAGGGTCACAGCGCCGGGAACCTCAAGGTTGTACGGGTTCCGCAGGACTTCCGTCTGCTCGCCGCGTTCCGGGTCTCCCAGGGAGGAGACCACCAGTGACGCACCCGTAAAGTCCTCTTCACGGGTGAAGCCGCTGACGGTGACCAAGGTGCGCAAACCAGCCGCAAGGGCGGCGCGCATTCCGTTCGCGCTGTCTTCGACGACGACGGCGTCATCGGCCTTCAGGCCCATCTCCCGCAGCGCCAGCAGGTAGATGTCCGGGGCCGGCTTCTTGTGCGGAACAACGTCACCGGCGAACACGGAGAAGTGCGATGCCGTGTCTTCGCCGACGGCGTGGGTCAGCACCGCGCGCACTGCCGGCTCGGCCGAGGTGGAGGCGACGGCGAGTGTCCACCCGGCATCTTGGGCTTCGGCGACAATTCGGGCGATGCCGTGCCGGGCAGGCATGACACCGCTTTCCACCATCTCCTTGTAGACCGCAGTCTTGCGCTTATGCCAGGCCAGTATGGCTTCGTCCACAGCGGTGTTGTCCGTGAGGCCGAGTGAGGCGGCGAGCTCCGGTGTGACGATGCTGCGCATCCGTTCCTTGCCGCCGCCGATCTTCACCTTTTCCGCATACTCCTCCACACTCCACTGAACGGGAACTTTGAAGTCGCTGAAGGTCTGGTTGAAGGCAGGCAGGTGGCCGTGCTGTTCGGTGTCGGCGAGGACGCCGTCGCAATCGAAAATAAGGGCCGGCATGTCAGCGGACCGCTTTTCCGGCGCTGCCGAACTGATCGGCCAGCTCCTTGACCATGGTGATGACGTCCGCCCGGGTGTTCTTGAACAGCGACGGCGGATCCCACTTGTTGTTCTGCTCCGCCTGTTTGAGGAAAGCCAGGCTTGACTGCATGAACGTTTCCTTGAGGGCGGTGGAGATGTTGACCTTCGCACAGCCGCGGGCGATGAGGTCCGCAAACTGTTCCGGGCTCAGACCGCTGCCGCCGTGCAGGGCTATGGGGATGTTCCTGGCCTTGACGATCTCAGTGACACGTTCGACGTCGAGCACGGGAGCGGCTTTATAGGTGCCGTGCGCGTTGCCGATGGACGGCGCGAAGACATCAATTCCCGTGGCATCGATGAACGCCAGCGCCGTATCGAGGCTTTGCTGCTGGGCGATGTCGTCGGAACCGTGGTCGTCCTCGACGCCGGTGATCGCCTCGATCTCGCCCTCCACCTGGGCACCATAGCTGCGGGCCTCGGCCACCACTTCGATGGTTTGACGCTGGTTTTCCTCGACGGGAAGGCTGGAGGCGTCGAAGAGCACCGAATTCCAGCCGGCCTTCAGGCACTCCGTCACCACGTCCCGGTCCGGGCAGTGGTCAAGGTGCAGGGTAACCGGCACTTCAATGCCTCGCGTCAGGGACTGCCACATGTCGAACAGCACCCGGGAGCCAATGCTCCTCACTGTCTTGACCGATGTCTGCAGGATCACGGGGGAATTGACCTCAACCGCCCCGGCAAGGACCGCTTCCATGGTCAAGTCGTTGAAGATGTTGATGGCCGGCACACCGTAGCGTGCCTCAAAGGCCGGATCAACAATCTCCTTCAGGGGCACAACGCCCATGACTTACCTCCTAGATAGCCTTTTGTTCCACCGTAGGCGAGCGCTCAGCGTCCTGGAATTGGGGATATCCCTCCCTGCTCGTTGGGGGTAATCACCACCTCGCCAGCGCCTGGGGTTCCGTGGTTAGGTGATGGCCACAGAGATGCATCCCAAACCAACCCAGCGAACAGGACAGCCCATGGCGACCGGAACAGTACTCGAAACCATCAGCTTGGAAGAATCACGCCGCGTCATTGATGCCGCAGCCGCAAAGGCAACGGAGATCGGGCAGCCGATGGACGTCGCCGTCGTCGACGCCGGCGGCAACCTCAAAGCCCACATCCGCATGGACGGGGCTAATATCGGCAGCATCACCATCTCAATCAACAAGGCCTACACGGCCATCGCTTTCCAGTGCGAGACTCGCGACTTGCAGGCTGCCACCCGGCCGGAAGGACCCATTTACGGGCTTAACGACGCCCACGGGGGGCGGCTTGTGGTCTTCCCCGGCGGCATCCCCTTGGTCCGCGACGGAAAAATCGTGGGCGCCATCGGAGTTTCCACGGGGACCATCGAGCAGGACCAGGAAGTGGCGGAGGCCGGCGTCGCGGCGTTCTAAACTCATAAGGCCGTGTCACTGCCTCACTCGGCGCGGGCCCCGGACATCGTCTACGTAAGGTGGATGAGTCTCCAAAGTGATCTACAGGACTTTTCTGTAAACCCATCCAAACTGCGATATCGCCCGAATAGCTGGCATAACCCGTTGGGGTTGGCAGGCATAACCACCTGATCCAGACACACATATCGCATTCAGGAGATCACCATGGCACCACACACAAGCACCGGCATGGCCACCCGCACCAACGTGCAAAAGGCATCGATGGCAGTGGGCGCAGTGTTCCTGCTGGTCGGCGTCCTGGGCTTCGTTCCAGGCATCACAGCCAACTTTGACCAACTGCACTTCGCCGGCCACGAGTCCGAGGCCCTGCTTCTGGGCCTCTTCCAGGTCTCGGCCCTGCACAACATTGTCCACCTGCTCTTCGGCGTGGCCGGCATCGTCCTGGCCAAGACAGCTGGCGGCGCCCGATCCTTCCTGCTCTACGGCGGCATCATTTACCTGGTCCTCTTCGTCTATGGCCTAGTGATCCCGCAGGATTCGGCTGGAAACTTTGTCCCGCTGAACGGCTTCGACAACATCCTGCACCTGCTGCTCGGCGTCGGCATGGTGGCTCTGGCACTAGTTCTCGCCAAGGGGCACACCAAGGCACGCGTCTAAGCGCCCCCATCGGCACTAACAGCCGCCGGACCAATGCAATGGCCCCGACCACAGCTTCGGCTGGGGTGGGGGCCATTGTCACGTCCCGGGGAAACCGAGGGTGCGCGGCGGGTTACAGCGGTTTCGACACGTGCCCTTCCAGCTCACCGCTCGCTGACCGCATCGTCTGCGTCCACGCGGCCGTGCTCCCAGTGAGTGCCGGTGCCTTCGATCGGCTCGGCCGTGGATTCGATATCTTCCCGGACTGACCTGTTAGTGGTGCCGGGACGGGAGCTCCAGACAAGCGCAGCAACACCGGCAACAATCGGTGAAGCCATGGACGTTCCACTGGCAAGGTCATAACCGGTCTGGCTGCCGCTCTGGATGCCCAGCACAAACTGATGGTTGGGGAACGTTGAATAGACGTCGACACCCGGCGCCGCCACATCCACCCACGTTCCGTAGGTTGAGAAGGGGGCTTTCAAATCATTATTGTCGGTTGCCGCCACGGCAATGACCTTGGGATAGGCGGCGGGGTAGATCTGGGCCTGGGTACCGGCATTGCCCGCTGCGGCCACGAGGACCACACCCTTGTTCCATGCGTTCTTGACGGCGGCTTCGAGGGTGCGTGACGGAACGGACTGCCCCAGGCTCATGTTGATTACCTTGGCGCCGTTTGCCACTGCCCAGTCGATGCCCTTGGCAACGGCTGAGCTGGAACCGGCACCGGTGTCGTCGAGCACTTTGACATCCAGGATGGTGCAGTCAGGGCATACGCCGGCGACACCGGCGGAGTTGTGTTCGGCGGCAACGATTCCGGCGACATGGGTGCCGTGGCCGTACCTGTCGTGGTCTGCGGGTTCATTGATGATCGTGCTGCTGAAGTTGGCCCGCGCAACCACCTTATGCGAGATGTCCTCGTGGTCTATCGCCACCCCTGAATCGATGATGGCCACCCTGGTACCGCTTCCCCTGGTGATGTTCCACGCTGCGACAGCATCCACGTCGGCGTCCCTGGTGCCCGCCGGCACAGTCAGCGTGTTGGCGGTATCCGTGAACGACTGCCCAACATTGTGAAGTGCGTACTGGCGTTCGAAGTAGAGATCGCCCGTGGAGGCAGTAACCACCTCATCCGGCTCGGCGTACTCAACGTCCGGATTGCTGCTCAACTCCTGGATGAGTTGTGCTTTTTTTCCACGGGGCGCTTTCACGAGGACGGCGCCGGTGCTTCCGATGGTCGCGCTCGAGTTAAGGCCTTTCTGGCGAAGCAGGCCTGGTGCAGCAGCATCGTCACGGAATTTGACCATAATTTGCCCCGCGTCTGGGGATGAGTCAGGCGCTGCATTGCCGGGGGATGCCAGTGCGATTCCGCCAAGCGACATCATTGCCGCTGCGAAGCTAGCCACTATACGTCGTTTCATTTCGCAATTTTGCCCCTACCCGGACCGGACGGGGTAGGGGAGTTCGGCTACTCCCCTACCTAATCCCGCCCTAACCAGGTGCCATTGTGCGGCCTAAGGGCAAACGCTACGATGCTGCCGGGGAGAGGGTCCTGGTCTCGCCTGACGACCAGGAGGTGCCCATGACCGACTTCTTCACCATGCAGCCCGGTGAGACCGCGGCCCCTGTCCCACCGGGGCCCGTCCTGTGCACCGGGACGGCGGGCATGCGGCGCATCCACCGCGTGTTCTTGTGGGCTTATGACGAGGCGCCCGGCCTGGTGCGTTCCGCCGCTCCTGGCGACGCCGCCCGCGCCGCCTACGTGGGCGAAGTGCTGGGCAACTTCGACAAGCTCCTCCACCTCCACCATGAGAGCGAGGACGAGCTCATGTACCCGCAGCTGGCCGAACGGGCACCAGCGTGCGTCCTCCACGTGGGCCAGATGCTCGAGCAACACCGCCAGGTCACACAACGGCTGGAGAATATCGAACCCGTCCGCCTGAGCTGGATGAAAACCGCGGACTCAGAGACCGGCAAGGAACTGGCTGAGCGCTACGAGGACCTGAAGGCTGTCCTCAACGTGCATCTGCGCCGGGAGGTCACCGAGGTGATGCCCGCCGTGGACAAGATGATGACCCAGAAGGAGATGAAGGCAGCCGCGGAGCACGGGAGCAGCCAAGTCAGCAACAAGTTCCTGGTCGGCTACCTCGGTATGGTGCTCGCCACGAATCCGCCCGCAGACCGGAAGGAACTGTTCAAAGAGATCCCCGCGCCGGTCCGGCTGGCCTACCGCCTCATCGGGCGCAGGATGTACCGGAAGCAGTATTCGACGCTCTTCCCGGGACGTCCGGTTCCAGAGACGCTTTAGTCCGGGCTGCGGCTTCGACAAGGCCCCGGGTCAGGCGGGCGCCGCCGCGCCCTTGGACCTAAAGGACGACGGCGGCGCCGCCTTGCTGGTCTACATCACCGCTGCCTCGTCTGCCTCGTCCGGGGGCTGGGCGGCGGGGTCATACTACTGCTACGGCGCGGAACGCGTACCCGAGTCCGTGCCCGACCCCGTCGTTGGGACGAAGTTCCAGTCAAAGGACCCGTCCTCCCGCAGTGTCATCCGAAGGAACCCGTGCGTGTCGCTCAACCGCTCCTCGATGTACGACGGATCACTGGCGAAGGTTCGCAAACCGATACCTCCCGTGGAAACCTGGAACGCTGTCATCCCATCATCGACGCACTCGTCCTCGTTGTTCACCGGGCATGACCGTTCATAGTTGTGTTGTGACCCTGACAGGGTCAGCCGGACCCGGTGCTTCCACATCACGTCGATCCACGGTTTGTGGTTCTTTGCCCGCTCATGTTCCTCCGTGTTCGATGTGAAGTACGGTTCGTGGTACACCACTGCCAGGTGCTTTCCGGCCGCCTTGGCAGCAGCAAGGTCATCGTCCAGCCACCTCGTCGTCTCCATAGCCTTCGTGGTGTCGTACCGCCACTGCGCGGAGGACAGGAACGCGAAGTGCCAGTTCCCGAAGTCCTTGGAGTACGGTTGCCCGTTCTCGATGAACCCACGCTCCTGGTTGATCGCAGCCTTCGCCTCAGACCCCGGGCATTCGCCATTCATGAAGTTGTCGAGGTCTTCGTTCCGGCCGGGCCTCCAGTCATGGCTCGGGCCGGACACCCAGTACAGCTTGGGCATCGTGCCACCCCACAGCCGCGCCCAGTACTCCACGTAGTCCTCGCAGCGCGCGATGTCGTACTGGAAGTCCCCGAGCCCCAGGAAAGCATCAATCTCGTTGTTCTGCACGAGCCGGGTGATCGCCGCGCCGTTCAGGCCGGACGGGCTGTCAGTCTTAGTGGTCTTGGGACCGTTCATGTCACCGACAGCAGCGATCCGAACATCACC
>JBKJVX010000107.1:0-19923 GCA_046717065.1 Arthrobacter sp. | reverse complement strand
ACCGTGCTGCACTGGACCCGCAACACCGGCAGCATCAACGCCGGTGAGCTGTTGCTCCTCGACGCCGGCGTGGAAGCCGACTCCCTGTACACCGCCGATGTCACCAGGACCCTGCCGGCCAACGGCACGTTCAGCGACGTTCAGCGGAAGGTCTACGAAGCGGTCCTCGACGCCGCCGACGCAGGATTCGCCGCGGCCCGGCCCGGAACCAAGTTCCGGGACATCCACACGGCCGCCACCACGGTGCTGGCTGAACGCCTCGCAGAGTGGGGCCTGCTCCCCGTGAGCGTGGAGGAAGCCGTCAGCCATGAGGGCCAGCAACACCGCCGCTGGATGCCGCACGGCACCAGCCACCACCTTGGGCTGGATGTGCACGACTGCGCCCAGGCCAAGCGGGAGCTGTACCTTGATGGCGTCCTCACCGAAGGCATGGTCTTCACCATCGAACCGGGCCTGTACTTCAAGAACGAGGACCTGGGCATTCCGGCGGAGTACCGCGGCATTGGCGTCCGGATCGAGGACGACGTCCTGATGACCGCCGACGGCCCCGTCAACCTCAGCGCCGCGCTGCCCCGCAAGGCCGACGACGTCGAGTCCTGGATGGCGGGCATCTACCGGGAAGCCAACGGCGAAGGCAGCCAGCACTCCCCCGCGTAGCCGCCCTCTTAAAGCGCGAACGGACACTCAAGCCCCGGGGCTTAAGTGTCCGTTCGCGCTTAACGAGTTGGCGCTCGGTGGAGCGGGGCGGATCGCTACGAGCCTGCTTCGTCCCGGCTACGCTCAGGTGCCGCATCGGGCTGCCGCGCAGGCTGTTCAGTGTCCTGGCGTTGGTCACCCGGAGCTGCATCGTTGCCGGCGGGGGCGGGTGCAGGGTCGTCGCTGACACGGACGCCGTACTGCGGCCGACCGTCCGGCAGGTCAGGGTAACGGACCGCTGCCGCAGGTGCCGGAGCCGGCTGCGCCGGGCTTTCGGCCGGCTGGCCGGGCTGCTCAGCTGCAGCCGGGGCGCCCAACGCGCCGGGAGTCTGTTGGCCGTAGGGATCGTTCCAGCTGGCCGGCCGGACGGGGGGCTGGCCCTGCTGGGGGCCCGGCTGCTGGCCCTGCTGAGGTGGGCCGGGCTGCTGGTACGGCTGGTTGTAGTAGTCGGCCTGCGTATGGGGCCTGGGGCCGGCAACCGCATCAGACCGGGTCATCGGCAACTGCTGGAGCAGGCGCCGGGCCTCGTGGGCAGCCTCGACCGACACCACGACGTCATAGTTGGTGGCCACCACCTGGCTGGTTGAGGTGAAGTCGCGCTTTCCCCGCTGCATGGCATAGGTGACGATGCCGAACAGCATAAAGAACGCGGCACCCATCAGCACGGAGGTCAGGATGGAGAAGTATCCCGGCGAAGGTGCGAAGAACGACAGCATGACGCCCACGAACAGACCGAACCACATGCCGCTAAGCGCCCCGGACAACGCCACACGGGGGTAGCTGAGGCGTCCCGTGACGCGCTCCACCATCTTGAGCTCATTGCCCACGATCGACACCATCTGGACCGGGAACTGCTGGTCAGCGAGGTAGTCCACAGCCTTTTGGGCATCCAGGTAGGACGTGTAGGAGCCGACGGTGTCACCGGTGGGGACGGCGCGGGACTCGTCCACGCCGTTGGGCCCGCCGGCCTTGGGAGCACCAAAAATGTTTGACATAACACCATTCTTGCCCATCAGCATGTGTGCCGCCTGTAAATTCAGCTAAAAGAGAGCAGACTCGGTAGCCTGTAGACGTGAGCACAAATCTTTCGCGCGTCTTTGTGGCGCGCCTTCTGGGTCTTGACGTCTTCGACCCGCTGGGCGACCGCCTGGGCCGGTTGCGCGATGTTGTGGTGCTCTCGCGTGGAAGCCGGGGTGCCCCCCACGTGGTGGGCATCGTCGTCGAGGTTCCGGGAAAGAAGCGCGTCTTTGTGCCAATGACGCGCATTACCTCGATCGACCAGACCCAGATCATTTGCACCGGCCTGGTCAACCTCCGGCGCTTTGAGCAGCGTGGTGCCGAGACACTGGTGGTCGCTGAGATGTTTGACCGCCGCGTGACCCTCAGGGATGGCAGCGGGGACGCCACCATCGAAGACATCGCCATGGACCAGCACCGTTCCCGGGACTGGTTCGTCAGCAAGCTGTTTGTCCGCCGCGGCCATTCGCTCTCGCCGCTCAGCCGGCTGCGCCGCAACGAGACCATGATCATTGACTGGGCGGACGCCCTGCAGGGAGCCCGCACCGAGCCCCAGGCCGCCACCCAGTTCGTCGCCAACCACGAGGACCTGAAGCCGGCCGACTTCGCCGAGGCCCTGCAGGAAATGAGCGACAAGCGCCGCTTCGAGGTAGCGAGCGAACTCCAGGATGAACGGCTCGCCGACGTCCTGCAGGAGCTCCCCGAGGACGATCAGGTGGAAATCCTCTCGGCCCTTGACGTCCAGCGCGCAGCCGATGTCCTGGAGGAGATGGATCCGGACGACGCCGCCGACCTCCTCGGCGAACTGCCCACCGCACAGGCCGAAGAACTGCTGCAGCTTATGGAGCCCGAAGGCGCCGAGGACGTCCGCCGCCTGCTCGAATATGACGAGGACACTGCCGGCGGGCTGATGACGCCGGTACCAGTGATCCTGCCCCCTGAAGCGACGGTGGCCGAGGCGCTGGCCCATGTCCGGCGCGAGGAGCTCTCGCCTGCCCTCGCTTCCTCCATCTTCATCGCCAGGCCCCCGTTGGAGACCCCGACCGGGCGCTTCCTGGGCGTGGTGCACATCCAGCAGCTGCTGCGCTTCCCGCCGTTCGAGCCCCTGGGCAACCTGGTGGACAAGAACCTTGAGCCGCTCTCGGACCAGGCCCACATCAGCGAGGTGGCCAGGACCCTGGCTACGTACAACCTGAACTCCCTCCCCGTGGTCAATGACGACGGCCGGCTTGTGGGGGCGGTGACTGTTGATGACGTTCTGGATCATCTGTTGCCGGACGACTGGCGAGCCCATGATGGCGAAGCCCCTATAAGAAGGCTCGGTGGCCGCATTGGCTGACAGTGGTGCTCCCAAGAACCCCAACCTGCGGACCCCCGCCAAGGCGGCGGCGAAGGGCAGCCTGGACACGCCGCTGAGCGGCCGCCAGCGGATCCTGCCCAAGTTCTCCCCTGATCCGGATGCCTTCGGCCACGCCACCGAAGGCTTCGCCCGTTTCATGGGTACGCCGCAATTCCTCGTCTACATGACGGTCTTCGTCGTCGTCTGGCTGGCCTGGAACACATGGGCACCGCTGGCCTGGCAGTTCGACTCCCGGGACCTCGGTTTCACCCTGCTGACGCTGATGCTGTCCCTGCAGGCGTCCTATGCGGCACCGCTGCTGCTGCTGGCCCAGAACCGCCAGGACGACCGCGACCGCGTCTCCCTCCAGCAGGACCGCCAGCGTGCTGAACGCAACCTGTCCGATACCGAATACCTGACCCGGGAACTGGCATCGTTGCGGATCGCGCTGCGCGAGGTGGCAACGCGCGACTACGTCCGCGCCGAGCTGCGCTCGCTGTTGGAAGACGTGCTGGAAGCCCAGGAAGAGCTCCGGACGCATGATCCGTCAGGGCAGGGGCAACATGAGTCCCCACGCGACAAGGTGCGGGAGAAACTCAAGGAACAGCGTGACCGGCAGCGGAACCCCCGCACCCAACAGGTTCCCCGGGTAAAGCCGGGGCACTCCACCCAGGACCGCTAAGGAGCGCACCCATCAATAACACCTCCCTGGCCGGGGCAGTCAATGCCGCCCTGGCCACGGTCATCGATCCCGAGCTCCGCCGTCCCATCACTGAGTTGGGCATGGTGGAGTCCGTCAACGTTTCCGACGACGGCAGGGCCAGCCTGGTTGTCCTGCTCACCATCGCCGGCTGCCCGCTCCGGGACACCATTACGGCCGATGCGACGAAGGCGCTGCTGGCAGTTCCGGGAGTGGCCGCCGTCGACGTCGAACTGAAGGTGATGACGCAGGAGCAGCGTGATGCCCTCAAGGAACTGCTCCGCGGGGCCGGCGGCCATCGCGGCATCCCCTTCAACGAGCCCGGCTCCCTTACCAGGGTCTACGCGGTGGCCAGCGGCAAGGGCGGGGTGGGAAAGTCCTCCGTGACTGTCAACCTTGCCTGCGCCCTCGCTGCACAAGGGCTGCGCGTGGGAATTGTGGACGCCGACGTCTATGGCTTCTCGGTTCCCGGCCTGATGGGCATCAGCCAGGCGCCCACGCGGGTGGACGACATGATCCTTCCCCCGGTTGCGTACGGCGTGAAGGTGATCTCCATCGGGATGTTCGTGAGCGGCAACCAGCCTGTAGCGTGGCGCGGACCCATGCTGCACCGGGCCCTTGAGCAGTTCCTGACGGATGTCTACTTCGGCGACCTGGACGCCCTGTTCCTGGACCTGCCGCCCGGCACCGGAGACATCGCCATCTCCGTCGCGCAACTGCTCCCCAAGGCGGAAATCCTGGTAGTCACCACGCCCCAGGCCGCCGCGGCCGACGTCGCCGAGAGGGCCGGCGCCATCGCAACCCAGACCGGGCAGTCCGTGGCCGGGGTTATCGAGAACATGTCCTACCTGGAAATGCCCGACGGCGGCAGGATGGAGCTCTTTGGAAGCGGCGGCGGGGCGGTCCTCGCGGAACGGCTGACAGCCACTGTGGGCGCCGACGTGCCGCTGCTGGGGCAGATCCCGCTGGACATCCAACTGCGCGAGGGCGGCGACACGGGAGTACCCATCGTCCTCGGCCAGGCAGGAACGCCTGCGGCACAAGCGCTCTCGGACATCGCCGGAAGGCTGGCAGCAAAACCCCGGGGTCTGGCCGGCATGAAGCTGGGGCTGCAGCCCCGCTGAGTTTCCTGCCAAAGCCTCCCCACGTCGGGGTGGCTAGGTGGCTTCCGTATCGAAGGGGGCAGCTTCGCCTGCCGGAAGCGACTGAAGCACCCTCTCAGGCCGCTTCGGAGCGGCATCAGCCACCGCTACGGCGGCTGCACCGGAGACGGCTGCAACGGCGGCAGGCGCACCGGCGCTGACGGGCTTGGCGTCATCGTCCAGGAGCGCCTCTTTGATGATGCGCCGGGGATCGTACTGGCGGGGGTCGTACTTCTTCCAGTCGACATCATCGATGTCGATCCCCACTTCTTCCTTGATCTGCTCGCGCGCGCCGGAGGCCATGCGGCGGACTTCCTTGACCAGGTTGGCCAGTTTCTGCGTGTATTCGGGCAGCCGCTGGGGGCCGATCACGAGGACGCCAATGATCAGCAGAAGAAAGAACTCCGGGCCGTTGATTCCAAACACTTTAGGAAGATTACCCTCTCCGGGCTGCCAGTGACGATTCCCGCCCACGGGCGGTGGAAACTGTCCGCTTTACTGCGTAAAAAGGGCCACGATCTTGTTAACGCCGCGCTGCAGGCGTTGTGCCATCGGTTCAGTGTCCTGGACAGGAAGCTCCTCCAGCGCTTCGGCTGCCACACCTTCGCCCGCCTTTTCGCTGAGGCGCTGAAGGATGGACACGGCGTCGTCGGCCTGTTCCGCGGGGAGGTCGGAGACATAGGTGAAGGTGCGGCCCTGCGTCCAATAGGTTGCGGACCATGGCGAGGACGCCAGGATCTGCAACAGCGGGCCGGCCTGCCCGGAACCAGCTTCCTCTTCTGTGCCCCCGGGGTCATGCCGTTCCGTGATGGTCGCGTAATGAGTTCCGTCGGAGAGCTTCAGTTCGACAGCGGGGCGGCCCTCCAGCATCACGGCTTTCGCCGACTCGAGGTGGAATCCCATAGCCCCAAGCTCGGGGCACACCCAGCCTTCCGAGCGCAGGCCCGACAACCGGTCCACGCTAAGGGTCCTGCCGTCAGCCGGAGTCTGGGCGGAAACCTGAAAGAGCGTGGCTGCGCCTGCAGCACCATCTGCCTGGAGCGGTTCACCAGCCACTGCAAAAGCACCGGCAGCGAGCACACCCGCTGCGGCAACGGTGCCCCCCGCCGTCATGGCGAGCACCCGGACCGCTGCCCTGGATGCCCGGCGATGCGGGGCAGGAACCGGCGGCCGGGCTGCCAACTCCTGGGTCCTGGCCAGCAGCCGGGCAGTCAGGTCATCGCTTGCCGGCGGGATCGGCGCATCCCGCAGCCGCTCCAGGTACTGCCGCTCCCGGCGCACGGCTGAAGCACATTCAAGGCAGGACTGGATATGGCTGGCGGTGCGCTGATGCCTGCGGCTGAGCGGAAACTGGGGCCTCATATGCCGTTCAGAGGATGCCGGCGATGCGCGGCAATGACAGCTTGGGCCTGGACTGCTGCGGACGCGGGTCACGGTGGGCCAGCTTTTCGCGGAGCATGGTGCGGCCTCGGTGGATGCGGGAGCGCACCGTACCGAGCTTGACGCCCAGGGCCTCGGCCACCTCGTCGTAGGACAGGCCTTCAAGGTCACAAAGAACCACAGCCGCACGGAAGTCCGGCGGGAGTTCCTCGAGGGCGGCCTGGACATCAAGGTCCAGGTTGTTCAGCTCGAAGCTCTGCTCCGGGCCCGGTTCCCGCCCGGGGATCCTCGACTCAGCGTCCTCGGCAAGGGCGTCGAACCGGATGCGGGTTTTCCGCCGCGCCTGGTCCAGGAAGAGATTCGTGGTGATGCGGTGCAGCCAGCCGTCCAGCGTTCCGGGCTTGAAATTTTCCAGCGAACGGAAAACGCGGACAAACACCTCCTGGGTAAGGTCTTCGGCGTCGTACTTGTTTCCGGTCAGGCGGTAAGCCAGCCGGTAAACCTTCGCGGAGTGGTTGGTCACCACTTCTTCCCAAGTAGGGCGCACCCACTCGGACTCCGGCTTGTTTGCTGCAGGGACAGGTGCCACAACTGATGATGACATCGTCCACTCCCCTCGTGGAATGCTTACGCCCGGACACTGTTGACATCTCTGATTCGGCGCCGACCACCCAATGGATGACCAGATAATAATCATTTCAAATTTGGCTGGGAATTTCCTGACTGCCGGGTAACTTCAGCCGTGGGCGCAACAGCCCGCCTTCCCGGCTGTTGCCGAACGACACAGTAGGCTGTACAGGACACTCCCCCTGCCGCCCAGAAAGCGAAAACCCATGAGCGCCGACAAGTCCACCAGCTGGTCCTATGCAGAAGATCTGCCCGCTGAGGATGAGGTCATGCTGCGGGCCCGGGAACGCTCCTTTGAATTGGGCGTGACCCCCATCGGGCCCGGCGTGGGCGCCGTCCTCACCGTCCTCGCTGCCGCGTCGAAGGCCCAGACCGCCGTCGAAATCGGAACCGGGGCAGGCGTCTCCGGTGTCTGCCTGCTCCGCGGCCTCGGTCCGCACGCTGTCCTCACAACCATCGACGTGGACGTCGAACATCTCAAAGCCGCACGGGAAGCCTTCTCGGAGGCCGGCAGCCCGGCCAACCGGACCCGGACCATCTCAGGCCGCGCGGGCGACGTCCTGCCGCGTCTCACGGACAGCGCGTACGACCTGGTGTTCATCGACGCTGACAAGCCGGGACTTCCCGGTTATGTGGAGCAGGCCATCCGGCTCCTGAAGCCCGCCGGGCTGTTGATCATCAACGATGCACTGGACAAGGACAAGGTAGCCAACCCTGCGGGCCGCGAGGCCACCACCGTGGTCCTGCGCCAGGTGGGAAAGAGCATTCGTGATGACGAGAGGCTGGCCTCCGCCATGCTTCCCACCGGCGACGGCCTGCTCGTGGCGGTCAAAAAATAAGACAGGATCCGCAGCCCGAAGGCTTGCGGACCCTGTCCGGCACAATTATTCGGTAACGCCGACCAGGCATTCCTTGAGGTTGGCCGCTTCGGCTGCATTCAGTTCGACCACCAGGCGCCCGCCGCCTTCGAGCGGGACGCGCATGATCAGGCTGCGGCCCTCCTTGGTGACTTCCATTGGGCCGTCGCCGGTGCGTGGTTTCATAGCCGCCATGAGGAATTCCCCTCCATTTAGTCCCAGGACTGATCAGCCCGGGTGGGCTGTGTCCGCATGTAGATCAAGCTGCCATGGCGGAGCGGATGGACACCGCCAGGGCTGCGCGTATTCTGAATGCTTTTTGTCCTTGCTTACCTACCATTATCGCGGAATTACCCGCCCGTAGCTAATCGATGGACATTTGTGGGCGGGTCCAATTTGCCCTCTGACCTGCACAGCAGCCGGGATTTCTATGGTGGATAATCCCCGCCGCCTGGCAACTGCGCCCACGCCCACAGCCAGACAATCCACACGATCTGCAACAGCACGAACATCACCACGACAGTTCCGCGGTAAGCCCTGGACCGGGACAGGAGCGCAGCCCCCAGCGCCAGTGGGAAAAGCGGCAGCAGCATACGGAAAGTGCTGGTCTGCGGGTGGAGGAACATCACCAGGTAGCCCATGTAGCAGGCGCACCACAGCCGGAGTTCGGCCCCGAGCCGGACTACCGGCGGCAGGTACAGCATCGCGCCGAAGAGCGCCACAAAAACGAAAGGCGCCACCACTCCGAGCACCGGGCCGAAGAGGTCGATGCCGGTGTCGAACCAGGGCCTGAACGGCACCAGATCCTGGCCCCGCCACACGGTTTCGGTCTTGGTATAGGCCTGTATATCCCCCGTTGCCGCCCACGCGGCGGCCGGCCATGCCAGCGCCGCGAGGCCTGCCACTGCCGTTAGAGCGGTGAAGGCCGCCAAGTCCCGGACGGAGTGCGGACCCGGTTCCCGGCCGCCCAAGCGCTGCACCAACCGGTGGACCAGCAGGAGCCCCAGCATGGCCGCGAATGGAACGCCCACCGGACGCGAGAGGCACAGCATCACCACCACCGGGACCGCCCACAGGTACTGCCGCCGGACTACCAGCAGCAGTGCGGCCGCGAGCAGCAACAGTGACAACGGTTCGGCATATGGCACTTGGAGCACCGCGGACACAGGGAAGGTGGCGAAGAACGCCACCGCCCAAAGTGCCGGCCCGTGTGCTGCCTTATGCCGGAAAAGCGTATAGACCACCAGCGCGGCAGCCAGTCCGGACAGCATGGCGATAATGGTCAGCGAAGCAGCAGGGGCCAACCCCGTCAGTCTGCTGAGTCCTCCTGCCAGGGACGGGTACAGGGGATAAAAGGCCCATGTATTTTCCTGGACATTACCCGCGTCATCGACCGGAAGGGTGGCGGGATAACCGTTGGCGATCACCCTGCCGTACCAGCGCGCGTCCCAGATGTTGATGAAGTTCCAGTAGTCGGGCTTGGCCGGGAACCAGGGGTTAGGACCTTGGTGCAGGGCGGCGGCCATAAAAATCGCGGCGCTGACGGACCTTGCCGCGATGTAGATGGCCGAGACCTGGAGCCACCAGGGCCAGCCGCGGACGGTTGCGCGGAAACGGAGGGCGAGCGCCTGGACCGACGCTGCAACGCCCGTTCCCCGCCGGGTGGCGGTGCTCACTCCCGGTCCTCCCCGGCCCCGGACCCTGCATCGGCATGCCCATGGATTTCCGCCGCCGGCGGTTCCGCCTTGGCACCTGTCCCGGCGGCGGGCTCCGCCGCCGTTCCAGCGGAGGGCCCTGCGTCTTCCATGGCCTCCAGCCTGGCCTTCAGGATCTCAACTTCGTGGCGGCTTGCCGCAAGCTGGTCCCTCAACTCATCGAGCACCTGGTCCACCTGGTCCATCCGGTAGCCCCGCAGTCCCAGGGAAAACCGCACGCGGTCCACGTCCTGGGGCGCCGCGTTGGCTGGCAGGAGGACTGGCGGAAGGTTTGCGGGAGGCTGGTCAAGGCCGGCGTCCAGCAGGGCAGGCAGGGCACGGCCGCCGGGCTTGCCGGAACGGTCCCCCGCACCTGCCCAAAGGACAGCGCCGATCAGGGCAACGGCAAGGAAGACCAGAAAAAAAGTCACAATCCCATCGTGCCAGACGTGGCCGTCTTTGTTATTCCGGGCGCTGTTCGCCGTTCATGGAGGGGGTGACGGCCACGTGGAGCACCCGGTCCACCGCTTCCGCCGGGTCATCCACCACCTGGACCAGGTCCAGGTCCTTTTCCGAGACCATCCCCTCAGCCACGAGCGTGCCCCTGATCCAATCGATCATCGGGCCCCAAAAGTCGACGCCGAGCAGCACGATTGGGAAGGACGTCACCTTCCTGGTCTGCACCAGGACCATGGCTTCGAAAAGTTCATCCAGCGTGCCAAGGCCGCCAGGCAGGACGATGAATCCCTGGGCATACTTCACGAACATGGTTTTGCGGGCAAAGAAGTACCTGAAGTTAATCCCCAGGTCCACCCATTGGTTCAGGCCCTGCTCGAAAGGGAGCTCAATGCCGAGTCCCACGGATACGCCGTTACCTTCAACGGCGCCGCGGTTGGCCGCTTCCATGGACCCCGGTCCGCCTCCGGTGATCACTGCGACGCCTGCCTCGGCCAGCTTCCGCCCCACCTCAACGCCCATCTCATAGTAGGGGCTGCCTGGCTTGGTCCGGGCTGATCCGAAGACGCTGACGGCCGGGCCGAGGTCAGCCAACGCCCCGAACCCCTCGACGAACTCGCTTTGGATCCTGAGCACGCGCCATGGATCAGTGTGCACGAACTGGCCAAGGCCTTTGGTATCAAGCAAATGCTGGTCGGACATCTCCACTGACGCCTGCTTACGGCGAAGTTCAAGGGGTCCTTTACGGCGCGGCTGGGAGTTTTTGGCCGGATCTGCACTGATGCTCATTCCCCAAGGCTAACCTGACTGCGGGAGGTATCTCTTGAATCACGATCCGCAGGAACTTGGGGTGATTCGCATCATAAGACGGTGTTGTTCGCTAGATTCTTCCTATGACTACTCATGTGCCCGGCGATGCCCTCGTCTCCCTGAACGCCGTAAATAAGCATTACGGCCAGCTGCACGTTTTGAAGGACATCGACCTGCAGGTCCGCAAAGGCGAGGTTGTCGTGGTCATCGGGCCGTCAGGCTCCGGTAAGTCCACGCTGTGCCGCGCCATCAACCGCCTCGAAACCATTGAAGGCGGCACTATCAGCATTGATGGAAAGGTGCTCCCCGAGGAAGGCAAGGAACTGGCACAGCTCCGGGCCGACGTCGGAATGGTTTTCCAGTCATTCAATCTTTTCGCACACAAAACCATCCTCGAAAACGTCACCCTCGGCCCCATCAAGGTCAAGGGCGTTGCAAAGGCCACCGCGGACAAGGACGCCATGGTGCTGCTGGAACGGGTTGGTGTCGGACACCAGGCTCCGAAGCTCCCCGCACAGCTTTCCGGCGGCCAGCAGCAGCGCGTTGCCATCGCCCGCGCCCTGGCGATGAAGCCCAAGGTCATGCTTTTCGACGAGCCGACGTCGGCACTGGACCCCGAGATGATCAACGAGGTCCTGGACGTTATGATCCAGCTGGCCAAGGAGGGCATGACCATGATCGTGGTCACCCACGAGATGGGCTTCGCCCGCAAAGCTGCTGACCGGGTCGTCTTTATGGCGGACGGCCAGATCGTCGAGGACGCCACCCCTGAGGAGTTCTTCACCAATCCCAAGAGCGACCGCGCCAAGGATTTCCTCTCCAAGCTCCTGACCCACTGAAACACCTACGAACAAACACTCTCAGTTCGCACCCGGGCCGTGACCCACGGCCACCAATGAAAGGAATGTCATGAAGGCATTTATGACCCGGCGGAAGTCTTTCTTCGTGGCGGCTACCGCTGCCCTCGCCCTGTCCCTGAGCGCATGTGGCGGAGGCGGAGCCGGTACCACCAGCGACCCCTCGGTTGAAGCAGCACCCACCTTCGCCGCCGGCACCACCATGGAAAAGCTCGCCTCGGCCGGAACCATCAAGATCGGCACCAAGTACGACCAGCCCCTTTTCGGCCAGGTGGGCCTGGACGGCAAGCCGGTGGGCTTCGACGTCGAAATCGGCAAGTTGATCGCCGCGAAGCTGGGCATCGCCGCCGACAAGATCGAATGGTCCGAGACGGTGTCAGCCAACCGCGAACCGTTCATCGAGCAGGGCAAGGTTGACCTGGTCATCGCCACGTACACCATCAACGACAAGCGCAAGCAGGTTGTCAGCTTTGCCGGACCGTACTACGAAGCGGGCCAGGCACTGATGGTGAACAAGGACAACGACTCCATCAAGACCCCCGAGGACGTCAAGGGCAAGAAGGTCTGCTCGGTCACCGGTTCAACCCCCGCGGCAACCATTGTGGACAAGTACGGTGCAGAGCTCGTCCCTGCGGCCACCTACTCCGCCTGCCTCGAGCCGCTGCGCAACAAGCAGGTTGAAGCAGTCACTACGGACAACGTCATCCTGGCCGGTTTTGTGGACAAGGAGCCGGACGCCTTTAAGCTCGCCTCGGACGAGACCTTCACCAAGGAGCCCTACGGCATCGGCCTGAAGAAGGACGACACCGAGTTCCGCAACTGGATCAACGACCAGCTGGAAGCATTCCAGGAGGACGGGTCCTACAAGAAGGCATGGGAAGCCACCGCAGGCGCAGTCATCAAGACTGCCCCGGAGCTGCCCGAGCTCGACCGTTACTAGGTAGCCCTGCGGTTGCCGGGGCTGTTCCGCGGCCCCGGCAACCACTGTCTCCGCTCCCGTCCACGCCCACATCCGAAGGATTTTATGGACGTCATTCTTGAAAACCTGCCCCTGTACTGGAACGGTTTTCTCCGCACGCTTTTCCTTTCCGCCGTTTCCGGAGTCATCGCCCTGGTTCTTGGCACGCTGCTCGCGGCCGCCAGGGTTTCCCCCGTAGCAGCACTCCGCGGCTTCAGCATGGTCTATGTAGAGGTCCTCCGGAACACCCCGCTGACCATCGCCTTCTTCTTCGCAGCGATCGTCCTCCCCCGGCTCGGCGTTACCTTCGAGCAGTTTGAGGTTGCAGCCATCATTGCCCTCAGTACCTACACCGCAGCGTTCATCGCCGAAGCTGTCCGCTCGGGTGTCAACAGTGTTCCCGTAGGGCAGGCCGAAGCCGCACGCAGCATCGGCATGAACTTCGGGCAGGTCCTGAACCTCATCATCCTCCCGCAGGCCCTGCGGACGGTGGTCCCGCCGTTGATCAACATCCTGATCGCACTGGTAAAAAACTCCTCGGTGGCCGGCGCGTTCTTCGTCCTCGAACTGTTCGGCTACGGCCGCCAGCTGGCCAACGCCAACGGTGACGCCGTGATCCCCGTGCTGCTGGGCGTTGCGTTCTTCTATCTGCTCCTCACCGTTCCGTTGGGCATCCTCGCCAGCACGGTGGAACGAAAGGTGGCGATTGCCCGATGACCTCGGTACTTTATGACGTTCCCGGCCCGAAGGCCCGGCGGATATCCCTGATTGGTTCCATAGTCGGTTCCGTGCTGATCCTGGGCCTGCTTGCCTGGATCATCATGACCTTCGCCCAGCAGGGCATCTTCGAAGGGCGCCGGTGGGCCATCTTCACCCGTGCAGACGTGTGGACACTCCTGGGCAACGGGTTGAGCGCAACGCTCAGCGCCGCAGCTTTGGCAGCAGTGATCGCCTTCCCGCTCGGCCTCCTGCTGTGCCTGCTGCGCATCTCGGATGCAGCCTTCATCCGCATCCCTGTCCGGGTGCTGCTGGAGTTCCTCCGCGGCATGCCGGTAGTCCTGATGATGCTGTTCATCCTGCTGGGCTTCGGAACCTCGCCGTTCATTGCCGTCGTCACCGGCTTGGTGCTCTATAACTCGGCAGTGTTCGCTGAAATCATCCGTGCGGGCATCCAGTCGCTTCCCAAGGGGCAGCGGGAAGCCGGCCTGGCCATTGGCCTGACCAGCTTCAAGTCCCGCATGCTGATCGAGCTGCCGCAGGCCATCCGGCGCATGATGCCCTCGCTCGTAGCCCAGATGGTGGTCCTCCTGAAGGACACGTCACTCGGCTACATCGTGGCGTACGGCGAGCTGCTGCGTGCCGTCCAGGTGATGGCTGACTTCCTGGGGACGCAGTTCCTGTTCCCCATCTTCTTCGTGGCAGCGGCGATCTACATTGCCATCAACATCTGCGTTTCACGCATCGCGGTGTGGATCGAGCGCCGCGGCTCCAAGAAGGCGGCAGGCGGGGTGGCCAAGGCCGAGGCAGCTGCCAAAGCAGCTGTTCCCTAACACTCACACAAGCAATGGCCCGGACCCAGGTCCGGGCCATTGCCGTTTAAGCCAGGCTGCCCATACGTCAGGCCGTCAACCAGTTCTGCAGCGCGTGCAGGCACTTGCGAATGGCGTCGGCATGGACGTGCTCGTTGTCCTTGTGGGCCAGCAGGGCATCCCCCGGTCCGAAGTTCACCGCCGGGATCCCCAGTTCACTGAACCGCGCGACGTCGGTCCAGCCGTATTTGGGCTTTGGCTCGGCTCCCACGGCGGCAACGAAGGAAGCGGCTGCGGGGTGCTGGAGCCCCGGACGTGCACCGGCGGCAGCGTCGGTGCGGACGACGTCAAAGCCTTCAAGAAGTTCCCGAACCACCGCTTCTGCCTGGTCGGGGGTCTTGTCCGGCGCAAAGCGGTAGTTGATCTCCACCACGCACCGGTCCGGAATAACATTGCCGGCGGTGCCGCCGTTGATTTTTACCGCGTTGAGGCTCTCGCGGTATTCCAGCCCGTCCACGTTGACGGTGGCAGGTTCGTAGGCCGCCAGCCTGGCCAGGATGGGTGCCGCTGCGTGGATGGCGTTGCTGCCCATCCACGCCCGGGCGGAGTGGGCTGCCTCGCCCACAGTTGTTGCCTCGAACCGGCTTGTACCGTTGCAGCCGCCCTCCACCGTGCCGTCGGTCGGTTCCAGCAGGATGGCGAAGTCGCCGTCCAGAAGGTTGCCGTGGCTGCGCACCAGCCGGCCCAGGCCGCTCTTCACGGCCTCGACTTCCTCGTGGTCGTAGAAAACAAAGGTGACGTCCCGCCTGGGCGCCGCCCCGCCGTCGAACATTGTGGCGGCAAGCGCCAGCTGAACCGCGACGCCGCCCTTCATGTCGGTGGCACCGCGGCCGTACAGGACACCCTCCCCGGGCACCCCGGACTCCCAGCTGGATGGAACCGTCCCCCTGGACCCTTCAGTCAGGGGCAGCGGAACGGTGTCGAGGTGGCCTGCCAGGATGACGCGTTCCGTGTTCCCCAGCTCCGTGCGGGCAATGATCGAGTCGCCGTCGCGGACAACGTGCAGGTCCGGAATGGTCAGCAGGGCCGCTTCCACGGCGTCGGCCAACGCGGTCTCATTTCCGGACACGCTGTTGATGTCCATGATGGCGGCGGTCAGAAGCGCAACGTCCTGGCGCAGGTCGAGCGGAAGGGTGGAAGGCCCGGGGGCAGTTTCGGCAGTCACGGAGCCAGTCTAGTTCGGAGCAGGTCCCCCGCCGTCGATAGACTGGGGCCATGACTGAGACTGCTTCCTCCGCTGTGCCCGAAACCCAGAACGCCCCCACCGAAGAACGCTCCGCCTACGGCTTCGGCGTGGCCACCGTTGCGTCCGCCGAAGGCAACGCCGATGATGCCACCGTCCTGGACGTCTGGTTCCCGGCCCCGGCCTTGGGTGTAGCCGCTGAAAACCTGCGTGCTGTGGAGAACGCGGATGACGTTCTCACCCAGATCGCCGAAGCCGGCACCGATGAGGACCGCGGCACGGAGCAGAAGGTGGTCTTTGTCCAGATCAACCTCGATGAAGCCCCGGCTGACACCGCTGACGCCTACCTTCGCCTGCACCTGCTCTCGCACCGCCTGGTCCGGCCGAACACCATCAACCTGGACGGCATCTTCGGCAAACTGCCGAATGTCGTGTGGACCAACTTCGGGCCCGCCGCGGTGGAGGGCTTCGAATTGACCCGTGCCCGGCTGCGCCGGCGCGGGGCAGTCACCGTGTACGGCGTCGACAAGTTCCCCCGCATGGTGGACTACGTGGTACCCACGGGCGTCAGGATCGCCGACGCCGACCGCGTGCGCCTGGGTGCGCACCTCGCCGAAGGCACCACGGTCATGCACGAAGGCTTCGTCAACTTCAACGCGGGCACGCTGGGCACCTCCATGGTCGAAGGCCGGATTTCCGCGGGTGTAGTGACCGGTGACGGCAGCGACGTTGGCGGCGGAGCGTCCATCATGGGCACGCTGTCCGGCGGCGGCAAAGAGAAGATCACCATCGGTGAGCGCGTACTGCTCGGTGCGAACTCCGGCGTCGGCATCAGCATCGGCGACGACTCGGTGGTGGAAGCTGGCCTCTATGTCACGGCAGGAACCCGGGTGCGCGTACCTGGCCCCAAGGACGAGGTGGGCGAGGACACCACAAAGATCGTTAAGGCCGCGGAACTCTCCGGCGTCCCCAACCTGCTGTTCCGCCGCAACTCCACCAACGGTGCTGTGGAGGTCCTCCCCCGTGCGGGCCAGACCGTGGAACTGAACGACGCCCTGCACGCCAACTGATCCCTATGGCACGAAGCCGAGGCCTGCGCAGGCTCCTGGTGCTGCTGCTCACCCTCGCACTGGTGATCGGCGGCGTCTATGCGGCGCTGTTTTTTGTGCAGCGTTCCGAGACCCTTGTTTCGGAACGCTGCATCGCCGTCGTGGGCGGAGGAACGGCAGAGCTGGCACCCGACCAGGCGGTATACGCTTCCCTGATCACCGCCGTCGCTGTCCAGCGGGGGCTCCCGCCGAGGGCCGCGACCATAGCGCTGGCCACCGCAATGCAGGAGTCCAAGCTGCGGAACATCGACCACGGAGATCAGGCAGGCCCTGATTCGCGGGGGCTGTTCCAGCAGCGTCCGTCCCAGGGCTGGGGCAGCGAGGCGCAGGTTATGGACCCGTACTATGCAGCAAACGCCTTTTATGACGCTTTGGTCCAAATCCCGGGCTATGAGTCGATGGAGATCACCGAAGCGGCGCAGCGGGTCCAGCGGTCTGCTTTCCCCACCGCCTATGCCCAGCATGAGCAGATGGGGCGCTTCTTTGCCTCCGGGCTGTCCGGCCAGACTCCCGAAGCCGTTCAATGCACACTCCGCTCCGCAGCGGCTGCCGGAGACCCTGGCGCCGTTTCGGCCGGACTGGCCCAGGCCTACGGACCACTGGCCACCGCTGAGGAAGGCCAGACGTTGGTGGTGGAAGCCACCGGCAGCCAGGCCTGGTCGATTGCCCAGTGGGCCGTGGCAAACGCCAAGGGGTATGAAGTGACGCAGGTACAGGTGGCTGGACGGACCTGGGAGCGTGGAGAGCGGAACGGCTGGCAGGACTCATCAGGCTCTGACGGCCAAGTCCGGATCACGGTGTCGCCGGTTGGCGTCGAGGGCTGAGCCCGCTGGCTGTCCTAAGCCAGGATCTCGACCACCGGCTGGACATAGCTGCGGAACAGCTCGGGCTGGCCCATCAGCTGGTGGCTCATGATGATTTTGTCCGGCTCGAGGTACCATGCCCGCTGCTCATTCAGAGGCAGCTCGATGATGGTCAGCTTGAAGTCGCGGGCGTCCCGCCCTACCTCCAGCAACCTGTCATCAACCATGTCCTCCAGCAGCTGGTCTGTACCGACGGCAGCCCGCTCTGCTTCCAGCTCGGCGTATTCGCTCCTGCGCTCCCGCGCCCAGGTGAGGGCAGAGCCGAAGTGCGCCTGGAGTACGCGCTGCAGCGCGGGCGAATTGCCAAAGGCCTCAAAATCAGGCGGCGACAGTTCCGGCGACGTCTGGGGATGGGCCTTCAGTAACTGCGCCCACCAGGCCTCCCACTCCGTCTTAAGCCCGCTCAGGCCACCAACATCGGCAGTGAGGTGGGAATGGTCTGCGGGGCGGATTTTGGGCGCGGCGTGCGACAGTGCCGGATGGCCGGCGCCGTCCAGCCCGGCTGCATCGCGGACGTACAGGGCGATCATCATCGGTCCGGACGTGTCGGTGGTGATCTGCCAGCCGGAACCGCCTGTTTGGTGCATCCGAAATCCTTCCCTGGCGCGTTATGACCGGGCCTGTTGATCCGGTGTCACGCCCCCGGTTATCAGTCTATTCCCCATGTTCGACGACGTTAACGGCAGTCACGCCGCAAGCCCGTCCAGGTGCCGCTCCAGCACATCCCTGCATATGCCGGCAGTCATCCAGGCCGGCTGGAGCAGGGCATGCATACACAGTCCGTCGAGGGTCGCCAGGAGTCTTTCGGCCTCCACCACCAGTGCTTCCTCAGGTTCACCGGCGGGCATCAGGGTGGTGATCGCGCGTCCCATCAAGGCCGCGACTTCCCTGTGGCTGCGGTCGGCCTCCGCTGCAAGGAAGGGCCTGATCCTGGCGGCGTTCCGAAAGGCCATCCAGACACAGGCCTCCACAGCCCGCTGTTCATCCAGCGGCAGCAGTTCGCCCAGGAGTGTTAAAACCGCCTCCCGGTGTTCAGGGCTTGCGGGCGGATTCTTCTCCAAGGCGGGCAGGGCTTCAACCAGCCTGGTAACGATACGGTCGACGACGGTCGCAAAGGAGTGGGTGAGCAACTCTTCGCTTCCCGCGAAGTAGTGCCTTACGGACCCGACGGCGAGCCCCGCCTCGTCTGCCACTTCCCGGAGCGACGCTTTTTCCAGCCCGTCTAATGCGATGATTCGCCAGACCGCTTCGACCACGTCCTGGCGCCGGGCTTCGGCATTGACAATTTTAGGCACTCCCTTTTTTAACACATCCGTGCTCAATAGATCGTCCGGCCCGCCGGCAGTGCCGTAAACGCGCGTCATGCTGCCCCTTATCCGGGACACAACGGCGGCAGCCCGCCGAGTTGGGATAGCGTTGGAGGCATGAAAATACTGGTCACAGGGGGAACCGGCTACATCGGTTCCCACACTGTTCTGTCCCTGCAGGAAGCCGGCCATGACGTGGTGGTCATCGACAACCTCGTCAACTCCAGCGAAGAGTCGCTCCGCCGAGTGGCGGAACTCACCGGCAAGACAGCAGAGTTCCACAACGTCGACCTCGTGGACGAAGCCGCCGTGGATAAAGTGTTTGCCGGCGACACCATCGACGCGGTGATCCACTTCGCCGGGCTGAAGGCCGTGGGCGAGTCAGTGCGCGAGCCGCTCACCTACTACTACAACAACCTGGTGGGCACCCTGAACCTCATCCGGGTCATGGACCGGCACAACGTCCGCTCCATCGTCTTCAGTTCCTCAGCCACTGTCTACGGCGAGCACAACCCCATCCCCTACGTGGAAAAGATGGAGATCGGGGCCAACAACCCGTACGGCCGCACCAAGGAACAGATCGAGGACATCCTTTCGGACCTGGGTTCAGCAGACAGCCGCTGGCATATAGCCCTGCTCCGCTACTTCAACCCCGTGGGGGCCCACCCCTCGGGGCGGATCGGCGAGGATCCCCAGGGCATCCCGAACAACCTGGTGCCCTTCATCGCCCAGGTAGCGGTAGGCCGGCGCGAAAAGCTCATGGTCTTCGGCGGCGACTATGACACCCCGGACGGCACGTGCCTGCGCGACTACATCCACGTCGTCGACCTTGCCGAAGGGCACGTGGCCGCACTGAACCATGTGGCGGACCGCGCCGGCGTCTTCCGCTGGAACCTCGGTTCCGGCAAGGGCTCCTCGGTGCTGGAGGTCCTGCGCTCCTTCGAGAAGGCAGTGGGGAAGCCAATCCCTTACGAAATCACGGGCCGCCGCGCCGGCGACCTGCCGGCGTTCTGGGCCGACGCCACCTCCGCTTTGGCGGACCTCAGCTGGTCCACCACCAAGACAGTTGATGAAATGTGCGAGGACCACTGGCGCTGGCAGAAAAACAACCCCCAGGGCTACAACTCCTAAGTCAGCGTGGGCCCACGTCCGCAGGGTTCCCTGGCCGAGCTTGCGAGGCTAGGGTGCGAGCGGGGAGTCACTTGACGCCCCTTCGCACTACGTTTTCGAGCATTAAGTGACCCCGCGTTGCTTTGATTCCCAGTATAACGAAACGGCCCCCCCCCCCCAGGAGGTGGGGGGCCGCCCGCGGGAATAAGGGGGCGGTGTGAGCCGGCCG
>JBKJVX010000106.1:0-48648 GCA_046717065.1 Arthrobacter sp. | reverse complement strand
ACGTAGACCTGGTTTTCGTACTCGCGCTCTCCCTCAGGCTGGTCCTTCTTGGTCCACAGCTCGATCTGGGCGATGGTCTGGTTGGCGAACGAGTTGCTCATCACGAAGGACGGGTGCCCCGTGGCGTTGCCCAGGTTCAGCAGGCGGCCTTCGGAGAGGACAATGATGGACCGCTCGGCGTCAGTCCCCGCTTCGAAAACCCATTCGTGGACCTGCGGCTTGATTTCCACCTTCTTGATGCCGGGGATCCTGGCGAGTCCGGCCATGTCGATCTCGTTGTCGAAGTGGCCGATGTTGCCCACAATCGCCTTGTTCTTCATGGCTGCCATGTGCTCGGCCATGATGACATCCTTGTTGCCGGTGGTGGTGATGAAGATATCGCCTGTGGCCAGGACGGATTCAAGCTTGGCCACCTGGTAGCCGTCCATCGCAGCCTGCAATGCGCAGATGGGGTCGATCTCGGTGACAATTACGCGGGAACCCTGGCCGCTCAGTGACTCCGCAGCGCCCTTGCCGACATAGCCATAGCCGCACACGACGGCGACCTTGCCGCCCATGAGCACGTCCGTTGCACGGTTGATGCCATCCGGCAGTGAGTGCCGGATTCCGTACTTGTTGTCGAACTTGCTCTTGGTGACGGAATCGTTCACATTGATGGCCGGGAAGAGCAGCTTGCCCTGTTCAGCCAGCTGGTACAGGCGGTGCACACCGGTGGTGGTTTCCTCGCTGACGCCCTTGATGGTGGCTGCGGTGCGGGTCCATTTCTGCGGGTCCGCTGCGAGTGAGCGGCGAAGGACGTCAAGGAAGATGCCGTACTCTTCCGAATCCGTGGGGTCGGCGGAGGGGACGTTGCCCACGGCCTCGAATTCGGCGCCCTTGTGCACCAGCATGGTGGCGTCTCCGCCGTCGTCCAGGATCATGTTGGGGCCAAGCTCCGGGTTGGTCTCCGCGCCAGGCCAGGTGAGGATCTGCTCGGCAGTCCACCAGTACTCTTCCAGGGTTTCGCCCTTCCAGGCGAACACGGGCACGCCCTGGGGGTCCTCCACCGTGCCCTTTCCGACCACTACAGCGGCGGCGGCCTCATCCTGCGTGGAGAAGATGTTGCAGGAAGCCCAGCGGACCTCGGCCCCCAGTGCCGTGAGGGTTTCGATCAGCACCGCGGTCTGCACCGTCATATGCAGCGATCCCGCGATGCGCGCACCCTTAAGCGGCTGGGTGGGTCCGAACTCCTCGCGGAGGGACATCAGGCCGGGCATTTCGTGCTCTGCCAGGCGGATCTGGTGCCTGCCGGCCTCGGCCAGCGAGATATCGGCAACCTTGTAATCAAAAGCCATGGGTGAATCCTTTACTCTGCCCGGCGGTGGCCGGGTGCTGCTTGCGGCGCCCGGCCCGGGAGCCGCGGCGTGGATGCCTGTGGTGTGGTGCTGTCGGAGGGCTAAACGGGTGTGCCGGCGACTGGGTCGTGCTGGTCTGAACCAGCCGCAGTCGCTGCTGCCAGCAGTTCGGGCGGAAGAAGGAGGGGGATGCCGTCCTCGATGGCGTAGCGGGGCTTCACTCCGGATTCGTCCGCAACGGCTGCAACAAGTTCCTCGCCTTCCTGGATCAGGGACGCCCCTGTCACGGGGCAACGCAGGATGGACAGGAGTTCAGGACTGATCTTTGGCATTACTCATGCTCCCTGGCGGGCGCTCTGGCGCCGGTAGCGGACGGAATTGCAGCTTCCAGCCTACCGCCAGATGCCCGTCAGGACGGTTCCCGCAGTACGCGGAGGTGGCCCCTGCGGGTGCCTTCCGCGCCGGCCGGGGCTTCCAGTGCGGAATGGGGGCCGCGTTTGCCGGACGTTACCTGCGTCTGGGCGGGCAAGGCGGCGGCATCGCGGACCGCATTGGCCAGGGCCAGGAGGTCATCCGGTCCCGGTTGCTGCGGAGTGGAGGGCATGGCCAGGCGCAGAACCTCCCAGCCCCGCGGGACCGTGAGGGAATCAGCGTGCTGCTCGCACAGATCGTAACAATGGGGCTCGGCGTAGGTGGCCAGCGGTCCAAGGACCGCGGTGGAATCTGCGTAGACGTACGTAAGGGTAGCTACCGCTGACTGGCGGCACGCAGATCTTGAACACTGACGGATAGCTCCCACGACATCACAGAATACTCCGTGCAGGCTGCAAAACCCTGCATTGTTGCCCCGGGTCGCCGCGCCCTCACGGGGGCGGGCCATGTGTCGCGTAAATCCTCCCCCGGGTTTACAGTCAATGTATGCAGTCATCGAACCATGAATCAGGTTTTACGGTCCGGTTGGCTGAGCCGGATGCCCGCACGGACCAGCGCACGGCGTCCCCGGGCAGAAGCTTTATGATGCGCCGCCGAAACCGCCACGGGCGGGGTCTTCGGGGCGAAGTGGTGCTCCCCACCCATCCTGGTTACCGCACACGGTCGGACCGCTTTGATGACATGGTGCTGGACTCCGCGCAACGGCTGCACGACATCTGGGGCAAGACCCTGGATGGCGTCCGCTTTGGCGTCGATGAAATCCCGCCGGACCTGGAGCAGTTGGCGGCCAATGCAGCCACTCCCCCCATGGGTTCCTACACCCCCGCCACCGTCGAGGACGGGCCGATGATTACCGTCTACCGGCGCGTGGTTGAGCAGGCGTGCGGGAGCGTCGAGGAACTCCAGGACCTGGTACATGACGTGGTGGTGGAGCATACGGCAGAAATGCTGGGTGTTGCCCCGGAAACCCTCGATCCGGTGTACCGGCGCAGGTACTGAACCCGGCATCAGCAACTCCTTGCCCCGCTGCATCAGCAGGGTCCTGTACCGGAATTGCAGGCTCAGTAACTCAGGGTGACGGGCACCGTTTCCTGGCCCGCCGCCGCCGGCAGGAAGGCCAGGGAGGAGACGTCGTCCCTTCCCTCCTGCTGCAACAGCAGGGCCCCATAGGCGGCGTCGCCCGAAGCCGACACCACGTAGCCCACGACGTCGGAATCCTCAACCTTTTCGGGAATGGCGATGGACGCCGTCGTTCCGCCGGCGATATCGGCGGTGGACGGCGCCCGGACCTTGCCGTCGGCAGTGATGGCCGAATAGGTGATGGTGGCGCGGTTGTCCAGAGCGCCGAAAACCAGGTGGCGCTGCCCTCCCTGTGGAACGGGGACCACGTGCTGGCTGCCCAGCCTGGCTCCTGATGCCGCCCACGCGACGTCTGCTGGCTGGGTGTCCTGGAGGCCGCGGGTGACCCGGGCAGCGGCCACGAATGTGACATCCGACGAGGCAACCACAGTGTAATGGCCAGCCGGGACGCCAGTCAGCGGGATTTCCGTGACGGTGCCCGCTTTGGCAGTCATGACACCCCCGTTGGGCAATGCCTTCTGGCCGTCGCGCCCGTAGAGCTTGACCTCCACCACGGCGTCTGAAGGGCCGGGCACGGTGAGCTGCAGGGCGGGACCTGCGTCCTCGTACCCCGTTCTCCCGGTGAGCGCAGCTACCTGGCCCGGGTCCTGGATATCAACACCGGTCATGACCTGCCGGACGGCCGGCGCTGCTCCGGGTGCGATGAAGTCCACGCCGCCAGGGGTCAGGCCCCGGAGGACACTCTGCTGGATCACGGCTGCAACGGGGCCTCCGGCGCTGCGCACGTGCACGCTCAGCTGGGCCTCCCCCGGAGCCAGGCCGGCCAGAACCACCGGCCGCGATGTACCGGGCGCAACCAGAAGTCCCCGGCTGCCGGGTGCTTGGATCTGCCCAGCGGACCCGAACAGCTCCAGGCTTACCGTGGCCGGTGTGGTGGAAGCGTTAGTCAGAACAAGCACGGACGTCCGCCCCACAGTGGTGCCCGCGCCCGCCAGCCATTGATCGTTCGATGGCTGCAGGCAGTTGGCTGCTGCGGTGCCCTGCAGGTCGCCGTCCGTTGCCGTGAATTTCATGGCCGCTGCGGCCGAGGCCTTCTGGTTTGCCAGGGCGTCGGCACCGAGGACGGTCACCTGGTCAACGGAACGGCCCGCCACCACGCCTGCGAGAATTTCCTGGGAGTTGCCCGCGGCACTGGGCTGGGCCTGCTCCTTGGCGATCTCGACGGCTGTTGTTCCGCGCAGGTCCGACAGCCGGCTGGCCGGCAGCACTCCACCGGCGCTGAGTACTGCCCCGGTGACCGAGCTGGCGGCAGTTTCAGACTCGGGGCTGAATTGCGGATCGGTGCCCGCTTCGGTGCCTTCAAGCAGCCGGGCCGGGCCTGGACAGACTCCGACGCTGCTGCCGGCAGGAACTGCCGACACCCCGGCCGGTACGGTACGGCTGGAAACGGGCTGCGGGAGTACGGAGCCGGCTGCCACCACGGCTCCGGCACCGGCGATGATGACGGCGGCGGACGCCAGGCTGGAAAACAGCGCGGTCCGCCCCTTGGCCGCCGGGCGCTTCGACGGCTCGGGGCTTTCCTTGGTTTCGTCGCCGGCGGTGCCGCTTCCCTCTGGTGCTTCCGCTGACATGGAAGTGTTATGCATTCTGGTGTTCCTTACGCAGCGATCCTTCGTCCCGGGAAAGGCCCGTCCTCTGGCGCCGGGCAGGCATCGGGACCGCGAGCATTACCGTCAGTCCGATGACGGTGGCCTGGGCGATCCCGGACCACAGGGCCCACGGGTTTTCGTATCGCACCGTCAGGTGGCCCGCCGAGGCCGGGAGGGTGAAAGCCTGGGACCATCCGGATGTGGTGGCTGTCAGCCTGCGGCCGTCCAGCCACGCACTCCAGCCGGGATCTGACCGTTCCGCCAGCACCACCAACCGGCCCTCCGGCCCCTCAGGAACAGCAGCATCAACGTCGTCGTACCCCGAAGGGACCAGTGCGATGGCGGCGCCACCCGGGTCGACAACCCGCACGCGGTGGGCAACATCCGCTGCTTCGAGCACAGGCTGGTTCAGCGGGGAAATCCGCCACAGCCAGCCGACGTCGGTCTGCCCCACTGCAATAAGCCCGGGTACCGCGTCCATCCTGCTGGCAGTGAGCTGGGCAGCTGTGTCTGCTGCCCGAAGAACCACAAAGCCGGCGCCGAACTGTTCCAAGTCGCTCCGGGGGTCCACGCCCTGGCCGGCCACCAGCGTTGCCACCACGCGACGGACCGCGGCAGTAACGTCGTCGTCATCGCGCACTGTTTCTGATCCCGGACGGCCGAGGATGTTGCGTGCGGAGGCGATGGCCGAGAGGCTATCGAGCGTTGTTCCCGCGCCGCGCATCAGGGAAGCGTTATACGTGCCGTTCTCACCGGTACTGATCAGGAGCGTGCGCGTCTGTTCGGGCCCGGCTCCGCGGTCGGTGGCCGTGGCCGGGAGAATGCGGATGCCGGCAGCATCCACGAGGCGGGGCGTGCCCAGGGCTGCGGAAGCCGGTGGCATTTGAGCCGTAGCAACAGAGGGACGGAGGATGTTCTGCGCAGACCAGGCAGCCATTCCTGCAAGGGGTCCGGCAAACAGGAGCACCATGCCGAATGCTGTCGCTGACTTCAGGGCCGTCCTGTGTTTTACGCTGCCGGCCGCTGCCGCGTTTGCCATTCCCAGGAGCCGTTCTGCTCCCAGGAGGCCGGCACCCAGCAGGGCGAACGCTGCTGCAGAAACCGCCGGTCCAGGGAAGGATGCCACCATGGAGTCGGCATTCATGCCGACAACCACCTGCCCTGCGAGCCAGCCTCCGGCCAGGGCAATAGTGGCGACAACCCACAGGGACCTGGCAATACCAGCCCGGTTACCGGGCAGGCATATGCCCGCCACTGCCAGGAGCAGGACGGGGACGGCAAGAAGGAGGGCCAGCAACAGGGCCCACGGCACGGTGCCGGCCGCAAAATAAGGAAGTCCGGCCAGCCCGCCGTTTGAATCGAATTCAAGCGGCTGGCCCAGCAGTTGCTGCCATAGCGGAGCGGCGTCGAAGCCAAGGGGGACGCCGGGATCAGCCAGCAGGGCCCGCGGCCTGTCCAGGGCTGAAAGGCCGAACGGGATGAACAGGGCCGCGGTGGGCAGCAATGCCCACCACACCGTCCGGCCGCGGCGGCCGGGCAGGAGCCCGCAAAGAACAATCACCACAGTGGCCGGTATCAGCAGGGACGGCGCGGACGCGGTGACAACAGCCAGGGCCAGGCCGGCCGCCGCTGCCGACGTCCATGACGGCATTCCGTTGATCCCTGGTTTGACCGGGGGCCGGTCAGTGAAACGGCGGTCACCGGGAGCCGGCAGCTGGAACCGGCCTTGCCCTACTGCGGAGCCGGTGGCCCGCAGCAGGGCCAGGGCGACCAGTGGAATCATGATATGCGCAATAAGGGCCCCGGCCCGGCCCTGGTTGAGGGCCACCTGCAGGGCCGGGGCAGCCGCCCAGAAAAGTGCTGCTGCCAGGCGGAGCCGGCGGCGTACTGTCAGTCCGCCTGCCGCAAACCACGCCGTCAGGCCGGACAGCGGCGTGCTGAGCAGGAGCAGCCAGGCCATGGCGGCATTGGCGTCGCCGCCGCCCAGAACGCCCAGGATCCAAAGGACGTAGCCGAAAGGGTCCCCGCGGCCCGGAAGCCCGGCACCCAGCGAGATCCACCAACTGGACGCATGGTGCCAGATGTCGCCCAAGCTGCTTGAAACGGGAATGAGTGCCCCGCCCGACACACCGGGGGCACCGAAGAGTCCGGCCAAACCCAGAAGGGAGGTGACGGACGCAACGATTACCGCGGCCAGCGCACCATTGCCCACCCAGCCACGCTTGCTGGTGGCAAGCGCCGCGAAGTCATCTGATGCGTCGCCGCTGGGCTGGTGCGCCAAAGGGTCCTGCACAAGGTCGTCCACAGGGCTGCCGTCCGAGCCCAGGGCCTCCATCAGGGAGCGTCTATGGCTCCATACCTCACGGCGGGGTGTCTGGAGCTTCCGGATGACGGACCGGCGGATCCGGCGCGTCTTCCTGGCGTTCGCCCTTGCCCTCATCACGGCGCGGGGGCGGCCCAGCGCTGCAAAGGTCGCACCAAGCTGCGTGATACCGTGCGCGGGATCCTTTACTGCGATACTCAACACCAGTTTGAAAATGCTGCCGAGAAGGGCGGCCGCGCCGTGGACGGGCACCATCCACAGCGGCGCGTGCTTCAGCCGCAGGTGGACCTGGGCCTTCCGCGCTGCGGCAGCGTTGCCCAGCGCGTGCGGCCGGTGCGCGACGTGGAACATCCTGGCCGCGGGAACAACCACCACGCGGTGTCCCGCCAGGCGGTTGCGCCAGCAGAAATCGACGTCGTCTCCGCTGCCGGGCAGTGCGGGATCGAAACCGCCGAGTTGTTCCCAGATGTCGCGGCGCATCAGCATTCCGGCGGAATTCACGGCAAAGGTATCCGTGCGGCCGTCGTATTGCCCCTGGTCAAGTTCGTCAGCGTCGATCAGGGTCAGCCGCTCCGCCCAGCGGCTGGTTGAAAGGCCGACGTCCACCAGCTTGCGGCCCTCGTGCCAGTCCAACTGCTTGCAGCCGGCAACTGTCACGGACGGTGCCCGTTCGACTGCGAGGAGAAGTTCGGCGAGGGCTTCAGGAGCCGGCGCGGCGTCGTCGTGAAGCAGCCAGATCCACTCCGACCTGCCGTTTCCGTGATCTCCGCCCCAGGGGGCGAGTTGGGCAAGGCCGGTGGATACCGCGGCGCCCATTCCAGTCTTCCCGCGGGGGCTTACTACGTGTGCCCCGCCCAGGGCCTGCTCAAGGAGGACTTTGGAATTATCGCGGGACCCGGTATCGACGCCGATGGCATAGTCCGCGGGCCGGGTCTGGTCCGCCAAGGCTGCCAGGGTTCTGGGGAGATAATCACTGCCGTTGTGGGTGACCACAATGGCAGTGACGTGAACATCCTGATGAATTAGATTGCTCGCTTCCTTAGCCGGCGGCGCTCACGCTCGGAAAGGCCTCCCCAGATGCCGAACCGTTCGTCGTTGGCCAGGGCGTACTCAAGGCATTGGGACCGCACGTTGCAGGCACCGCAGACCTTTTTGGCATCACGGGTGGAGCCACCCTTTTCGGGGAAAAACGCCTCGGGGTCGGTTTGGGCGCACAGCGCATCCGTCTGCCAGCCGAGCTCGCCTTCGTCGCCAAAGTCCTGCTGGAAAGGCAGCCCGATCCAAACGGGCTGCGCCGGTCCGGCAGTCAGTTCCATCGGAGGATCGAGCTCGTCCTCGGGGTCCTGCCCGCCGCCCAGGAGTGCTTCATGCGCGGCGAGGAAAGCTGTGGCCTGGTCCTGCAGGAAGTCCCTGTTGTTCGTGTTGAACCGCTCCGCAGCATCAGGATCGGCCGGGTCTACGTACCAGTCACTGGGCACCCCCCGCGCACGGTATCTGGCCGTTGCCTGACCGGCCACGACGGCTTCTTCCTGGATACGCTCTGCTTGCCCCACGGCGACCCTCCTGATATTGCAGCTACTGCCTGGATGTGGACACTCGGTTGTGTGCCGTTATTTACGCAGTTGCCTTTAGTTATCTAATTACACGCGTGTAACTAGGGTGAGTCAAGCTGCAGCCGGGATAATAATCACCAGTAGCAACCAACACGGGGCACGCCACGCCCGGTAATTTTCCCGGCACGGTGGGCTTCCGGCCGACATCGCCGGGTGAGTAGGCAGAAAGCCTCAAGAAAACCGCCAGTTGTGGCGGAAAATACCCGGCCAATGGATAAATAGCAAGCATACTTATCATCGGTGTGATAAGTATCACACCGCCCGCTGGGTTTTCTGCGGGTCGGGGCCGGCTTTGGTGACCTGCTGTGGTGCCGGTGGCAGGATTGAGGCATGACTACCCCGGCAATCGATCTGATGACCAGCCTTCGATCAGGCAACTCCACCGCTCCGCGCCTTACCTGGTACGGCCTTGACTCGGAGCGCGTAGAACTGTCCGGAAAGGTGCTGGACAACTGGGTGGCCAAAACCAGCAACCTCCTTCAGGACGAACTGGACGCCGAACCCGGCATGCAGCTGGCGCTCGACCTGCCTGCGCACTGGAAGGGCATGGTCTGGGCACTGGCCGCCTGGCAGCTCGGCCTTGAAACGGTCCTGGACGGCGGCGCGGCGGACCTCCTGGCCACCACCCGGCCGGAGGCTGCGGCAGGAAAGTATGGTGCCGTTGTGGCCGTTGCGCTGCCCGCGCTTGCCATGCGCTGGGACGGCGCCCTTCCGGCAGGCTGCCTGGATTACGCAGCGGAAGTGCGCTCCCACGGAGACGTGTTTATGCAGCACGCCGAGGCCGACCCCTCGGCTTGCGCGATTGTGGGGCAGGACGGCCGCCGGCACCTCCACCAGGACCTGCTTGACGGGTTCGCAGTCCCCCACGAAGAGGGCGTGCGGTTGCACATCCCCGGGCGGGACGGGCTGGAGGCAGCGCTGGCCAACGCGCTGGGCGCGTGGCGGCGCGGGGGTTCTGTGGTGATAACGCACCCCGATGTCGAGCCCACTGACAAGCTGCTCGCGGCGGAACGCATCCACGGCAACTGACCGGCTGCTTTGCTGCCTGGCCTACTTCTGGGGCTGGGCCGGGTCCTCCGTGAGGGGCTCGGGCTCCGCTACACCGGCACCGTCGCCGGTGTCCCTGCTGCCATGGTGGTGGAGTTCGATGAGCTCGTGGTCGTGTGAGAACTCCGGTTCCTGGTCCAGTTCCTTGTTGAAGACCAGGAACCGGTAGGCAAAGAACCTGACCACAGTGGCCACCAGGATACCCGCTACGCCCGCGAAGAAGAGCATGTTCTTGTCGGTGACGCCCAGCCCATATTTGGCAAGGGCGGTAAACCCTGTGGAGATGCCGATGCCTATTCCGTTGATGAGGATGAACATCAGGAACTCGCGGAGTACGTTGTCCTGGCGCCGGTGCCGGAAGGTCCAGAGACGGTTCGCTATCCAGGAAAAAATCGTTGCCACAGACGCGCCCACAAAGCGCGCCTTGGCCTCGCTGTCCGTCATTGGGCCGTGCATGAGGTAATACGTCATGCCGTTGTCGATGACGAAAGCCACACCGCCGACGGCGCCGAACTTGGCCACTTCACGCCAAAAAAGCGAGGCGAGCCCCCGGATGCGATCTGCAAGCGTGCTAAACATGACCCTCCATGGCCGTTGAACGATGGGCCACACGGCCAGAGGTCCATTTTAGCCCGTCAAATTCCTGTGGCGGTCCGGCAACCACCCCTCATGCCGTGCCACAGAACGGTCCGCGAGCCCAAGAAACCACTCAGGAAGGCAGGAAACGCGGGATCCGGGCTGGTCTTCGGTAGGCTGGCACATGTGACTTTTCCAGTAATAGGTGTAGTTGGCGGCGGCCAGCTTGCGCGAATGATGGCCCCAGCCGCAACCGCACTCGGCTTCGAACTCCGCGTCCTTGCCGAAGGCGACGACGTTTCAGCCATCTCGGCAGTGCCTTCCTCACCGGTGGGCGACTACAAGGACCTGCAGACCCTCCTGGAGTTCTCCGAGGGCCTGGACGTCATGACCTTTGACCACGAGCATGTTCCCACGGCCCATCTTCGGGCGCTTCAGGAAGCCGGCGTAAACGTCCAGCCCGGCCCCGATGCCCTGGTCCATGCTCAGGACAAGCTGGTAATGCGCGCCGCCATTGACCGGCTGGAACTTCCCAACCCCGCCTGGGCTTCGGTGGCGGACGTGGCCGCGCTTATCAGCTTCGGGGAGGACACCGGATGGCCTGTGGTCCTGAAGACTCCCCGCGGCGGCTACGACGGCAAAGGTGTCCGGATCATTTCCTCTGCGGCGGAGGCTGCCGAAACCACTGAATGGTTTGAGGCCATGAGTCCCCTCCTGGCGGAGGCTAAAGTTGACTTCACCCGCGAGCTTTCCGCCTTGGTTGCCAGGACGCCCGACGGCGAAGCCCGGGCCTGGCCCGTGGTGCACACCATCCAGGTCGATGGAGTCTGCGACGAAGTCATCGCCCCTGCCCTGGAAATTCCGGTGGAGGTTGCAGCCGCCGCAGAGGATGCTGCCTTGCGGATAGCCCAGGAACTGGGTGTGACAGGGGTCCTCGCGGTGGAACTCTTCGAAACCCCGGGCATCGGCGCAGGGTTCCTCATTAATGAACTTGCCATGCGCCCGCACAACACCGGGCACTGGACGCAGGACGGGTCGGTCACCAGCCAGTTCGAACAGCACCTTCGCGCTGTCCTTAACCTTCCGCTGGGTGCCACGGATGTGCTGGGTCCGGTAGTGGTGATGAAGAACTTCCTGGGCGGCGAGAACCAGGACCTGTTTTCCGCCTTCCCACTGGCGCTGGCCAGCGAGCCGGCGGCCAAAGTGCACTGCTACGGCAAGTCGGTGCGCCCGGGCCGGAAGATTGGCCACGTTAACCTGGTGGGCTCGTCCACAACAGAGGTTGATTCCGTTCGACGCCGTGCAGGTACCGTAGCGGGCATCATCCGGGACGGCCGGGTACCCGCCGAAGAGCCGCCAGCAATTTTTGAGGAGAAAGCATGAGTCCCGAAGCCACCCCCGCCCCCGGTCCCGCCGGCAACCCGCTGGTGGGCCTGGTGATGGGATCGGACTCGGACTGGCCGGTCATGGAAGCCGCGGCTGACGCCCTGGCAGAGTTTGGCATTCCGTTCGAAGCTGACGTTGTGTCCGCCCACCGCATGCCTACCGAAATGATCCGCTATGGCCAGACAGCGCACGAGCGCGGGCTGAGGGTGATTATCGCCGGCGCCGGCGGTGCCGCCCATTTGCCAGGGATGCTGGCCAGCGTCACCCCACTCCCCGTGATCGGAGTGCCGGTCCCGCTGAAGACCCTGGACGGCATGGACTCCCTGCTCTCCATCGTTCAGATGCCTGCCGGCGTTCCCGTGGCCACGGTTTCCATCGCAGGAGCCCGTAATGCCGGGCTCCTGGCGGTCCGAATGCTCGCAGCAGGCACCGATGAGCTTGCGGCATCACTTCGCGCCGACCTCCTCGAATTCGCCGCAGACCTCAATGCCGTGGCCGCCCGCAAGGGAGCAAACCTGCGGCAGAAGGTCAGCGAGGTTTTCGCCGAAGGCAACGGTCCGCTCCGGGGCAGCCGTTAGGAAGGCGGCCATGACCAGCAGCAAGGTCCAGCAGTCCCTTTCCGGCACAGCGCTCACCGATCCCGTCCGCTACCCGGCCAGTGCTTCCTTCCCGGTCCGGACCAAGCGCGGCTTCGTCCTTGTGCTTCTGACGCTCCTGGTTCCAGGCAGCGCGCAGCTTGTGGCCGGGGACCGCAAACTGGGCCGCGCGGCATTGAGGGTGACGCTCTGTGTATGGGCAGCCCTGGTGCTTGCGGTGCTCCTGCTGCTGCTCAACCGGACCCTGCTCATCAACATCATCACCAACCCCATCGCCTCGCTGGCACTGGTGATCCTGCTGGTGGCACTCGCTGCAGGCTGGGCAATCCTGTTTATCAACACCCTGCGGCTCATCCGCCCGGTCCTGCTGGCGCCGCGGGCGCGGCCCGCCGTCGTGATTGCCCTGGTGTTGGCGATGGTCGTTGGCAGCGGGTCCCTTGGTTACGCTGCGTACCTGCTCAATGTGGGACGGAACGCGATCGGCAGCATCTTCTCCTCCGGCCCCGCCATCGACCCCGTGGAGGGCCGCTACAACTTCCTGATGATGGGAGGCGATGCCGGTGAGGACCGTACCGGCAGGCGCCCGGACAGCCTGTCCGTCCTCAGCGTGGACGCCAAGACGGGCCAGACCGCGATCATCTCCGTACCCCGTAACCTGCAGAACGCCCAGTTCAGCGAGGACTCCCCCATGCGCACCGTCTATCCGGACGGCTACAACTGCGGGGACGAGTGCCTGATTAATGCCATCAACACTGAAGTTACGAACGAGTACGCCGACCTTTACCCCGGCGTGGCCGACCCCGGTGCGCAGGCAACCCTTGAAGCTGTCTCCGGAACGCTGGGGATTACTGTCCAGGCGTACGTTTTGGTGGACATGCAAGGCTTCTCCTCCCTCATCGACGCCATGGGCGGCATCAGGATCAAGGCCGGCGGCTGGGTTCCCATGAGCGGCTTCTTCGACGATTTCACCCAGACCCACGGTATGCCCCTCGGGTGGATCCCGGCCGGAGAACAAACACTCAACGGAGATCAGGCGCTGTGGTACGGACGGTCACGCGAGTACGTGGACGACTACGCCCGCATCCAGCGCCAGCAATGCGTGCAGCAGGCCATGCTGAAGCAGCTGGATCCCGCGACGCTGCTGGCCAAGTTCGAGGACATCGCCAACGCGGGAACGAAGGTGGTGGAATCAAACGTCTCCTCGTCGCAGCTGGGCAGCTTCGTGGACCTCGCCATCAAGGCGAAAGGCCAGGACGTCAAACGGCTCACCATCGGCCCGCCGGATTTCGACGCCTCGTTCTCCACTGTTCCGGACTTCGACGAGATCCACGCCCGCGTGGACCAGTTGCTGGCATCTGCATCCGCGCAGGCGGCGCAGTCGGCAGGAGTTCCCGACGACGCCATGGTGGTCCCGGCCGCAGGCGCCGGGCCTGTCCAGGCGGCAGGAGCCTCGCCCGCCAGCCTGCTGGCAGGTGGCGCGGCGACACAGCAGCCCACGCCGTCGGACTTTGTCCCGGTGACCACCACTCCCGACGGCGAGCCGATTACGGAAGAGATGCTGACCCAGCTCAAGCGCGAAGGAAACGAGGAGGCCATCCGGCAGCTCGTGGCCACCAACGGCCAATGCGCGCCGTTGTAGCCGGCATCCTCATCAGACCTACCTAGGAAACGGACACTGCCTTGTATGAGATTGATAATGTCCTCCGGGACTATGCCTGGGGATCGACGACGGCGATCGCCGCCTTGCTCGGGCGGCCGGAGTCGGGCGGACCGGAAGCAGAGTTGTGGATTGGCGCGCACCCGGATTCACCATCCGTGGCCCACGTCCCCGAAGACGGGTCCACGGCCCTCGATGCCCTGATCGCGGGTGACCCGGAGCATTTCCTCGGCGCGGACTCCGTGGCGCGGTTTGGCCCGCGGCTGCCGTTCCTTGCCAAAATTCTGGCGGCTGCCCAGCCGCTCTCCCTGCAGGTCCACCCAAGCCTGGAGCAGGCGAGGGCGGGCTTCGCCCGGGAGAACGCCCAGGGCCTCGCCGCCGACGCCCCCAACCGGAATTACCGGGATGACAACCACAAGCCCGAGATGATTCTTGCCCTGACGCCGTTTGAGGCCTTGTGCGGTTTCCGCCCGGCGGGCCAGGCCCGGGAGATCCTGCAGCACGTTGCCGCAGCCTTTGACGCCGTGGAGGGCGAGCCGCCCGCGCTGGTCAGCTCACTGCTGGCAGATCTTGAGGACAGCAACGAAGGCACCGGTTTGCGGAAGGCCTTCGAGCGCCTGATCTCCGGCGGCACGTCCGTGGCTGAGGACACGGCCCTGGTGGTGGCCGCGCTGCTTTCCGGAACCCCACTGGCTCCCTACGACGCCGAATTTTCCACGGCCATCAGCCTTAATGAAAAATACCCCGGCGATCCGGGAGTCCTGATCTCGCTGCTGCTGAACCGTATCTCGCTGGAGCCGGGTGAGGCGGTCTACCTGCCGGCCGGGAACGTCCACGCGTATCTGCACGGCCTCGGCGTCGAGGTCATGGCGTCCTCTGACAACGTACTGCGGGGCGGCCTCACCCCAAAGTTCATTGACGTCCCCGAACTGCTGCGGACCGTCGACTTCCACCCCGTGGCCGTGCCGATGCTCGAGGCCGAGCGGACCGTGATGGACCAGGAGCTTTTCCGCCCGCCTTTCGAGGAGTTCCAGCTGCAGCGGATTGAACTTGCTCCGGACGCAGGGCCCGTCCCGCTGGCACAGTCAGGCGCGGCAGTGGTGATCGTGGTGGCCGGGGATGTCTACCTGGATTCACCCAAGGGCGACCTCCGGCTTTCCCGGGGCGGGAGCGCTTTCCTGGCTGCCGCCGAGGCGCCCGTCAATGTTCATCCGGTAGCCGGCAGCACCGAACCCGCACTGGCATTCGCTGTGACTACGGGCTTGCCGGAGGGTCTCGCCCGCGCCTAGCAAAAGGGCACGACGGCACCATGGCGGGTGCCGTCGTCGCCCTTGTCCTGACGCTGCCAGCTGTCCTGGCGCTGCTAGCTGCCCGGGCGGACCCTCTGGATCAGTGGCCGGACCCTCCCGGCAGCAGTTTTCAGGAGACGGCGTGCGGTTTGGAGTCCGCGGCGTGCCAGGGGCATGGCCTGCGCATACGCCGGGTACAGCGGCGAGAGCGGCTTCTCCCAGGTTCCCAGGAGCATGTTCTCGTGCTTCGCGAACTGCTTCTTGAAGTCGGAGATGCCGTCGTTGAGGAGGCCGTTGAAGTCATAACGTCCGCAGCCGTCCTCGCGCATGGCCTGCAGGGCTGCCCATTTCACGCCGTAATTGACGCGCTGCTTCTGCCCTTCCGCGGAGACACCGCCGTACAGCTCGAAAGCGGTGGAACCGCTCTTGGCGAGCCAAACGAACGCCAGCAACTGCTCGCCGTCGAAGGCCCCGATAATGGGTGAGCCATCCCCCATGTTCCGGAAGATGTCCCGGTAGTACTGGTCCTCGTGGATCCCGAACCCGGCGCGTTGGGCCGTCTCGTGGTAGATCGCGAGCACCTGCTCAAGTTCGGCGTCATTCTTCACCCTGCGGAACTCGACGTCGCTGCGCATCGCCTTGCGGATGTTCGCTCGGGTGGACTTGGACATGTCAGCCATGAGTTCGTCATCGGACCTGGTGAGGTCAAGGATCAGCGTGCGCGGGATCAATACCGTATTGGTGGATGAACGGAATCCTGCATCTTTCACCGCAGCCGCGTACGGCGAGTCCTGGTCCCAGTCCGGTTCAATGCTGAGGGCGACTCCGCGGTGGCGGGCGGCAGCGTGCCCGGCAAGGCTGCCGAGGACGGCCTGCGTATTCCCCGGCGCACACATGGGCCCCCGGGGAATGTAGACCAGTGCGCGGAAGGGCAGCGGCAGCCGCCGGATCAGCAGCTGTGCGCAGCCGATGGTGTTCTCGCCATCGTTCAACAGCACCCGGTCTACGGACCAGCCGTGCATGGCCTTGGTCTCACCCCAGCCCCAGAGCTGTTGCGGGTGCCCTTGGAACCGGTCGACGTATTCGTCCCAAAGGGCGCGGTCAGTACAGGGCACAACAGCTGGAATCATGGCTTAAACCCTATACCAACGCATAAACGCCAAAGTCCCGGAGAGCGCTGGGCGTTCTCCGGGGCTCCTTTTGGCGTGGGTGGCTACGGATCAGCTCTTGCGGGCGTAGCCTTCCCACTTGCTGGCCTGGTGTTCGCCGTCAACAAAGCGGATTGTGCCGGACTTGGAACGCATCACAATGGACTGGGTCAGGACCTTGTCCTTCGAGTAGCGGACGCCCTTGAGCAGGTCGCCGTCGGTGATGCCGGTGGCAGCGAAGTAGCAGTTGTCGCTGGAGACGAGGTCGTTGGTGGAGAGGACCCGTTCCAGGTCGTGGCCGGCGTCGATGGCCTTCTGCTTCTCTTCGTCACTGGTGGGCCACAGCCGGCCCTGGATGACGCCGCCCAGCGACTTGATGGCGCAGGCAGCCACGATGCCCTCGGGGGTGCCGCCGATGCCCATCAGGGCGTCCACGCCAGTGCCCGAGCGGGCCGCTGCGATGGCACCGGCAACGTCACCGTCCATGATGAACTTGGTGCGGGCGCCGGCCTCGCGGATTTCCTCCACCAGCGGGCGGTGGCGGTCGCGGTCCAGGATCATAACGTTGAGCTGGTTGACCTTGACGCCCTTGGCCTTGGCGATCAGGTGCAGGTTCTGCTTCACGGGGAGGCGGAGGTCCACCATGTCCGCGGCTTCGGGGCCGGTGACAAGCTTCTCCATGTAGAACACGGCGGAGGGGTCGAACATGGAGCCACGCTCGGCCACAGCCAGGACGGCGATGGCGTTGTTGATGCCCAGTGCTGTGAGCCTGGTTCCGTCGATGGGGTCCACTGCCACATCGCATTCCGGGCCGGTGCCGTCACCAACGCGTTCGCCGTTGAACAGCATGGGGGCTTCGTCTTTTTCGCCTTCGCCGATGACCACTACGCCGTTGAAGTGGACGGTCTGAAGGAAGGAGCGCATGGCGTCAACCGCAGCGCCATCGGCCGTGTTCTTGTCGCCGAAGCCTACCCAGTGCCCGCCGGCAATTGCTGCCGCTTCGGTTACGCGGACAAGCTCGAGGGCAAGGTTGCGGTCCGGCTCATCGGTGCCCACCGCAAGGGAGGGGGAGATCGTGGAGTACTTCTGGGTCATGGACGCTGGTGACACGTGAACCTCTTCTTCGAGTGGCGATCATTGAACCCGCCCAGCCGGAACAGCAGCGCGGTGATTCCTCTGATATCGATCATAGTCGCGGCACCGGGTTCCGGCTGCGGGATGACGCGGCCGCGCAATGTAGTCCGAAGGTAGTTGCCATTAGGGGTCGCGGCCAGGCGGACCGAGTGTGAGTTGCGGACCGGCATGGGCGACTATAGAGGGGTGAATGAAATGCAGGAAAAGACCAGTCCCTCCCCCGAACCAGCAGGATCCGGAAGCAACAGCGGATCCAGCGCGGCCGGAGGGCAGGACCCGGTTAAGCCTGTCATTCCGGCGGCGGCAGCGAAGCGGGCCAACGCCTCCGTGATCGGCATGATCATTGCCCTGGTGCTGAGCATCGCCGCGTTCCTGCCGATCGTCCTGATGAACCCCTCCCCGAAGAGTGACGGCTACCGTCCCAATATCGACGTCAGCGCCGCGGCCCGGAATGCGACGGACGTGGCAGGATTCACGCCGGTAGCGCCGGACACCGGCAATTCCTTCCGGCCCAACTACGCCAGGTGGGAAGGGGGCACGGGAAGCGGCGTGCCTGCATGGGAGGTCGGCTACATAACGCCTAAGGAGTCCTTCATTGGACTGGTCCAGACCCGTACGGCCAACCCCACCTGGCTGCTTCAGCAAACGAAAAATGCTCCTGTTACCGGCTCCCGTAACGCGGGCGGGCGGGAATGGGAGCTCCGCGATACCGGCAAGGGTGAGAAATCAATGGTGCTGGAGTACCGCGGCACCACTGTCATCCTCACCGGCGCTGCCCCGCTGGACGAGTTCGGCACCCTGGCAGACGCCGTCGTGAAGTCCTTGGACAGCAATCCTGCCGTCACAGTTTTACCTGCGGCCACCACCGCCCGCTAAAGTAAGCAGGGTGACTACCTATCTGACTCCTGCCCTTGCCTGGCGCCGGATGCGCGAAGGAAATGAACGCTTCGTCGCCGGCCAGTCCTCCCACCCGAACCAGGACTCCTCGCGCCGGTCCTCGCTGGTGGAGAACCAGCACCCGTTCGCCGTGATTTTCGGCTGCTCGGACTCCCGGCTCGCCGCCGAGATCATTTTCGACGTCGGACTCGGTGACGTTTTTGTGGTGCGTACGGCCGGGCAGGTTATTGACGACGCCGTCCTGGGCTCGCTGGAGTACAGCGTGGGTGTGCTCGGCGTACCGCTGATCGCCATCCTAGGACACGACAGCTGCGGTGCCGTCAGCGCCACCAAGGCCGCGGTGGACACCGGCGAGATGCCCCCGGGCTTCATTCGCGACCTGGTGGAGCGCATCACCCCGTCGGTACTGACCTCAATTCGCCAGGACAAGCACGAGGTCAACGACATGGTGGTGGAGCACGTCAAGCAGACCGCCCAGCGGCTGGCGGACAGCTCGCGTGTGATTTCGGACGCAATTGAAAGCGGGCGCACCGCCGTTATCGGCCTCTCGTACAGCCTGGCGGAGGGGCGCGCCAACGTTGTTTCCGGGATCGGTGAGCTCTAGGGCGGGGGTTAAAACCCGCCCGTAGCATGCTCTTCACGGTTTTCGATGGGGTGCCGGATCGCCCTAAGCTAGCCCCATGACTTCCACTGAAGAGTTCCGCATTGAACATGACACCATGGGCGAAGTCCGCGTCCCCGTGAACGCACTGTACCGCGCGCAGACGCAGCGGGCAGTGGAGAATTTCCCTATTTCCGGCAAGACCCTGGAACGCGCGCACATTGAAGCGCTGGCCCGGGTCAAGAAGGCGGCCGCCCAGGCCAACGCTGAACTGGGAGTGCTCGACGGCGAGCTTGCCAAGGCCATCGCAGACGCCGCTGATGAGGTGGCCACCGGAAAGTACGACGGCGATTTCCCCATCGACGTCTTCCAGACCGGCTCGGGCACCTCCTCGAACATGAACACCAACGAGGTCATCGCCGAGCTTGCCACGCGTGCCCTGAAGGCCGCCGGCAGCGACAAGGTGGTCCACCCGAACGACCACGTTAACGCCTCGCAGTCGTCCAACGACGTCTTCCCGACATCCGTTCACGTAGCAGCGACGTCCGCCCTGATCAACGACCTCATTCCTGCCCTCGGCTACCTGGCCGAGTCCCTGGAGCGCAAGGCCGTGGAGTTCAAGGACGTCGTCAAGTCCGGCCGTACCCACCTCATGGATGCCACACCCGTGACACTTGGCCAGGAATTCGGCGGCTACGCTGCCCAGGTGCGCTACGGCATTGAGCGCATCAACGCTTCCCTTCCCCGCATTGCCGAGGTTCCGCTGGGCGGCACGGCTGTAGGCACCGGCATCAACACCCCCGCAGGCTTCCCGGAACGGGTCATCGAACTGCTGGCCACGGACACCGGCCTGCCCCTGACCGAGGCCCGCAACCACTTCGAGGCCCAGGCCAACCGTGACGGCCTCATTGAGGCGTCCAGCCAGCTGCGGAACATTGCGATCTCGTTCATGAAGATTAACAACGACCTCCGCTGGATGGGCTCCGGCCCCAACACCGGTCTGGGCGAAATCGCCATTCCGGACCTGCAGCCGGGCTCCTCGATCATGCCCGGCAAGGTCAACCCGGTCATCTGCGAGGCATCCATCATGGTGGCCGCGCAGGTCATCGGCAACGACACCGCCATCGCCTGGTCCGGAACCAACGGCGCCTTTGAACTGAACGTAGGCATCCCCGTCATGGCCGCCAACCTGCTGGAATCCGTCCGCCTGCTGGCCAACACCAGCCGCGTGATGGCGGACAAGATGATCGACGGCATCACCGCCAACGTGGAGCGCGCCCGCTTCCTGGCCGAGGCCTCGCCGTCCATCGTTACGCCACTGAACAAGTACATCGGCTACGAGAACGCAGCCAAAATCGCCAAGACGGCCGTGGCCGAAGGCCTCACCGTCCGCCAGGCCACCGAGAAACTCGGCTTCGTCGGTGACGGCGAAGGCAAGGTCTCCGAAGCAGACCTTGAGAAGGCCCTGGACGTCACCACCATGACGGCCCCGGCCCACAAGGCCTAAGTCCCCACCGCCTCCCTGGCTTCGGAGGCCGCCCAAACGACGACGGCCGGTACCTTTCACACGAAAGGTACCGGCCGTCGTCGTACTATTCTCTGCCTCCTGCGCCCGGCCAGCCAAACTTGCACCAATAGTCGATAAGTGCAAAACTTTACTTCGTGAATGAGAGTGCAGTTATTGAGGGCGGCCTCCGTGAACGGAAGCGCGCCGCTACACGCGCAGCCATCACTGCCGCGGCAAGGGCACTGACGGGCGAACGGGGCCTCAACGGCTACACGGTGGAGGAAGTGTGCGCGCGCGCCGACATCTCCCGCCGCACGTTCTTCAACTACTTCCCCACCAAGGAAGATGCGATCATCGGCCACGCGGACGATGACATCCCCGCGGACGTCATCGCGGAATTCATCGAAGGCGGCGCCTCGTCCCCTCCGGGCGAGATCTCCCCCACCCTGTTCCAGGACCTGGTGCGGCTCTCCCTGCAACTTACCGAGGACATGGCCGGCTCCGAGGAGGAGACCCGGCAGCTGATCGCCGTGATTAAGAAGGAACCCAAGCTGATCCTCAGGATCATCGGAATCACCGAACAGCGCGAAGCCCAGTTCGCCCGAGACGTCGCCCGCCGCGAAGGCGTAGCCGCCGACCATCCCGTGGTGCAGATGGCTGTGGTGCTGCTGGGCACCATCGCCCGCAAGAGCAGCATGGCCTACTTCTCCGACGGCAACACCCGGCCCTACCGGGATCTGCTGATGGAGAACATCACCGCCGCCGGCACACTCTTCTCCCAGCCCCTCCGGCACCCTGAAAGCCCCGCCGCAGAAGGACAGCCATGAGTATCGCCGTCAATAAGAGGACAACAACAGCGGGTCCCCTGCTGCTCACCCAAAAACGCATCTGGATCATCTTCTCGGCGCTTATCGCCGGCATGCTGCTCTCGAGCCTGGACCAGACCATCGTCTCCACTGCGATGCCTACCATCGTGGGCAAACTGGGCGGCGTGGAACACCAGGCCTGGATCACCACCGCGTACCTGCTAGCCACCACCATCGTGATGCCCATCTACGGCAAGTTCGGTGACGTCCTCGGCCGCCGGAACCTGTTCCTTATAGCCATCGCGTTGTTCACTCTCGCCTCGGTGGGCTGTGCCCTTGCCACGGATTTCTGGGGCTTCGTGATCTTCCGGGCCATCCAGGGCCTGGGCGGCGGCGGCCTGATGATCCTCTCGCAGGCGATCATCGCTGACATCGTGCCGGCCAAGGACCGCGGCAAGTACATGGGCCCGCTGGGCGCCATCTTCGGCCTTTCTGCCGTGGCCGGCCCCCTGCTGGGCGGCTTCTTCGTGGACCACCTGACCTGGGAATGGGCCTTCTACATCAACATCCCCATCGGCATCGCAGCCTTCGCCATCGCCTGGTTCACACTGACACTGCCGAACAAGAAGGCTGAAAAGCGGATCGACATCCTGGGTGTGGTGCTGCTGTCCGCAGCCACCACCTGCCTCATCTTCTTCACCGACTTCGGCGGAAAGAAGGACGAGGGCTGGGACTCCCCCCTCACCTGGGCCTTTGGTGCCGGCATGGTCCTGTCCGCCGCAGCCTTCGTTATGGTGGAGCGCCGGGCCGAGGATCCCATCATCCCGCTGAGCCTGTTCCGCAACCGGATTTTTGTCAACGCCACGGCCATCGGTTTCACCCTTGGCCTGGGCATGTTTTCCGCGATTGCTTTCGTCCCCACGTTCCTGCAGATGTCCTCCGGCACCTCAGCGGCCGAGTCCGGCCTGCTGATGTTGCCGATGATGGCGGGCCTGATGGGCACTTCGATTTACTCTGGCATCCGGATCTCCAAGACCGGCAAATACAAGCTGTATCCCATCCTGGGAGCGGCCTTCACCATGGCTGCGATGCTTTGGATGACCACCCTCGCTGCCAGTACGCCCATCTGGGTCATCTGCGTCCAGCTGTTCATCTTCGGAGCCGGCCTGGGCCTGATCATGCAGGTAGTGGTCCTTGTGGTGCAGAACTCCGTCCCCGCGGACCAGATCGGCACCGCCACGAGCACCAACAACTACTTCCGCGAGGTGGGCGCCGCCATGGGCGTTGCAGTCTTCGGTGCGATTTTCACCAACCACCTCTCCGAGTCCCTCACCAGCGCCTTCACCGGTGCAGGTGCGTCGGCGGACCAGGCTGCCCAGTCCACCAGTACCCTGGACCCGCAGGTGCTGAGCCAGTTTCCGGACCAGCTGCGTGATGCGATCGTCAACGCCTACGCCGAGTCGCTCGCCCCGGTCTTCTGGTACTTGATCCCGTTCATCGCGGTTGCCTTGATCCTGGCCGTCACGCTGAAGCAGGTCCCCTTGTCGGACACTGCCGGAATGGTGGCCCGCGGCGAAGCCGTGGGCGGCGAGGAGGCCGAGCGCCTTGCCGCCGGCCTGCCGGCGTCAGCGTCGGAGGGAAAGCCGGCGGCCGCTGGGCTGCCGGACAATGCCAAGGACGACGACGGCGAGCTGGTCTCCCAGCGCAACTGACCGCCGTCGTACCGTCAGCCTGCATGCTGCCGGCTGCCGTCAAAGCCAGCAGGGGCGCCGCAAATCTTTGGGGGTTGCGGCGCCCCGCGCTGTCCCCAAAAGGATTGCTTGGTGCGGACGGTCAGGGTTCGAAGTGGGCGGCGTCTGCCGGAGCCAGGGCGTGGTGGATGCTGGTGAGGTGCCCGGGCATCAGCTCAGGGAGCTCATTGACGCCGAACCAGCCGACTGCCAGGGACTCGTCGTCATTCACGCGGGCGGTCCCGGAGACGTAGCGGCAGCGGAACACCACGTCCAGGAACTCGCACACATCGCCGTTGGGGTAAGTGAACGGACCTACAGCCCCTACAGACACAAGCCGCTCCGGTTCCGCCACTACAGCCGTTTCCTCAAAGATCTCCCGCACCAGGCCTCGCGCTGGCTCCTCCCCCGGCTCCAGCATTCCGCTGACCAGCGCCCACTGTTTGTTGTCGGCCCGCTGGGCGAGCAGGACGCGCCCCGAATCATCGATCACTACGCCCCGGACGCCGGGGACCCAGAGCGGATCGTTGCCGATCTTCTTGCGGAGTTTCAGGATGTAGTCAGGCGCAGGCATCCCGCCAGCCTACCGAACTGCCAGCCAGCTCTACCCATAAGGCAGGCAGGTCCAGGCTCACGCCGCATGTTGGGTCACGCCGGCAGCAGCATGGCCGCGGCTGCACCGGCGAGCATAAACGGTCCGAACGGAATAAACGACTTCAGTGTCCCCCTGCGTGCAGCCAGAAGTGCGATTGACCAGAGCCCGCCGAGGAGGAAAGCCAGGAACGTACCTGCAAACAGGTGTCCCCAGCCGAGATAACCGAGATACATTCCCAGGACTCCAGCGAGTTTCACATCCCCGAAACCCATGCCGGGCGGATACGCGAACCGCAGGATGAAGTAGAAGAGCCACAGAATGGCGGCTCCGGCCACGACCCGGAGCGCCGGTACAGCCATGAGTCCCGCGACGGGACCGGCACTGCCTTGGCCTGGGCCGGCGGCGCCGGTGCCGTCCCCTGCTCCGGCAAAGGCCGCTGCCGCGAGGAGCAGGACACCGGCCACGCCGTAGGAAGGGAAGACGATCCGATTGGGCAGGAGATGATGCCGGACGTCAATCACCGTGAGCCGGACGGCCATCACCGCGAAGTAGGCGCAGGCCGCAAGCACCAGCCAGAAGGCCAGCGGGGTGTGCTGCCATAGTTCGCCCAGTCGTTGGATCACCCTCGGATGCTACTGGATATCCGCCCTCCGCCGCACCGCCCGCGCGTAAACTGTGGATATGGCGACGTGGGACTCCCGGCACCGGATGGATCCGGACAGCACTTCAGCCGCCGCGCACCCTGCCTTATTCCGGAACCTTTGCAGGTCCTCGCCCTGGAAATGGCAGTCCCTGCGCTTTGAGTATTGGGATGAGCCGTTTGCGGATGCGCCTAACCCGACCGCGTCCCCGGTACGGGCGTGGCTTCGGCGGCCGGGCGCACTCCGTCTTGAAACCGCGGACGGACTTGTCCTGCACAGCACCACAGGAATCAATGATTCCCGGGACGGCCTTTATGTCAGTGCCACCCGGAAGTCCTGGCTTTTGCCACCGCACCTGGTGACGCCCGTTTACGACGAGCATGGCTTGGTGCGCAGGCGGCCGGAAGCAGCCTACGGCGAGCCAGGGTTCGGCAACGGGCGGTTCTCCGCGGCTTTGGATCCTGTGGAACTGGCCGGGAACGCCCCTGTGCCTCTGGAGTTTCCCGGCAGCAATGCCGTGGAGATACAGGAAGTCCGGCAGCAGGAGCACGAAGGACACGCTGTCCTTGAAGCAGTTGTGGTCCCTACAGCCGCGTACCATCCCGCCCATCCGGCAGCGCCGCTGTGCCTTCCCGGCAGATCCCGAATCCGGGTGGACCTGGGCACCGGCGTATGCGTGGCGAGTCAGTCCCTGGAAGCCGGGTCGGAGGAATACGGTCACTGGCTTCGCATCATCGCGGTGGACGAGTACATGCTGGATGACCTCTTCCTGGCCCAGTCGATGAGTCTCACCGACGTCCGGCAGCACATCACCTGGGACGTCCCGGCCTGACTGTGACAGGCCGCAGCAGGGCGCATCCGCTAGGCTTCGCTGATGACATCACTGAGCGACGTTTGGCCACTTTTCGGCCTCAGGCTGGCCACACCGCGGCTGGAACTCCGCCCCATACGGGACCAGGAGATTCCTGCGGCCGTTGCAGCAGCGAGGAGCGGCATCCACGAGGCCGGCAGGAGCCCGTTCAGCACTCCGTGGACCGAGCTTCCGGCAGATGAATTAGCGCCCAACATGGCCCGCTGGTACTGGCGCTGCCGGGCCGAGTGCTCCCCCGAATCCTGGACCCTGCTCCTGGGAATCTGGCATGAGGGCGCCTTCATCGGGTGCCAGGACGTTGGCGCCAAGGACTTCGCCGCGCTCAAGACCGTCACCACAGGCTCCTGGCTCCAGCAGTCCGTGCAGGGCCGCGGACTGGGCAAGGAGATGCGCGCCGCCGTCGCCCTCTATTCCTTCGACTGGTTGGGCGCAGAAGTAGCAGAGTCCGAAGCAGCCACCTGGAACGAAGCCTCCCTCGGCGTCTCCCGCTCGCTCGGCTACGAACTGAACGGCACCACCAGGAAAGCCTGGGGCACCAAGGTCGAAACAGTCCAGCACGTCCGCCTCACCCCGGAGACATTCAAGCGCCCCGACTGGACCCTCCAAGTGAGCGGCCACGAACCAGCAGCCAGGTTCCTGAAGGTCAGTTAGTGCCCCGCCGTGGCTAAGTTCGTCCGCCCCCAGCGCTTCGCCGTCGCTTAGACACCTCCCGCCGCGCTGCTACGGTCGCTGGGCGACCTGCGCAACGCTCTGGTCGGCGATGCGCTCCTACGCGAAGCACTGGGACCGCCCGTGTGCCGGGCCTCCCCCCCGGGACGAAACGCGTGCACAAGTCGGTCCGCGGCCCTTCTCGGAGGAGCGCATAGCGGCGCATCGGGGTCCGGAGGTGGCCCCGCGCCCGGAGGAGCCCCTATGCGACGTGTCTAAGCGACGGAGAAGGGCCGCGGACCGGCGGACCTACGCACTGCGACGCACCGAAGGACTCGGGGCATACGAACCCGACCACTGCCACGCACAAGGGGCCGTGGCCCGGCGAACCCGGCCACGGCCCCTCGTCAACGTGACTTAGCCTTCGAGGAGTTCCGTGACCAGGGCTGCGATTGGCGAGCGTTCGGAGCGGGTCAGGGTGATGTGGCCGAAGAGGGGGTGACCTTTCAGGGTTTCGACGACGGCGGCGATTCCGTCGTGGCGTCCGACGCGGAGGTTGTCGCGCTGGGCGACGTCGTGGGTCAGCACGATCTTCGAGTTCTGGCCGATGCGGCTCATGACGGTCAGCAGGACGTTCTTTTCGAGTGACTGGGCCTCGTCAACGATCACAAAGGCGTCGTGGAGGGAGCGCCCGCGGATGTGGGTGAGGGGCATGACCTCAAGCATGCCGCGGTCCATGACCTCCTCCACCACTTCCTGGCTGACCAGTGCCCCGAGGGTGTCGAAAACCGCCTGCGCCCAGGGGTTCATCTTCTCGGACTCGGAGCCGGGCAGGTAGCCCAGTTCCTGGCCGCCCACGGCGTACAGGGGCCGGAAAACGATCACCTTACGGTGCTCGCGGCGCTCGAGAACCGCTTCCAGGCCGGCGCACAAAGCCAGGGCTGACTTGCCGGTGCCTGCCCGGCCGCCGATGGAGACGATGCCGACGGCGGGATCCATCAGCATGTCGATGGCGAGCCGCTGCTCCGCGGAGCGTCCGTGCAATCCGAATACGTCGCGGTCACCCTTCACCAGGCGGACCTGCTTATCGGCGCCAACGCGGCCGAGCGCGGAACCGCGGTTGGACAGTAGGACCAGGCCGGTGTTGACGGGCAGCTCCGCTGCCGCCGGAATAAACACGGGTTCGTGGCCGTAGAGCGTGGAAATCTCTTGCTCGCCGGCCTCCACCTCGGCCACGCCGGTCCAGCCGGAGTCCTTCACCAACTCGTTGCGGTATTCGTCGGCGGTGAGCCCCATGGCTGAAGCCTTGACCCGCATGGGCAGGTCCTTGGACACTACGGTGACGTCCCGGCCTTCGTTCGCGAGGTTCTTTGCCACCGCGAGGATACGGCTGTCGTTGTCGCCGCTGCGGAACCCCAGCGGCAACACCTCGGCGGAGATGTGGTTCAGTTCCACCATGAGGGTGCCGCCGTCGTCACCGATGGGGATCGGCTGGCTCAAGCCGCCGTGTTTGACCCGAAGATCATCGAGGAGCCGGAGCGCCTTCCGCGCAAAGTAGCCAAGTTCGGGGTCGTGCCGCTTGGCCTCAAGCTCGGTGATGACCACCACCGGCACGATCACCTCATGTTCGGCAAAGCGCAGCAGCGCGCGCGGGTCGGACAGCAGGACGGAGGTGTCGATCACGAAGGTGTGGATGTTGGCTTCCCTTCCGGAAACAGCAAAACCGGCCGCAGCATCTTTCGCTGCGCCGGTTTCTGACGTGGCTCGCGTGGCGCGAGAGGTAGCTTTCCCGCCCTGGTCGAAAAGGACCCCGGGCAGTTGTTCAGAAGTAGCCACATCGACTCCAGCCCCGGGCGCATGCCCGGATTTGTTAGTGGTGAGGCGGCTCGGCCAAGAGGCCGGGTCCGGCCTCCCATACAACCGGTGCGATGTCTCGCTCCATGTACTGGCCTCCCCGATCAGCCGGCGGTTTTGCCTGCTGATGGATATAACGTAAATCCATCGGAAGTAATTTCCACAACCATTACGCGGCGATTCCTGTTGCAGCCGCGTGAACTGTCGGTGAACCCGGAATGTCAGGTGCCGAAGCGGCGCTGCCGGCCTGCATAGTCCCGGAGGGCTCGCAGGAAGTCCACTTTGCGGAATGCCGGCCACAGCGCCTCGCAGAAGTAGAACTCGCTGTAGGCGCTCTGCCACATCAGGAACCCGGAGAGCCGTTGTTCGCCGGACGTGCGGATCACCAGGTCCGGATCCGGCTGGCCCCGGGTGTAGAGGAACCGTGAGATATCGTCCACGCACAGGTCGTCGGCGAGCTTGCCAATGTCGGCGCCCTTGGCGACGGCGTCGTGCAGCAGTTCCCGCACTGCGTCAACGATTTCCCGGCGTCCGCCGTACCCCACCGCCACGTTGACATGGATCTTTTCCCGGACCGGGGTGCGTGCGGTGAGCTTGTTCAGCCGCTCCGCAAGATAGTCCGGCAGCAGCTCAGGTGCACCCATGGCGTGCACTGATATGTTCGCGTCGTCGTCAAGCCGGTCCAAGGTGTTGGCGATGATGCCCATGAGGAGGTCCAGTTCTTCGCTGGACCTGTTCATGTTGTCGGTGGACAGCATGTACAGCGTGACCACCTTGACCCCAAGTTCCTGGCACCAGCCAAGGAATTCATGGATCTTGTCTGCGCCTGCCTGATGGCCTTGGCTGGTGGGCGCGTTGAACTGTTTGGCCCAGCGCCGGTTGCCGTCCACCATCACCCCAATGTGCCGGGGGATGCGGTCGCGCGCGAGGTCCTTGAGCAGCCGGCGCTCGTAAAAGCCGTAGAGGAACCCGGGCAACTCCACGCGGCCTCTCACCTGACTTCCTTGCTGTACGTTCGGCTTGCACATCCTAGGCTACCGTCCGCCGCGGACGGGGACGGTCTTCTGCGCGCCGCCCGACACTGAGCCCTTGTTACCCATGGGTAACTTACCGGCCCGTAAGTTATTCTGGAGCCATGAACAGCGACACCCCGGACAGTCCCCGGACGCCGCAGCCCAAGGACATTGCAGCCGCGGGAGCCAGCGCGGAAACGAACTCCGGCACCTCCCCCATGGACGACGCAGCCGTGCGCCTGGCCGAGCTCCTGATGATCAAGCCGAAGTGGCGCGGCTGGATCCACACCGTGACGGCTCCACTGGCACTCGCGGCGGGAATTGTCCTCGTCCTCCTGGCCCCGACCGTTGACCGCAAGATCACGTCGGCCATCTACGCGGCCACTGGAGTGCTGCTGTTCGGTGTCAGCGCCGTGTACCACCGAGGCAACTGGTCCCCGCGGGTAAAGATGACGCTCAAGCGGCTGGACCATACCAACATCATGCTGGTGATCGCAGGCAGCTACACGCCGCTCGCCTGGACCCTGCTGGAACACCCCCAGGCCATCCTGCTGCTATGGGTCATCTGGTCAGGTGCAATTCTCGGCGTGTTGTTCCGGCTGCTCTGGACCCAGGCACCCCGCTGGCTGTACGTTCCGATCTACATCGCCCTCGGCTGCGGCGCACTGTTCTACCTTCCGCAGTTTTTCCAGGCCAGCGCGCCCGCCGCCGTCCTCATCTGCGTGGGCGGCGTGCTGTACATCACCGGCGCGGTCTTCTACGCCCTAAAAAAGCCCAACATCAGCTACCACCACTTTGGCTTCCACGAACTCTTCCATGCCTTGACCGTGGTGGCCTTCGCTGTGCATTTCACAGCCATAGCCCTGGCAGTGCTCAGCTAGCGCTGCCAGGGGCTGTCCGGTACCTGCCAGGCGGCATCAAGGGCCGGATAATGCCCTGGCGGAGCCCGGAAGACCTAGTGCCGGCGGTTTCCCGGATCAGCGTCCGCGCCGCCGTCGGCCGGGCCCTGGTAGGAGTCGTTGGCAGCTGAACCGGCACCGGCAGCAGGGCCCGCCCCTCCGGAATCCGCCTCTGCAGCCTCGGCCGCTTCAATGTCGGCTGCAGCGGCCGCGGCGATGCGCTCCTCCTCCACCTGGGCCCGGTAACGGACCCGGCGGATGCGGCGCACCATGTCAACGATCAGCAGGGCCGTGGCTACCACAAAGAAAGCCGTCATGATGAAGCCCAGGAGGCCCGGCGTCACCTGGTCCTCGGAGATGCCCTCACGCAAGGAGGGCGTGGGCAGGGGCGAGGGGGTGGTAGCCAGGCTGAGGAGCAGACGATGCACGTTGAATACCTTCTATGGAACGGGTGTCAGCAGGCAGCAAATTCGGCGGTCCGGATCCGGGCGCATCTTCTACACGGCATAGAAATGCCTGCCGCTTCTATCTTAGCCCCGCGAACAGGTCCTTTTCGGGGAGCTCGGAGGGCACCCGGGACCGGATGAGTGAGTAATCTTCCCAAGGCCACGCCCGGCGCTGCATTTCCGGGGATACGGCAAAGAAGAACCCCAGCGGATCCACCTGCGTACGATGCGCCCGCAGGGCGTCATCGCGCACTTCGAAAAAGTCTCCGCAGTCCACCTGCGTGGTGGTGGGATGGGGGGCCGGCGGCGGAGTGTGGCCTTCGGCGTCGGACTCCAGCCATGCCGCGAGCCGCTCGGCGTAAGGGGACTGCAGGCCCGCTTCCTCAAGGGCGAAATGCAGCGCACGGAATCGTTCCGGACTGAACGCACGGTCGTAGTACAGCTTTCCCGGTTCCCAGGGTTCGCCGGCGTCCGGATAACGGGCGGGGTCACCGGCCGCGTCAAAAGCCTCAACGGCAACCCTGTGCGCCATGATGTGGTCCGGGTGCGGATAGCCGCCGTTCTCGTCATAGCTGAGGATGACGTGGGGCTTGAAGGAGCGGACCAGCCGCACCAGCGGGGCGGCCGCATGGTGCAGCGGCAGGGTGGCGAAGGACCCGGCCGGCAGGGGCGGAAGCGGATCACCTTCGGGCAGGCCCGAATCCACAAAGCCCAGCCACCGCTGCTTGATCCCCAGGATCCGGGCTGCCCGTTCCATCTCGAGGCGCCGGGCACCCGCCATGTCCCGTTTGGGATGGAGCTCGCCTTCCACAGCGGGGTTCTGGATGTCCCCCCGTGAGCCGTCCGTGCAGGTGGCCACCATCACCTCAACCCCCGACGCTGCGTACATGGCCATCGTGGCCGCACCCTTGCTGGACTCGTCGTCGGGGTGGGCATGGACGGCGAGCAGCCGGAGCGGTGCGTGGGAGTTACTGGACGCTGTCATCGAAGGACGGCTCCTTATTCTTCATTGCGGCTTGTGGCTGCTGAACGGTTGCTGAACGGGCGGGGACTGCAAGGCCTGCTATGCCGCCGGCCGGGAAAGCTCCGCCGGAAGGGGCACTAAACTGGTCTGGTGACTTCCCCGGACCAGCCGGCCCATTCCGAGCCCGCGAACACTAGCCTAGCCAATCGTTATGGTGCTAAAAAGCGCCGGCTCTCCCCTGCCGCCAGGCGCTCTATCGGAGGCGCCGCACTGGCCGCAGGGATCGGTTTTATGGCCTGGGTTTCCACGTCGAATTCCCTCACCGAGGTGAACTTCAAGGACATCGGCTATGTCACCACGGACGCCACGCTGGCCGAGGTGGACTTCCAGGTGACCCGGGAACCTGGAACCTCCGTGCAGTGCGCCATCAAGGCGCTGGATTCCAAATACGCCGTGGTGGGGTGGAAAGTTGTGAACATTCCTCCTTCAGAGGCAGATGGAACAGCCGACGGCGGGCGAACAGTCTCGCAGCGGGTCCCGGTCAGGACAGAGTCCCAGTCCGTATCCGGCGTGGTGGACAGCTGCTGGATTCCCGGCGACTCCGGGCAGAAGATGTGATGCGCGCCGCTTGCTTGTTGGGTTAAATCCACAGGATTGACTACAATGGAGCAATACCTTTACCCCGCTGAGCTGGTTACTGTTCCACAAGTGGCCACCGTGGCGGGGTCTTTTGCATGTAGGACCATTAGAGGAGAAGTCCGTGTCTACCACCAACAGCGCAGCTGCAGCCTGGCTTACCCAGGAAGCTTTTGACCGCCTGAAGGCAGAGCTGGACCACCTTTCCGGCGCTGGCCGGGCGGAGATCGTCCAGAAAATTGAATCAGCCCGGCAAGAGGGTGACCTCAAGGAAAACGGCGGTTACCACGCAGCCAAGGAGGAGCAGGGCAAGATAGAGGCCCGCATCCGCCAGCTGACAGCCCTGCTTCGGGACGCCCACGTCGGCGAGTCTCCGGCAGATGACGGAATCGTGGAGCCCGGCATGATCGTCGTCGCCAGGATTGCCGGTGACGAAGAAACCTTCCTGCTCGGTTCCCGCGAGATCGCAGGCGATTCCGATCTTGACGTCTTCAGCGAGAAGTCTCCGCTGGGTGCCGCCATCCTTGGGCACAAGGAAGGCGACACGTTGAGCTACACGGCGCCCAACGGCAAGGACATCAAGGTAGAGATCCTTTCCGCCAAGCCGTACGCGGCATAGGCAGGCCTTAAAGAAACGCTGGCTGTCCGGAAGGGCGGCCAGCGTTTCACTTTGATGAGGAAGGCTCCGGGCGGAGGTCAGGACCTGGTGTCTGCTGCATCTTTGCGGGGCCGCAGGAGCAGCGCTGCCACCACTCCCCCGGCTGCGCCGCCGAGATGTGCCTGCCAGGAAACGAATCCCGAAACCAGCGGGAGGACGCCCAGCAGGATGCTGCCGTAGCCCATAAACAGCACAACTGCCAGCAGGATCTGCCGCCAGCTGCGGTTGAAAAAGCCCCGGACCAGCAGGAAAGAGAACAGTCCGAAGACCAGGCCGGAAGCGCCAACGGTGATGCCGCCGTTCCCGATCAGCCAGACCGTCAGCCCTGATCCGAGCCAGCTGAAGGCCAACGCCGTCAGGAAAACACGGAGTCCGGAGAGGAAGACCAGGAAACCGAAAATTATCAGCGGCAGGCTGTTGGATAACAAGTGGTTCAGGTTGGCATGCAGGAGCGGGAAGGTGAAGATGTCCAGCAGCCCGTCGGCGCTCCTGGGCCGCAGGCCGAACGTCCTGTTCAACGAGCGCAGCATCAGCGCGTTGAACAGTTCTATGGCAAACAGGAGGGCCACAAAGCCGCCAAGCACCAGCAGTCCGCCCTTTGCCCGGGCGGCGATGGTCCGCCGCTCCCAGCCTCCGCTTCCCGTGAGTCCGGCCATGGCGCGTCCTAGTGCACCACGATGGGCTGGAAACCCTCGGCGCGGAGCGCGCTGAGGACCTGCTCGCAGTGCTCGTGGCCCTTGGTTTCCAGGTTGACGGTGATGGAGACGTCGCCCATGCTTATCGACCCGCCCACCCGGGTATGGTCCAGCCCGGTGACGTTGGCGTCATTTTCGGCGATGATCCGGGCGATGGTGGCAAGCGAACCCGGCCTGTCGTCCAGCATCATGCGGACGGTCATGTAACGCCCTGCGGCGGAGAGGCCCCGCTGGATGACTTTAAGCATCAGCATGGGGTCGATGTTGCCGCCCGAGAGGACCACGGCCGTGGTGCCCGGGTTTTCAATCTTGCCGTCCATGAGGGCGGCCACACCTACAGCGCCGGCAGGCTCCACCACCATCTTCGCCCGCTCCAGAAGGAAAATCAGCGCACGCGCCAAAGAGTCTTCGCTGACCGTTACGACGTCGTCCACCAGCTCACGGATGATGCTGAAGGGAAGCTGCCCCGGGCGGCCGACTGCAATGCCGTCGGCCATGGTGGACACCTTTTTCAACGGGACGAGTGCATCAGCAGCGAGCGAGGGCGGGTATGCCGCGGCATTCTCCGCCTGCACGCCGATGATACGGATCTCCCGGCCCAGTTCCCTGGCCCGGGCTTTGATGGCGACGGCGACACCCGCCAGGAGTCCCCCGCCGCCTACACCCATCAGCACGGTGTCAACGTTGGGTACCTGCTCCAGGATTTCGAGTCCCAGCGTGCCTTGCCCTGCGACGACGTCCACGTTGTCGAACGGGTGGACGAAGACAGTTCCGGTTTCGTTGCTGTACCGCTGGGCTTCGGCGAGCGCTTCGTCGACATTGTGCCCGTGCAGGATGACTTCTGCCCCGTGGCTGCGGGTGGCAGCCAGTTTCGGCAAGGCTACTCCCAGGGGCATGTAGATGCGGGCTTTAATCCCGAGGCTCTTGGCTGCTACGGCAACACCCTGGGCGTGGTTTCCTGCGGACGCGGCCACCACGCCGCGCTTTTTCTCTTCCGGAGACAGCCGCGCCATCCGCACGTAGGCGCCGCGGACCTTGAACGATCCCGCCCGCTGGAGGTTTTCGCACTTGAAGTAGACGTCCCCGCCGACGAGGGCACCCAGCGCCCGTGATGATTCCACCGGGGTCCGCGCAATAATCCCGTCGAGCAGCTTCTGCGCCTCCAGGACATCGTCCAGCGTGACGGGAAGGGTTTCAAGGATGTTCACGGACTAATCTCCTCTGGATTTCGGCCCCGGCGCCGCGTCATTGGAACGGGCGCCAGGTTGTTCTGCGTGGGTGCTGGCCGCGGCGTCCTTGCCGCCTTTGAGGGCGTCCGGCGGATCGACACGCGTAATGGTGCTGTCCGGGCCGGCGCCGGCAGCCACCGAGCCTGCAGGTGATGCCAACACCTGTTCATGTTCCCACGTTCTGGCGGCGATGTAGCGAACGGCCGAATTTGCGACGGCGAGAATGGGCACCGAGAACAGCGCTCCAGGAATTCCGGCCAGGTAGGAACCGGCCGCTACCGAGAGGATCACTGCCACCGGATGCAGGGCTACCGCTTTGCCCATCACGAGTGGCTGAAGGATGTGGCTTTCCAGCTGCTGGACCAGCAGCACGATACCGAGCATGACCAGGGCGTTGATGGGGCCGTTGGCTACCAGCGCGAGCAGTACTGCGATGGCACCGGTCACCAAGGCGCCAACGATCGGGATAAACGAACCGATGAACACCAGCACACTCAGGGGCAGCGCCAGCGGGACGCCGATAATCGCCGCACCCAGGCCAATGCCCACCGCGTCCACAAATGCGACAAACATCTGGATGCGGGCATAGCTGACCATCGAAGCCCAGCCCTTGCGCCCGGCGCCGAACGTCGCCGCCCGCGCCTTCCGGGGCAGCAGCCGCACGAGGAACGCCCAAATCCGGTCGCCTTCGAGCAGGAAAAAGATAAGGACGAACAATGCCAGGACCAGTCCCGCCGCGAAATGCCCTGCGCTGCTGCCAAAGGACAGTGCACCGCTGAGGATATTGCTGGTATTGTCCTGCAGCGCCGTGCTGGCCTCCTGCAGGTACTGATCGATTTGGTCGGCCGTCAGGTGGAGGGGCCCCTCGGACAACCAGTTCTGGATCTGCCGGATGCCGGTCAGCGCTTCGGACCAGAGTTCCCCGAAGCCGGCCACGAGTTGCCTGCCCACCAGCGCCAGCGATCCTCCGATCAGGCCCAGGAAGCCCACCACCGTGATGGCCACAGCCGCCCCGCCGGGCATCCGGCGCCTTTTCAGCCAGCCCACCACGGGGTTCAGGAGGCCGGCCAGGAGGGCGGCGACCATCACCGGGATGATGAGGAAACTGATTCCCCGCAGCAGCCATACCAGGGCGCCGCCCACAAGGAGGATGAGTCCCAGGCGCCAGGCCCATGATGCGGCTATGCGCACTCCGTAGGGAATGTCCTTGTCCAGTTCACGGTCCGTCAGGACGCGCAGCGGGGGAGTTCCGTTTGCCGGTGCAGCGGATGGCTGCCGTACGGGAAGTTGAGGGTCGGGCGAAACTGGATCCTCGGCTGGCGTCATAGCCTAATAATTCCCCAGCCACGGCCTAATGGGAAACTGCTACCCGGCGGCGCCGGAACTGTAGCCGATCCCCCACGACATAGAGAAGGATTCCCCCGGCTGCAGCCAGCGGAGGCCGTCGCCGGAGTTGAAGGCATTGGCGGGACCAGTCATGGGTTCAACAGCCACCGCGCGGCTGCGGCCCGGGTACTGCGTACTGACATAGACGTGGACGTACTGGCAGGATTCGTCCTGCCAGAGGCTCACCTGCCGTCCGTCCGGAGCCGCCAGCGTGTGCCGTGCCTTCCCCCCTTCGAACTGCAGGCCGGTCAGGGCGACGTCCACGTTCAGCGGGGCAACATGCAGTCCCACCCGGAAGTCGGTGTCACCTTGGACGGGTGCGCTGCCGCGCGGAATGAGGCGCTCGTCTGCCAGCAACTGGGTGTCCGCGGATACGGTCAACACCAGTTCCTCAACTGCGGTGTCCCCCAGCCGCAGATACGGATGGGCCCCAAGGACAAACGGCGCGGCCTTCTTGGAATCGTTGGCCAGCGTCTGGCGGACCTCCAGGCCAAGGTCTTCGGTGAGGAGGTACTGCACCCGGTGGCGCGCCAGGAAGGGGTAACCGTGCTGGGGAAAAATGGTGGCCTCGAGCGTAACTGAATGGTCGGACTCATCAACCAGCGCGTAGGAAGCGTTGCGAAGGAGTCCGTGGCTTGCGTTGTTGCGTGCCACCTCGGTGATGGCAAGCTGCTGCTTCTTGCCGTCCAGGAACCACGTGCCGTCTTCAACGCGATTGGCCCACGGCGCAAGCGTGATCCCTGACCCGCCAGGCGGAATCTCGTCGTCGCCGTACGTTTCCGTCAGCTGGACGCCTGCCCTGCTGAACAAGCGGAGTCCGGCGGCCAGTTCGGTGACCACTGCCAAGGCGTCTCCCCGGCGGAGTTCGTACTGCCGGCCGGTCGCATACGCCCGGTAGCCTGAAGCGACGCTGGTTTCGAGGGGTGAATCGGAAGTCATGAGCAATACCGTACAGCGCGGCCCGGTTGCTTGCACGGCTGACTTGTTGCATTTTGTTAGTTTCTATTCCTTTTTGGGCGAACCATGGCACAATGGTGTTAAGTTGCAGCGATACCAACAGGACGGGTTTCATGACGGGAATTACCAGCACCAGGCTCTCCGACAGCAGGGAGCTGATCTATTTCGACGACGCCCATGCCCCAAAAGCGCGGACCGCGGACAACACCACCGACCACCGTGCCCTGCCTCCCAGGGGCGAACCGGGTGAAGTCCGCTTTGATGCCCTCACCGGAGAATGGGTGGCGGTAGCAGCCCACCGCCAAAGCCGCACCCACCTCCCGCCCGCAGACCAATGCCCGATCTGCCCCACCTCCGCCAGCAATCCATCGGAGATACCGGCTGACGACTACGACGTCGTGGTGTTCGAAAACCGCTTCCCGTCCCTCGGTCCGGCGCTCGGCACCGTGCCGGCGGAAGCGGCTTGGGGAACAACGGGCCCGGCTTTCGGCCGCTGCGAAGTGGTGGCATTCACCCCGGCACACACGGGGTCCTTCAGCGGCCTGAGTGAAGCCCGCTCGCGCACAGTGATCGAGGCATGGGCGCAGCGCACCGCGGCCCTGAGCGCCCTTCCGGGAATCAAGCAGGTCTTCCCTTTCGAAAACCGTGGCGCGGATATCGGCGTCACTCTCCACCATCCCCACGGCCAGATCTACGCCTACCCCTACGTGACCCCGCGCGCCGGCGTCCTTGGCGCCGCTGCCCGGAAGTTCTACGACGCGGCGAACGGCTATGAGACTCTCACCGGCTCGCTGCTGCGCTCGGAACGCGAGGACGGCAGCAGGATGGTCATGGAAGGCGAAAATTTCAGCGCCTACGTCCCGTTTGCGGCGCGCTGGCCGCTCGAGATCCACCTGGTTCCCCACCGCCAGGTTCCGGACCTGGCGGCGCTGAGCGGAGAGGAAAAGGATGAACTGGCGCACGTCTACCTTGATCTGCTCAAGCGGCTGGATGCCCTCTACCCCACACCCACGCCGTACATCTCCGCCTGGCACCAGGCCCCGCTGGACGCACTGCTGCGTCCCGCAAGCTACCTCCACCTCCAGCTGACTTCGCCGCGGCGTGCCGCCGACAAGCTGAAGTTCCTCGCGGGGTCGGAGGCAGCCATGGGAGCCTTTATCAATGACACCACCCCGGAAAGTGTGGCCGAGCGCCTGCGCAATGTCACCGTTCCAGCTTCAACACCCTCCCCGGCTCCCTTTCGGGCAGCCCTGCCCGAAGGAGCCCCCGCTTGAGTGCCGCATCTGACCCGCTGACCGCATCGGAAAGCACTGCTGTCGAAGACCTCGCCGCCCGGTTTACCCGGGAGTTCGGCGGGGTCGCGGCTGGAGTCTGGCAGGCGCCGGGGCGGGTGAACCTCATCGGGGAACACACGGACTACAACGAGGGGTTTGTCCTGCCCTTCGCCATCGACCGGACAGCCCGCGTGGCCGTAGCCGTCCGCCCTGACAACACCGTGCGGCTCTTGTCCACCTACGGCGACCAGGGCGTGGTGACCGCGTCGCTGGATTCCCTGCAGCCTGGTTCGGCCAAGGGCTGGACCAAATATCCGCTGGGCGTTATGTGGGCGCTGCGGCAGCGGGGCATCGATGTTCCGGGCATTGACCTACTGCTGGACTCGAACGTCCCGCTGGGCGCTGGGCTTTCCTCCTCCCACGCCATCGAGTGCGCCGTCATCTCGGCGTTGAACGAACTGACCGGCGCAGGGCTGGAAGCCGAGGACATGGTCCTTGCCACACAACAGGCCGAAAACGACTTCGTGGGTGCGCCTACGGGAATTATGGACCAGTCCGCCTCGTTGCGGGGGTCAAAGGGCCACGCCGTCTTCCTGGATTGCAGGGACCAGCACGTCAGCCTGGTTCCGTTTGAGACGGAACCAGCGGACCTGGTGATGCTGGTCATTGACACCAAGGTGTCACATTCGCATGCGGACGGCGGCTACGCTTCGCGCCGGGCATCCTGCGAGCTGGGGGCTGAGGTTTTGGGAGTGAAGGCACTGCGTGATGTGCAGGTGGCCGACCTCGGGGAAGCTGCCGGGCTTTTGGACGAAGTGACGTTCCGCCGGGTGCGCCACGTGGTGACCGAGAATGACCGCGTCCTCCAGACTGTGGACCTCCTCGCGGGCAAGGGGCCGGCAGCGATCGGCCCCCTCCTGGACGCGAGCCACGCCTCCATGCGCGATGACTTCGAAATCTCCTGCCCTGAGCTGGACCTGGCCGTGGAGGCTTCGCGCGCCAATGGAGCCATTGGTGCCCGGATGACCGGCGGTGGGTTTGGCGGCGCCGCCATTGCGCTCACTCCGGTCGGTTCGGAGCAAAAGGTGCGCGACGCCGTCGTCCAGGCTTTCGCCGGTGCCGGTTTCACCGCACCTGACATCTTCACGGTGACGCCGGCGGCCGGCGCCCTGCGGATCGCCTAGGTCCTGAACAACGGCTGAGGGCCCCACCGGAAGGTGGGGCCCTCAGCTTTTGCGGTTTTACAGCAGGAGGCGTTCGACGGCGGGACGCCGCTTTTGCGGTTAGTCGTCCCCGCGCAGGATGGCGAGCAGGCGGATGATTTCCACATACAGCCACACAAGGGTGACGGTGAGACCGAAGGCCGCCGTCCAGGAGAAGCGCTGCGGAGCGCCGCTGCGGACGCCCGCTTCGATGCTGGTGAAGTCCATGACCAGCGAGAAGGCTGCGAGGCCGATGGCCAGGATACCGATGGCGATGCCGATGATGCCGCTTCGCAGCCCGAACGGTTCAGTAGTCAGGCCCGTTACCATCATGACGAGGTTCACCACGGAGAACAGCGCGTAGCCAACGATGGCGATCATAAAGAACTTCATGGCCTTTGGCGTGGCGCGGACCTTGCCGCTCTTAAAAAGGAGGAGCGTCACGGTAAAGACGGACAGCGTACCGAGGACAGCCTGAAGCCCCACTCCCGGGTACATTGTGTCCAGGACCCGGGTGAGGCCACCGAGGAAGAGTCCTTCCAGGCCTGCATAAGCAAGGATCAATGCCGGCGAGGGCTGCTTCTTGAACGTGTTGACGAGCGCCAGCACGAAGCCGCCCAAGGCGCCGACGATCATCAGCAGTGACGCGAGGCCCATGCCGACGAACATTGTCACCGCGGCACCGACGAGCAGCACTCCGAGGCAGGCGGCGGTCTTGACGATGACGTCGTCGAACGTCATCCTGCCGGTGTCAGCCGGACCCGCCGCAGGCTGGTTGTACATCTGCTGCAGCTGCGCGTCGGTCATGGGCTGCTGTCCGTAGCCCTGCTGGCCGTAAGGGGCCTGCCCGTAAGGAGCCTGGCCATAGGGCTGCTGGCCGTAAGGAGCCTGGCCGTAGGGAGCCTGCGGGACAGGCGGTGCCTGGGTGGCTCCACGGAAGCTTTTTCCGTTGAAGATCGGGTTGCCGCCAAGTGCCATTGCGGGATTCCTCCATTGATGGGATGTGTTTGTGAACCTTATGGTTTACGCTACCAATTTTCACGTCGCGGCACTGCTAAAAGTTCCCTGCCGCTGCGGGTGCAACCCAACCGTGACGTGCTGAAGCCGCACTGGAGTTGGGTCGCCGGAGTTCGCCAGACGGTCGAGCCGTCGGGGAAGCACCGTGGCTCAACAAAGGTTTCCTCATGCTCTCCCACGGCTCCGGGCCCACGGTACAGCGCAGTTGTTACCTGATCGCTATGCTGACGCCTCCAATCAGGGCATTTATAGGTTCCTCCGCGCTGTAGCATAAGCCAAGCAGGGTGACGGAACTCACATGCGTGACGGGTGCAGGGCGTTATGGCATCATCCCAGCCCTGCATCCGTTCGCAGCGGCTGCAATGGCGCAGCCGAGACCGCCCCCCAAGTGGAGGTTTTCAATTTGAGAAGTACATCCCAAGGCCTGCCGGCCGTAGGACGCCGCGGGTTGCTAAGACTATTGGGAGCCATCAGCGCCTCCATCCTGGCAATCCTCCTCGTGGCGGCCCCGGCATCCCAGGCCACTTCCCCCTCACCGACACCATCCCCGTCGAACCAAACCTTCCAGAACAACATCAGCGGATTTCTCCGTGACGATACCCGTGCACCACTGGCGGACGTGACCATCACCGCCAAGAGCGGCGACTTCACCGGTACCGCCAAGTCGTCCGCCAACGGGTCCTGGAGCATTGGGGTGCCCGAGCAGGGGACCTACACGGTGGAGCTGGACGAATCGACCCTGCCTGAGGGCATTACCCTGGCCGAGGGCCAGGAGAATCCCCGTGACGTCACGTTCAGCCAGACGTCCAATCTGTCGGTCATCTTCGCCTTCGGCAAAGGCATCGTGGTCCAGGAGCAGGACTTCGGACAAAACCTGCTCAACCGGCTCGTGGCCGGATTGAGTTTTGGGCTGCTGCTGGCGCTGGCGTCCGTAGGCCTTTCGCTCATCTTCGGTACTACGGGCCTGACCAACTTCGCCCACGGCGAGATGGTCACCCTCGGTGCGGTACTGGTGTTTGCCTTCAATGCGATCGGCCTTCCGTTCTGGCTGGCCATCATCCTCTCCCTGCTGGGCGGCGGGTTGTTCGGCTACGTCCAGGACAGGGGGCTGTGGCGGCCCCTGCGGCGCCGCGGCACGAGCCTGGTGCCCATGATGATCGTCAGTATCGGCCTTGCCCTTGCCGTCCGGTATGTCATCCAGTTCTTCTTCGGCGGGGCCACCCAACAGTTGCCGTTCGCGCAAAGCCCTGAGATTCAGCTCGGCCCGGTATCCATATCACCCAACAACCTCTGGTCCCTGGGCATCAGCGCGGTGGTCATCGCTGTGATTGGCATCGTGCTGCTGAAAACCAGGCTGGGCAAAGCTACCCGAGCAGTGGCGGACAACCCCGCCCTCGCTGCGGCGTCGGGAATCGACGTCGACGGTGTGGTCCGGCTGGTCTGGATCACCGGTGGCATGCTGGCGTCGCTCGGCGGCATCCTCTGGGCCTATTACCGTCCAGGCGTCACGTTTGACATGGGCTCCGCCATCCTGCTGCTGATCTTTGCCGGCGTAACCCTCGGCGGGCTCGGCACCGTTTTCGGCGCCCTGATCGGTTCAATCATCGTCGGCATCTTTGTGGAGCTGACCACCGTGTTCGGCCTCGCCGCCGACCTCAAATATGTGGGAGCCCTGTTCATCATGATCGTTGTCCTCTTGTTCCGGCCGCAGGGAATCCTGGGCCGACGCGAGCGCGTGGGTTAGGAGACAGCCATGGACTTTGGATTCATTCTTGCCAGTGCCGCCACTGAGATTTTCAGCCCGACGACGGCCGCCTACGCCTTGGCAGCACTCGGCCTCGCCGTACATTTCGGGTACTCAGGGCTGCTCAACTTCGGCCAGGCGGGCTTTATGGCCGTGGGCGCCTATGGCTTCGCGATCTCCACCCTCAGCTTCGGCGTCCCGTTCTTCGTGGGGCTGCTGATTGCCGTCATTGCCTCGGCCATTTTTGCGCTGCTGCTTGGCATCCCCACCCTGAGGCTCCGTGCCGACTACCTCGCCATCGTCACCATTGCGGCGGCCGAAATCGTGCGGTATATCGTCACCACCAATCAGCTCACTTCGGTCACCGGGTCGGCCAACGGCCTGGCGGCCTTCGAAGGCGGGTTCTACTCCATGAACCCGTTCCCTGAAGGCTCCTACTTCGGGATGAACAACCGTGACTTCTTTATTCGCGTGGTGGGATGGGCGCTGGTGGTCATCTGCTGCACGCTCGTGTGGCTGTTGATGCGCAGCCCTTGGGGCCGGGTGCTCAAAGGCATCCGCGAAGACGAGAACGCCGTACGTTCGCTGGGCAAGAACGTCTACGCGTACAAGATGCAGGCCCTTATCATCGGCGGCGTACTGGGCGCCCTCGCCGGCATGGTCTTCACCCTTCCCCGCGGAGCGGTGCAGCCGGCAAACTACGGAACGGAACTTACGTTCTTCCTCTATACCTGCCTTCTGCTCGGTGGCATGGCCACGGTCCTGGGACCGGTCATCGGCGCCATGATCTTCTGGGTGGTCCTCTCCCTGACCCAGGGGATCCTCTACGGCCTGATCGAATCAGGTGCCGTTACGTGGCTTAACACAGTCCAGGCCGGGCAGCTGCGCTACATCCTGGTAGGCGTCGCCCTCATGCTGCTGATGATCTTCAGGCCGCAGGGCGTCTTCGGAAACAAGAAGGAGCTGGCGTTCGCATGAGCAAGCACAGTGAAGAAATCACCACCCCACAGGCCGGGGATCCGGACTACATGACGGACACCCGGCCCATAGCTGCCGGCGAAACCGCTCCCGGGTGCAAGAAGCGGGACCCTATCGTCGTGGCCGAAAACGTCACCCGAAGCTTCGGCGGCATCAATGCGGTGGACGTCGAGTACCTGGAGATCCCCCGCCACAAGATCACTGCACTCATCGGCCCCAACGGAGCCGGCAAAACCACCCTCTTCAACCTGCTGACGGGTTTTGATACGCCCAACAGCGGCAAATGGCAGTTCGAAGGCCAGAGCCTGGCCGGGGTGTCCCCCTACAAGGTGGCGCGGATGGGAATGGTGCGCACGTTCCAGCTCACCAAGGTTATGGGCAAGCTCACGGTGATGGAGAACATGCGCCTCGGCGCGGCAAACCAGCCCGGTGAGAGCCTCGCCAAGGCCCTGTTCAAGGGCATCTGGGGCGGCAGGGAGAAGCAAATTACCGCCGAAGCAGATGTCCTGCTGGAGAAGTTCAAACTCGACGCCAAAAAGGACGACTACGCGGCTTCCCTTTCAGGCGGGCAGCGCAAGCTCCTGGAGATGGCACGCTCCCTCATGGTCCGGCCCAAACTTGTGATGCTTGATGAGCCCATGGCTGGCGTTAACCCCGCGTTGACGCAATCCCTGCTGGACCACATCAAGAACCTCAAAGCCGAAGGCATGACGGTCCTCTTCGTCGAACACGACATGCACATGGTCCGGCACATCGCCGACTGGGTGGTGGTCATGGCTGAAGGAAAGGTGGTTGCGGAAGGTCCTCCTGGGGATGTAATGAAGAACCCCGCAGTCATCGACGCTTACCTGGGCGCCCACCACGACGTTGACCTTGGAGACTCCGAGGGCATCAAGGAGCTGGCAGCAGAACTCGTGGCTGACGAGGAATCCATCGTTGGAACAGAAAATGCGGGCATCATCGCGGTGGACGTAGTGGCCGCAGAGGGCGACAAACCTGCCCGCAGCGACGACGGCGGGCCACAGCGCGATCAACCCCGCGGCCGCCACGGAAGCACGGAGACCGGCAGCACAGAGAAGGATACCCAATGAGCAGCACCAGCATGGCACCCGCCGCACAGCCAGTCAGCGACAGCGACTCGGTGGTAAAGGTCACCGACCTTGTGGCCGGTTACCTTCCCGGGGTCAACATCTTGAACGGCTGCAGCATCGAGGCCCGTAAAGGCGAACTGATCGGCATCATCGGGCCCAACGGAGCCGGCAAGTCCACCCTGCTGAAAGCGATGTTCGGCCTCGTCAAGGTCCATTCCGGAACGGTGATTGTGCGGGGGCAGGACATCACCGGGCTGAAAGCGAACAAACTCGTGTCCCGGGGCGTAGGTTTCGTTCCGCAAACCAACAACGTGTTCGCCACCCTCACCATCGAGGAAAACCTGCAGATGGGCATGTTCCAGCGGCCCAAGGACTTCGCGGAGCGGTTCGACTTCGTCACCGGCCTGTTTCCTGAACTCGGCAAGCGCCGCGCCCAGCGCGCCGGCTCCCTCTCGGGCGGCGAGCGCCAAATGGTGGCCATGGGCAGGGCACTGATGATGGATCCGGCGGTTCTGCTGCTCGACGAGCCGTCCGCGGGCCTTTCCCCCGTCAAGCAGGACGAAACCTTCCTGCGTGTCCACGAGATCAACCGCGCCGGCGTCTCGGTGATCATGGTGGAACAGAACGCCCGGCGGTGCCTCCAGATCTGCGACCGCGGCTACGTCCTGGACCAGGGCAGGGATGCCTACACCGGCACGGGACGCGAACTCATGAAGGACCCCAAGGTTATTCAGCTGTATCTGGGCACGCTGGCCGATACGGTCGAGTAAAAAACAAAAGGCCACATACAAAGAGCCCCTGTCCGGCTGGACAGGGGCTCTTTGGTGTATTGGGAGTGGTGTTACAGCTTGCCGAACTCCGACTGGAGGGGCTTGAGCTTGTTGTCGTTGGTGTACTCGTAGATGCCGATGTAGGCCTCGGTGGGGTCACCGGCGTCGGAGAACGTCACGGGGCCGGACTGGCCGTCGTAATCGATGTCCTTGCCCTCGCGCAGCAGGGTGACGCAGGAGGGGAAGCTGGAGCACTTCTCCCCGGCCTCCGAGACTCCCTTGAGTTGCTTGGCGATTTCAGGGCCGCTGGTGCTTCCGGCAGCTTCAGCCGCCAGCGCGATCAGGTTCACGGCATCGTAGGATTCACCACCGTAGGTGAAGTCCTTCAGCGCCGGGTCCACCTCAAGAAGCTTCTTGGTGAAGGATTCGTTGGCAAACGTTCCCGGGAAGGTGCCGTGGGCTCCAAGCATGGTGCCGGGCTGGAAGTCCTTGCTGTAATCCGAGGTGTTGCCGTCCACCAGGAACATCTGGGTGGGCTTTACGCCCTTGCCGGTCATCAGCGGAACGATGCTCTTGGCCTGGTCGAAAGTGATCAGGGCGATGGCATCGGGCTTGGCTGCGATGACCTTGTCCACCTGGCTGCTGAACTGGGTATCGCCTTCGTTGAAGAGCTCCTCGGCTACGACCTTGCCACCGGCTGACTCGAACGCTGCCTTGATGTTGGTCGCCAGCCCAGTGCCGTAGGCGTCATTCAGGACGATCATGCCGACCGTCTGGGCGCCACAGGTGGCCATGTAGTTGCCCAGGACCTTGCCCTGGAGAACGTCGGAAGGCGCTGTGCGCCAGTACAGGCCCTTGTCATCCCACGTGGTGAAGTCCGGTGACGTGTTGGCGGGAGAGAACTGAAGCACGTTGGCGCCCGTGATCTGGTTGATGACCGTCTTGGACACGCCGGAGGAGGCTGCACCGATGATGGCGTTGACGCCCTGGCCGAGCAGAGCTGCTGTGGACTGGGTTGCGATGTCCGTCTTGGTGTCACCCGAGTCGCGGTGTACCACTTCAACAGGCTTACCGAGGACGCCGCCGGCGTCGTTGACTTCCTTGACACCGAGGTTGACACCGGCGATTTCCGGCGGGCCGAGGTACGCCAGCGAACCCGTGGTGGGCAAGAGAGAGCCGAGCTTCAGCGGAGTCTCGGTTGTGCCCTTGGACGGTGGGACCGCGCCGCCCGCACCAGTGGGCTGGGCAGTGCTTCCGCCGGTGGAGCCGGGGGCAGGGCAGGCAATTCCTGCCGCCGAACCGGTGGCGGTTTCGGACGCCGTGGGTGTGGACGAACCGCCGCAAGCCGTTGCCATGAAGGCGACGCCGATGCCAAGCACTGTCAGCTTGGCAACGCGGGTTCCCGCCTGGGGGAATAAAGTCATTTACGAGCTCCTCGATCTAAAGGTGCGAACGGCCTTTGACACGAAAAATCAGGTGTTCCTGATTTAGCTTCAAGCTAGTGCATATCCAGGGCGAAGATAAGTGACTGAGGTCACATCCTTATAACAGTCGTTGCATATGTGGAATTAAATGCGGGAAGCCGCCCGCGCTGCGGACGGCTTCCTCTTTCACCGGGCGCTCGGCGGCAGGTTCCGCCAGGTACCCCAGGTGGGACTCGAACCCACAACACGCGGATTTTAAGTCCGCTGCCTCTGCCAATTGGGCTACTGGGGCAACGGCTCAATGGTATCCCGTCAGAGGCGCGTGAACGGTTCGGCATACCGGAAGGTCCCCCGGACCCCGCCATGCCACAGGGCGAGCGGCAGAAGCTGGAAATAATCGCCCCACGCCTCCTCCGGCGGGAGCACACCCATCGTGGCGGCCGGAACGAACCCGAAGCGGGAGTAGTAGTCGGGGCTGCCCAGCAGTGCGATGCCGGTCTCCCCCGCAGCGTTGGCCCTCTCGATGCTCTCCTTCATCAAGGCAGAACCGATGCCCTGCCTTTGGAGCCGCGGCGTAACTCCAAGAGGGCCCAGGCCCAAAAGTTCCTGGTCCCCCGCCCACCCGCGGGTGCTGATCACGTGCCCCACCACCTCGCCGTCAAGAACCGCAACGACGCTGAGCCCGGGGAGGTACTCCTCGGCGTCAAAGAGCTCCCGGAGCACGGTGACTTCAACCGGTTCCCCGTCCGCCGGGAGCCCGGTGGCCGGCGAGATGGCGAAGGCGTCGGCTATCAGGGCGAGGATCGCGTCCCGGTCGGCTGGAGTCTCGTCGCGCAGCACCAGCCCGGGCTTGGGCAGCTGCCCATGATCCTGAACCTGCCCCCGCCCGGAGAGTTCAGCCAGCACCCCAAGGGCGCGTCCGGCGTCGGCCACCGGTACGAGCAGGTGGTCGTGATGGAACCCGGCCAGGACGTTGCAGCTGATCCTGGCATCCGTGAGGGCCTTGCTGACGGCGGCAGTCAATCCGACGGCTTCCAGTGCCGAGTGGATCTGCAACGTGATCCACGCGCCGACGAAGTCGTAGGACAGCCCTTCCTTGTCCGCCTCGGCACGGGGCAGGACCACAGTGAGGCCCTCTGCTTCCCTCACCGCTGCTTCGATGCCGGGCGCCAGCGGCCGTCCGTGCGGCCACAGGACGTAAACGTATTCGCCCGGCCGCCGCACCGGGTGCATCCCTGCCAGCAGGGTGTGAAGGTTCTTCTCGCCAGTCATGCTGCCCAGTCTAGGAGGCGCGGCGGCCGGCTGCCGGGTTAGGCGCGTCCGCCGCATCAGGCTGCCGGTCAAACGCAAACGGCGGCCATCCCCGGAAGGGGACAGCCGCCGTCGTGCATTGAAGCTGGGCCGGTCTATTTGGCGTTGGCCGTAACCGATTCCTTGGAGTCCACCGCAGTGGAACCGGAGCCGCCAGCCACGGGGGCAGGGGCGTCGACAGCGGGCGCGGCCGCCGGCTTCGGAGCCGGGGCAGCGGCAGCGACGAAGGCGCCGCGCGGGTTGACCAGGTCCATCAGCTGCGTGGTGTCGCGGCCTGCGAAAAAGCTGATGATCCAGTTGAAGATCACCCGGAACTTGCGCTCGAACGTGGGCATGGCCATGCCGTGGTAACCACGGTGCGCCAGCCAGGCGAGTCCGCCCTTGAGCCCGATGCTGCCCACGAGATTAATGTTGGCAACGCCCTTCCACTCACCGAAGCCGGCAACAGCGCCCAGGTTCTTGTGCTTGTAGTCCTTCAGCGGCTTGTCCCAGCGGGAGGCCCAAAGGTTCTTGGCCAGGCGCTTCGCCTGGCGGAGCGCGTGCTGGGCGTTGGGGACGCAGGTACCGTCCGGGAGGCCCTTGCCGGTGAGGTCGGGAACGGCGGCGACGTCGCCTGCTGACCAGGCGTTGTCGATGATGCCTTCATCGCCGGCAACCCGGAGGTCCGGCAGGACGCGGACGCGGCCGCGCGGCTCGAGCGGGAAGTCGGTGGACCGGACCATGGGGTTGGCCTGCACGCCGGCGGTCCACACGAGGGTGTCCGTTTCGAACTCCTGCGCGGGGGTCTTGTCCGGAAGGTTGATGAGCTTGAGGGTGCCCTCAGCGTTGTCCAGGGACGTGTTGAGGAGCACCTCGATGCCGCGGCTGCGGAGGTGCTCCACAACCCATTCCGCCTGCTTGGCGGTAACTTCGGGCATAATCCGGCCCATGGCTTCAACCAGGACGAAGCGGACTTCCTCCTGCTTGATGCGCGGGTTGTTCCGGACGGCGGCCCGGGCAAGGTCCTCCATCTCGGTGATGCACTCGATCCCGGCAAACCCGCCGCCAACCACGACGAAGGTGAGGGCCTTGGCTCGCGCAGCGGGGTCGGTCATAGTGGACGCAACTTCGATGCGCTCCAGGACCTTGTTGCGGAGGGCAACAGCTTCCTCGATGGTCTTCAGGCCGATGCCCTTGTCCGCGAGGCCCTTGATGGGGAACGTGCGGGTGATGGCACCTGCGGCCATCACAACGTCGAAGTACGGAACCTCGAAGTGTGCGCCGCCGTCGGCGGGAGCCACCACAGCCGTGCGGTTGGCGTGGTCGATCGAGGTCACGCGGCCCTGGATCAGTTCGGTCTGCTTGAGGTGCTGGCGGTGGGAAACCACAGCATGGCGCGCCTCGATGTTGCCGCCGGCCACCTCGGGCAGGAACGGCTGGTAGGTCATGTAGGGCAGTGGATCCACGAGGGTGACGATGCCACCGGCATTCGCGATCTTCTTCTGCAGTTTGAGTGCTACGTACAGGCCGACGTACCCGCCGCCGACGACGAGTACCCTGG